>JAIQEX010000029.1 GCA_020073615.1 Terriglobia bacterium
TACCGGACGCACTTCCTGGACCTGTTCTGGAGGCGTCCGCGGGCGGTGATGGCCGGGATGACCTTTCTGACCGCCCACTTTGCGTTTGCTCGTCTTGCGCCGGCCGCGCTGCCGCGACTTGCCAGCCAATCCATCCGAGGACGGAGGTTTGGAAGAGTTGGTGGAATTCTTTTGGCGCGCCGCCAATTGCCGCTCCAGATCGGCGATCTGCTCTTCAGCGTCGGCGATCTGCTTTTCGCGCTCGACTACCTGCTTTTCGGCGTCCGCAATCTGCTTTTCGCGCTCGACTACTTTCCGGCGGAGATCCTGGTTCTCTCGCAGTAACCGCTCGTTTTCGCGCCGCAACTGCTCACGGCTGGGCAGATTCGAGTGCCGATGCCGATTCGCAGATGCCCCTTGCTTCTGCGTTCTCCGTCGAGGCCCTCTCGCACTCATCCACCATACGGTAAACGATCCGGCGAGGTTTGTCCAGCAAAATCGACACGGGTACTTGAACTGTTACGAAAATGTGGAGAGAGTTCAAGAAGGAGGCGGACGTACCGGCCAATCAAGCCCGAAGAGTCATCCCCGAATCAGGACGAAGCGCTTGGCGACCCCGCCGTCCTGCAACGTCGTCTGAGCGCAGCGGCCACGCGCAGCGCGCATCCATTCTGCTACGCTTATTGCCGGGAGGTTTGCTGCCGGGGAAGACGATAATCATCACGAGGGTTAAGCCAGTGGTGGTACGTTTAGGCCTTCATGCAGGCCACCGGCATGGTGAACGATCATGTGGTGGGTTGCTTCCGGCACGCGGAGCTGCGATGATCCGGAAACTGACCGCGAGCGAGGCGGCGCGCCGCCTGATGCGCGCGCCCAAGAGCGCGCAGCGCGATGCCGCCATACGCAAGACCATCCGGCAGATCCCGCGCGGCAAAGTGGCCACCTACTCCCAGGTGGCGGCCGCGGCCGGTTATCCGCTGTATCACCGGCAGGTGGCACAACTGCTGCGCGGCGCGGGCGGCACGCTGCCGTGGCAGCGCGTGGTGGGGGCCGGCGGCCAGATCAAGCTGAAGTACGAGGCCGGCCTCGAACAGCGCACGCGCCTGGAGATGGAGGGCGTGCGTTTTCGCGGCAAGCGCGTGGATATGGTGGAACATCAGCACTACTTCCGGGGTTGGGAATATTAGAATACCGGCCTAAGAAGTGCTAATAGTTTGGCGCAATGTTATTCGCGGCTGCACTCGCTCTAGCGATACCCCTGCATTTTGAGCCGAATCGGGGACAGGCCCCGGCTTCCACGCTTACGTTGCAGCGGCGCCCCTGTATACGCTGTTTCTTTCCGACACAGGCATTACCATGCGGCAGGAGTAACACGGTGAAACTGGCGGTCCAATGAGAGCCTCGTCGAGCTTCGGGCGCGTCGTTCTCACTTTGATACTGTCCGGCTGCGCGCTGGGCCAGCCCTACACGATTTCGACCTTCGCCGGCGGCGGGCTGCCGGTCAACATTCCGGCCACTTCGGCCAGCCTCGGGGGCGTGGGCGGGGTGGCAGCCGATCACTCGGGGAATCTTTTCATAGTGAGCGGCCTGAACGTGGTGCTGCGCCTGGACGCCGCGAGCAAGGTGCTGACTCTGCTCGCGGGCAACGGGACCGCGGGTTTCAGCGGCGACAACGGGCCGGCCATCAATGCTCAGTTCGCCGGGCCTCCGGAGGGCATAGCCGTCGACTCCGCCGGCAACGTCTACCTCGCCGACTCCGGCAATAACCGCATCCGCAAGGTTTCGAACGGCGTGATCACGACCGTGGCGGGCACCGGAGCGTCCGGCTTTGCGGGCGACGGCGGCGCGGCCCCGAGCGCCATCCTGAACTTTCCCATCGGCCTCTCCTTCGATTCGGCGGGCAACCTGTACTTTTCGGACTCGCGCAACCGCCGCGTCCGCAAGATCTCGGACGGCGTGATCACTACCGTAGCGGGAACTGGCACGTTCGGCTTCGATGAGGAGGGCGGTCCGGCCATCGCCGCCCAATTGAGCGCTCCCGGCGTCACCACTGTGGACTCCGCGGGCAACCTCTACTTCGTGGACTCGGCCAGTGCCGCTAATGTCGGTACTTCCAGCATCATCCTGAAGGTGTCGAACGGGGTGCTCACGAGAATACCAGTGGGACTCAACGGCGGATCGCGAACCTCCTTCGACCTGGCCGGGGACACGGCGGGCAACATTTACATCGCGGACTCCGCCTTCCGCGGCGTCTTGAAGCTCTCGAACGGGTTGATCACCGCGGTTGCGGGAAACGGCACTGCGGGCTTCAGGGGCGATGGCGGCCCGGCCACTCTCGCCCAGTTGAGCGATTCGTTGGCCATTGCTGTGGACCCTGCGGGCAACCTGTACATCGCGGACAGCGGGAACAACCGCATCCGCGAGGTGTCGGCCGGCGTCATTACGACCGTGGCGGGGAACGGTACCGTCAATTTCGGCGGCGACAGCGGGCCCGCCGCGAGCGCCCAGTTGAACTCGCCCACCGGCGTTGCGGTGGATGCCGCCGGCAGCGTCTATATTGCGGACTCGCAGAATAACCGTGTCCGCAAAGTGTCGGGCGGAGTGATCGCCACGGTGGCGGAGGTGAGCGGCAAGGACATCGCCGTGGATGGCGCGGGCAACCTGTACATCGCCGACCCGGCCGGCAACGTCGTCCGCAAAGTGTCGAATGGCGTGATCACGACGGTGGCGGGAACCGGGACAAGCGGCTTCAGGGGCGACGGCGGCGCGGCCACCGAGGCCCAGTTGAGAATACCGTCCGGCGTCGCGGTGGACGCGTTGGGCAGCTTGTACATCGCGGACCTGGGTAACGTTCGCATCCGCAAGGTGTCGGGCGGCGTGATCTCGACGGTGGCGGGCAACGGGAAGTTCGGCTTCGCGGGCGATGGCGGCGCGGCCACCGACGCCCAGTTGAGAATACCGTCCGGGGTGGCCGTGGACTCCGCCGGCAACCTTTACATCGCCGATCAATTCAACGGCCGCATCCGCAAGGTGTCGAACGGCGTGATCTCGACCGTCGTTGCGGGCTTGACCTCCCCCAGCAAGATTGCCCTTAACGCCGCGGGCAGCCTCTACATCACGGACGCGAATCGCATCCGCAAAGTGACGAATGGCGCGATCGAGACAGTGGCGGGCAGCGGAGTGGCGGGTTTCAGCGGCGATGGCGGCGAGGCCACCAGCGCGCGGTTGAACCAGCCCGCGGGCATCGCCGTGGACGCCGCCGGCAATGTGTACGTGGCCGACACCGGGAACAACCGCATCCGCGTATTGACGCCTGGCGTCCCTCCTCCCGTGCTGGCAATCAACGCGGGCAGTGTCGTCAACGCAGCCAGCTTTGTGCCGGGAGTGCCGTTGGTGCCAGGCAGCATTGCCAGCGTCTTCGGAAGTTTCCTCGAAAGCTCGCTCACCACCGCCGCCGGCACGCCCCTTCCCGATAACCTGGCCGGGCTTTCCGTCGAGTTCGGCAACGGGCAAAGGGCGCCACTGTTTGCCGTCACGGGCGGGCAGGTGAACTTCCAGGTTCCATGGGAACTGGCCGGACCGTTACAGACAACGCTTTCCGCCACGGTGAACGGCCAGGCCAGCGCCGGTCAATTCATGAACCTGGCGCCCTTTGCGCCGGGAATCTTCACCCTGAATGCGCAGGGGACCGGGCAGGGGGCGATCCTCGATAACGCTACCGGCCGGCTGGTGGATGCATCGAATCCGGCGATCGCCGGCAGCACGGTCATCCAGATCTACTGCACGGGTCTGGGCGCGGTGACCAACCAGCCGCCGAGCGGCTCGCCGGCGCTGAGCGACCCGCTCTCGCGCACCACGACCACTCCGGAGGTCGCCATCGGGTTCGTCGGGTTCGTCGCGGCCTTCGGCATTGGAATCCCTGCCCCAGTGCTGTTTTCCGGGCTGGCGCCGGGGTTTGTGGGGGTGTACCAGGTGAACGTGCTGGTGCCGGCGGCGCTAACCAGCAATGCGGGCGGGCAGGTATTTCCCGTGGATGTCTTTATGACCATCGGTGGCGCCGGGTCGAACGTTGCCAGCATCGTGGTGAAATAAAATGCGCGCGCGAACCGTAGTTCTCATGTTGGCTCTGTGCGGCTGGGCAGCGGGCCAGAGCTATACGATTGCGACATTCGCCGGCGGCGGCCTGCCGGTGAACATTCCCGCCACCTCGGCCAGCGTTGGGATTGTGGGCGGCGTGGCCGTGGACCGGGCGAGCAACATTTTTCTGGTGAGCGTGACGCACAACGCGGTGCTGCGCATGGACGCCGCCAGCAAGGTGTTGACCCTGGCCGCGGGCAACGGGACCACAGGTTACAGCGGCGACAATGGTCCGGCCGTCAACGCTCAGTTCGCCGGTCCGCCGGACATCGCCGTGGATTCCGCCGGCAACCTGTACCTCGCCGACTCCGGCAACAACCGCATCCGCAAGGTCTCGAACGGCGTCATCACTACCGTGGTGGGAACCGGGGCGTCCGGCTTTGCGGGCGACGGCGGCCCGGCCTCGGGCGCCATTCTGAACTTTCCCGTCGGCATTTCGGTCGACGCGGCCGGCAACCTCTACTTTGCGGATTCCGGTAACCTCCGCGTCCGCAAGGTGTCGAAAGGCGTCATCACCACCGTGGCGGGAAATGGAACGGCCGGCTTTGGCGGCGATGGCGGCCCGGCCATCAGCGCCCAGTTGAACGGTCCCAGCGCCACGGCGGTCGATGCGGCGGGCAGCCTCTACTTCGCGGACACGGACAAAACCGACATCGGAAATTTCAGCCGCATCCTGAAGGTGTCGAACGGGGTGATCGCGAGCTGCGCTATCACGGGGCCATTCGGCGAGCTCGATACCTCCTTCGGCCTCGCCGCGGACACGGCAGGCAACCTCTACATCGCGGACTCCGCCTTCCACGGCGTCTTGAAGCTTGCGAACGGAGTGGTCACCGCCGTGGCGGGAAACGGGACCGTGGGCTTCAGCGGCGATGGCGGCCCGGCCACCAGCGCCCAGTTGAGCCAATCGTTCTCGATCGCCGTAGATTCGGCGGGCAACCTGCACATAGCAGACCGGCGGAATAACCGCGTCCGCGAGGTGTCCGGCGGCGTGATCAATACCGTGGCGGGAAACGGAGCGGTCAGCTTCGGCGGCGATGGCGGTCCCGCCACGAGCGCGCAGTTGAACGCGCCCGCCAGTGTGGCGGTGGACGCCGCAGGCAACCTGGACCTTGCGGACGGCCTGAACTTTCGCGTCCGCAAGGTGTCGAATGGAGTGATCGCCACGGTGGCGGGCACCACCGGGTTGAACATCAGCGATATCGCCGTGGATGCCGCGGGCAACCTGTACATCGCCGACTCGACGGGCGACCGCGTTCGCAGGGTATCGAACGGCGTCGTCACCACCGTGGCGGGCAACGGGACGGCGGGCTTCAGCGGCGATGGCGGCGCGGCGACCGCCGCCCAGTTGAACGCGCCCGATGGCGTTACCGTGGATGCGTCGGGCAACTTATACATTGCGGACCGTGGGAACAGCCGGGTCCGCAAGGTGTCGGCCGGCGTGATCGCTACTGTGGCAGGAAACGGAACAGCCGGCTTCGACGGCAACGTCGGCGACGGCGGTGCGGCCATCGACGCCCGGTTGAACGATCCGTTTCGCCTTGCCGTGGACGCCGCGGGCAACCTGTACATTGCGGATTCCGGCCGTGTCCGCAGGGTATCCAACGGCGTGATCACGACGGTGGCGGGCAATGGGCAGTTCAGCTTTAGCGGCGACGGCGGCCCGGCCATCAACGCCGGATTTAGTCCCGGGAGGATTGCCGTGGACTCCGTCGGCAACCTCTTCATCACGGATACTAATCGCATCCGCAAGGTGTCGAGTGGAGTGATCGACACGGTGGCGGGCGATGGGGCGTCCGGCTTCAGCGGCGATGGCGGCCCGGCCACCAGCGCCCGGTTGAGCCCGGCCGGCATCGCCGTGGACTCCGCCGGCAAAGTGTACTTTGCAGACTTTGGGGCCAACCGCATCCGGGTATTGACGCCGGGCGCTCCCGTGTTGGCGATCGACCCCAGCGGTGTGGTGAACGGAGCGAGCTTCGTGCCGGGAATGCCGGTGGTCGCGGGAAGCATCGCCAGCGTCTTCGGAGGTTTTCTGGAAAGCTCGCTGACCACGGCCGGGGGCGTGCCGCTTCCCGACAATCTGGCCGGGCTGTCGGTCCAGTTCGCCAGCGGGCAAAAGGCGCCGCTGTTTGCGGTCACCGGCCAGCAGGTGAACTTGCAGGTTCCCTGGGAACTGGCGGGATCGTCGCAGGCTTCCTTTTCGGTCTCAGGGAACGGCCAGACCAGCGCCGCACAGACCATGGGCCTGGCGCCCTTCGCACCGGGAATCTTCATCGTGAACCGGCAGGCTCCCGTGGGTGCGATCCTCGACAACGCCACCGGCCTGCTGGTCGATTCCACGCACCCGGCGGTCAGCGGCAGCACGGTGATCCAGATCTACTGCACGGGCCTGGGCGCGGTGACCAACCAGCCGCCCAGCGGCTCGCCGGCCTTGAGCGACCCGCTCTCGCGCACCACCGCCACGCCCACGGTGACCCTCCGTTTCATTGGCCCCGCCGTCCCGGCGCAGGTGCTGTTCTCCGGCCTGGCGCCCGGGCTGGTGGGTGTGTACCAGGTGAACGCGCTGGTGCCGGCGGGGTTGCCATGCTCGAGTCTGTGCGTCCCCGTGGCGGTGCAGATCTCGATTGGCGGCGCGGTGTCGAACACGGCAGATATCGCGGTGAAGTAAGTACTGCTCAAAGCACCACCTTCTCCCCCGTGCGGCAGGAGCGGTAGACCGCATCCACCACCTCCAGCGCCTGGTATCCTTCCTCGCCCGAAACCAGCGGGGGCCGGCCGTGCAGGATGGCGTCGCCGAAGTCCCGGAACTGGCGCTCGAAGGGCTCGAGCGAAATCGCCATGGGGTCGGACGCGCCGGAGGCCGCGTGGGTGGCCACGGGCGCCGCCTCGCCGGAATCGCCTTCCACGTCCCACGCCGTGAGTTGGTCGCCGGAGATCACCGCCGTCCCTTTCGTGCCGTGGAATTCGGTTCGCTCCGTGTACCCCGGCCAGAAGGCCGTCGCGGCCTGGATCACGCCGGTCGCGCCGCTGGCGTAGCGCACCACGGCGTTGACCACGTCCTCCGATTCGATGCGGTGCCGCGCGCCCAGTTGCCAGGCGCCGAAAAGCTCCGCTACCGGTCCGGCCAGCCACCGCAGCAGGTCCACCTGGTGGATCGCCTGGGTGATCAGCGCTCCGCCGCCCTCGGTCTTCCAACTCCCCTTGATCGGCCGCGCGTAGTATTCCGGCGGCCGGTACCACTTCACGTAGCAGTCGCACTCCAGCAGTTTGCCCAACCGCCCCGCCGCGATCGCGCGCGAGAGGAACCGGCCGGCTTCGTCGAACCGGTGCTGGCTCACCACGCCCAGCAGGATGCCGCCCGAGCGCGCGGTCTCGATCATTTGGCGCGCGGCCGCGAGCGAGGTCGCAATGGGCTTCTGCACCTGCACGTGCTTCTTCGTTTGGGCGCACAGGGCGACCGGCTCGAGGCGGAAATCGGGAAACGTGCACACGTCCACGTAATCCACTTCCGCGTGGCGGCAGACCTCTTGATACGTGCTTACGAACTCCACGCCGTGCTGCTCCGCGAACCTGCGTCCCGAGGCTTCGTCAATGTCCGTGCAGACGGTCAGCCGGTACCCGATATTCCGGTAGGCGCGCGCGTGCATGTGCGAGATGGCGCCGGTGCCGATGATGCCGACCCTCATGAGAAGGACCATTCTACCGGACGCGCGGCGCCTCCGGCCAAATGCGCCCCCACCGGTTACAATGAGGGTTCACCCCCATGAAGAGCTATTCCGCATTCTTCGCCGCGCTGCTGGCCGCGTTAGCCGGGACGGCATGCAAGCACGCGCCTCCGGCTAATGTCGCCGCCGAGGTGAACGGACACGCCATCACCAACGCGGAGCTGGAGAAAATCTACCAGACGCAGTACCCGCAGACGGCCGAAGACTCCAATGCCGACCAGGTCATGACGCAGAAGCTCGATCTGCTGACCAGGCTCATCACCAACGAGATCATGTGGCAGCGCGCCGAACAGCTCGGCCTGACCGCCGTGGACGCCGACGTCGCCACCGAGCTCAATAAGATGAAGGCGCCCTACACCAAGGAGGAATTCGACCGCCAGCTTGCCGACCGCCACATGAGCGTGGACGATTTGAAGGCCCAGATCCGGCGCGACCTCACCGTGGAAAAACTGGTGAACCGCGAAATCACCTCGCACATCACCATCACCGACGCCGACGTGGCCAATTTTTATGCCGCCAACAAGCCCAGCTTCAATTACACCGAGCCGCGCGTGCACCTGGCGCAGATCGTGGTCACGCCCACGCCCGATCCCAACGTGCGCAACCTGAAAAACAGCAAGGCCCAGAACGACGGCGAAGCCCGGACCAAGATTGCCGATCTCCTGCGGCGCCTGCAGCACGGGGAAGATTTCAGCGCGCTGGCGCAAAATTATTCCGAAGACGCCAATAGCGCCCCCAACGGAGGCGATATGGGGTTCATCCCGGAATCGCAGATGCAGAAAGCCAGCCCCGAACTGCGCAAGCTGCTCGATTCCATTCAGCCCGGCGGCATCTCTCCGGTGATCCCCACGCAGGACGCCTACCGCATCATGAAGGTTTTCTCGCGGGAGCCGGCCGGACAGCGCGATTTAAACGACCCGCGCGTGCAGCAATACATCCGCGACACCCTGCTCAACCGCAAGGATCAGCTTCTGCGGGCGGCGTTTTACGAAGTGGCCCGCAACAATTCCAAGATTGAGAATTATCTGGCGCGTTCCATCGTGGAGAACGCCGGGAAAAACAAGTAAGAGCCTCGTCCTTCCCCCGGTCCCTGGCCCCCAGCCCCTGTGTGGTCAGTTCGTGCGCCCCATCTCGTAGACGTAGATGGTATGTTCCATGGTGCCGGTCTTGACCACCAGCGCCTCCACCGGCTTCCAGCCCTTGATGGGGAATTCGTTGGAAACCACGCGCGAGCCCGGCTTCAGATCCTTCTCCAGGTTGGGCTTCAACCGTTCGTTGGAACCGGTCATCAGGAACATGGTCACCACGGTGGCGGGCGTCAGGTCCACGTGCAGCACGTTGCCCTCGATCATGGAGACGCGCTCCTCCAGGCCCAGCGCCTTGATCCGCTGCCGCGCGATGCGGCAGAGATCCGGGCGGATCTCCACGCCCACGGCCCGGGCGCCGAACTTTTGAGCGGCGGTGATTACGATGCGCCCGTCGCCGCTGCCCAGATCGTACACTACGTCGCCGGGCTTCACCCGCCCGGCCTCCAACATCCTCTCGACGATGATTTGCGGCGTGGGTATGTAGGGCGCCAGGTCGTTGTGCCCGAACTGTTGGGCCAGGCACGGAAGGGCGGCGAATCCAGCCATCAGCGCAATAGAGAAAGCCCGCATTGGTTATTGCGAGGCCGCGCTTCCGGTTCCCGGCCTCACCTTTGATTTTACTATACGCCCTATGATCTCGCTCCAGGCAAAGAACAGGTCGCGCGGGCGGCTGATTGTAAATTCAAGGCCCTTGAGGGAGTGGACGGCGTTTCCGATGGCGTCGCGCCACGGGTTGGCCTGCGGGTTCAAATTGTAGTTCATGTAGAAGACGGGAAGCTTCACGTCGCCGAGCTGCTTCAGCGTGTCCGGCGGCAGACCGTCGTCCAGCACCACCTTCGGTCCCGCGAAGATCACAGCATCCGGCCGGGCCTTGTCGTCCTTGACCTCGGTGGTGATCAGGCGCGACAGAAACTCCGAGTCGCCGTGCTTCTGGCTCAGCCGCTTGAGGTCCACCGTTCCCAGGCTGAGCGACTTGAGGGCGTCGCCCATCGCCGGGAAATCGATCTGCGACGCCGCGTCCTGCCGGTACACCACCCGCTGCTCCTGCATATTGAAGGCGACAATCGAAAACTTGCAGATGCGCGGATCGCGCGCGATGCTGCGCAGAATGGAAAGCAGCGCGTTGGTGTCCAGCGGCTGGAGCGTGGCCGATTGCGCGTCCTGCGGCGCGAAGTTGATCATCACCTTCACGTTGAGCGGTCCGTCGCGCTGCTCGCGCTCCACCGGGGGCTCCTGCTTGAACGGCTCCGTGTCGGCGGGCCGGATCGCGTTCCCCGGTATGTCGAGCGCCATCTGCTTGTCCTTGGGCGGCAGGACGGCCTCGAGGTCCCAGTTCGACGAGCAGATCCGCTCCAGGCGGTCGCGCATCAGCCAGTCGACATGATACTTTCCTTCCCCGACGTCGAAATTGCCCTGCAGATAAGCAGGGCCCTTTTCGTCTTCGTCGATGGCCGGCACGGCGATCCGCCGCGAAAAATAAACCGGCTCGTCGGGGCGATTCTCCGCCGTCACCCGGAACACCGTGGTGAGCGTGTTTTCCGAGCCCGCGAGATCCTTCAGCGGAATCACCAGATCGTATCCCGTGTGAAACTTCAGGTCGAATCCCAAGGTTGGCTTGACGGGGGTCACGGTGCACGGAAGATCCTTCCGCGTCTCGCGCGATTCCAGGATGGCGGCATCGGAAGCAAACAACTGGACCACGCCCCCCGGCGCGCTGGCGGTCATGAGCTCCTGCGCGCCCAGCACGCCCCGAGTGAGGACCAACACACAGACGACAGCCCGCGAATCGGCCGCCATACGGCGCCGCATCGACGATTGGGGCATCATCGCCTTACCCATAGCACCTGCCATACCAGTGGTTTCCTCACCACATCCTGGTCTAGGTATTATCGCGTATCTTTGGCACCCTGCATAGCCCGAAAACGGTTAATCGTGCGGCCGCCGCCCGCGGCCCCGGTCTGGTGGGAAAGTCCGGTGGGAAAAGAAGTCCGCCTGGAATGGGAAGAATTTGCCGGGAAACGGGAGTTACGCGGGCGGTTTTCCGGATCGCGCATCCCGGCTGCCGGCGCGGACGTGGTCCACAATCCCCGCCTCGGCCAGTTGCGCCCCGGTCACAAAAAACCGTTTCCCGCAAAACCGGCAATGCCGCGGCACCCGCCCGCGCCTCCTCATCAACCGGTCGAAAATGCCGCGCGACCGGGATGGCGCGTGGTCCTTGCCGAAACACCGGGGACACCGCAACTCCCCAGGCTTGATTTCTATGGGAGTATGAATTTCCAAACCCGCAGTCTAACAAAATTCACTTGTTTTGTGCGGTGATCGCATGGTGTTAGCCTGTGTTCGTGCGCAGTTTCTTCCTCTTCTTGTCGCGCCAGCGGCACCTGCGAAAATGGATGGAAACCTCTTCGCTGGGCCGGCGCCTGGCCACCCGTTTCGTGGCCGGCGAAACCCTCGACGGCGCGCTCGCCGTCGGCCGCGCGCTCAATGCAGAAGGCATCACCGTCACGCTCGACCACCTGGGCGAAAGCGTCACCTCGCTCGAAGAGGCCGCGGCCGCGCGCGACGTTTATCTCCGTACTCTTACCGCCATTCATGATTCCGGCATTCAGGCCAACGTGTCGCTCAAGCTCACGCAGTTCGGCCTGGATTTTTCCTTCGAGCAGTGCCTTTCCAACGTTGGCCAACTGGTCGAGCGCGCCGCCGGGTTGAACAGCTTCGTGCGCGTCGACATGGAATCGAGCGCGTACACGGATCGCACGCTCGAGCTGGTCGAGACCTTGCACGCCCGGCACGGCGCGGTGGGGGTGGTGATCCAGTCTTATCTGCACCGCAGCAAGCAGGACGTCGAAAAACTGTGCACCCGCGGGATCCGCGTGCGGCTCTGCAAGGGCGCCTACCTGGAGCCCCACGCCGTGGCCTTCGCCGCGAAATCCGAGGTGGACCGGAGTTTCGTCGAGCTGATGAGACTGCTGCTCGAAAAAGGCGATTACCCCGCCATTGCCACCCACGATGCGGCGCTCATCGAACAGACCAAGGCTTACGCGGCCCAGCGCAAGCTGCCGAGCGACGCCTTCGAATTCCAGATGCTCTACGGCATTCGCCGCGACCTCCAGCGGAAGCTGGTGGCCGAGGGCTACCGCCTGCGTCTTTATGTGCCGTTCGGCCGGGCCTGGTATCCCTATTACATGCGCCGCCTCGCCGAACGCCCGGCCAACGTCTTCTTTATGGTCCGCAACCTGTTCCGGCAGTAACCTTAACCGCGGTCAATCGCCGGTGGTTCAGACCAGACTGTCGTACTCGGAGTGACTGCCGATCCAGTACCAGACGATGCGATCCTTCTTCATGACAGCCAGATCGCGGTACCCGAGGCCGATCCGAGCCGAATAGATGTCATCCTCGCCTTCCAGTTTCTTGAGCTGCAAGCCGGGGTGCGCCGGGTTGCTTTGGAACAGACGATAAGCGCGCTTGGCATCCCGTTGAACGTCAAAGGGCAGATCGGAAAACAAACGCCAGAACCGCCGGGTTGTCCGGGACTGCACCAATTGTTTCACGCATAATTATACGGGAAGCAGGGGGATTGTAACGGACCGCGTCAAAGCAGATCGTCCAATGGCAGCGTCTCGCCCCTCTCGTCTTCCTCAAGGGCTTCCCGTGCCATGCGACGAATCACGTCTCGTTTCTCTACGAAGCGTTCCTTCCAGGTGTTTTCGTCTTCCAGCGACGCCAGGATCTGAGATGCAATGGCATCCTGCTCATCCTGGGGCAGAGCGCTGACTTTTTCCAAAGCCTTCTCCAACAGCGTCGACATGCCTCAATCTTATCAGCGGATACCGCGAGCCGTCATCTCACAGGCCCTACGGCACCTGCGGCGGCCAACGCTCCGGCAGTCCATGTTACCTTGGAAACTAAGGGAGGGCGACGGGAGTCTAAACAGTATGCGCTACTGGGGGTATTTCGGCGCGAAACTAGTGGCTGCGGCCGCGCCACTCTACGGACTGCTGGCGCTGCTGGGTCGAATTTTTCCGCCCAGGCCGAAGAATGCATCCCCGCTCTGGGCGCTGCAGAACATGACCCAATCGCTGCTCAACAACCTCGCCCTGCTAGTCTGGTTCCTGTTGTGCGCCGGAGCCGTCTACCTCATCGTCCGCGACCAGCGCCGCCGCTGCCGGGTATGCCTGCGCCGCCTGCGTATGCCCGTGGGCACCGGGTCGTGGGGACGCATGCTGCTTCTGGGCCGGCCGCGCATCGAGTACATCTGCCCCTACGGCCACGGGACTCTGAAGGAAGAGGAATTGCAGATCTCCGGCCTGGCCAACGCCGAATGGACGCCCCATTCCGACGATCTGTGGGAGGAGCTCTGCGCCTCCAGCAAGGCTCCCGGCGACGAACCGTGAACCGCGTTCCGCGTTGGCGTGTTGCGGCCGGTGTGCTGGTCCTGGCGATTCTGGGCGGTTTCGTCGCGCTGTTCACGCCCATCTATTTCCATAACCACCAGTTGCAGGATTTCGTCGCCGCCCTGACACACCGTGTCGAGAACCAGACAAAATCCGACGATCTGCTGCGCACCGCGGTGCTCGATAAGGCTCGCCAGCTTGATCTGCCGGTT
Source organism: Terriglobia bacterium (assembly GCA_020073615.1). GTDB lineage: Bacteria > Acidobacteriota > Terriglobia > Bryobacterales > Bryobacteraceae > JADGNR01. Next base: position 13,533 of record JAIQEX010000029.1, read on the forward strand.
ACGGAAGACGAAGTGCATATCTTTCGATCGCCGGATGGACTCCGCATCGAAGTGCGCTACCTGGTTCCCGTCAACCTGCCGGGATACACCGTGAACCTGCACTTCTATCCCGGCGCCGGCAGCCGTTAGCCGGGCCGCGCCTGCCGCCACGTGTCTTCATGAGAGAATTAGGTATAGTGCCTCAGAAAACCAAAGCGCCCAAACGGGAAATGAAGTTCCGGGTCCCCCGCAGTTCGCGCCTGGCACGATTCTTCCTGAGCAGGACCGGCCGCCTCCTGGTGGTCGCCATCGCCCTCTTCACCATCCTGGGACTCGGCGTTTTCACGTTCTTCTACGCCAAATATTCGCGGGTCATCGACCAGAAACTGCGCGCCGGCGTATTTGCCAACACGGCCAAGATTTTCGCCGCGCCCGAAGCGGTGGCCGTCGGCGATACCATGGCCCCGGGCGAGGTGGCCGCCGAACTGCGCCGCAGCGGCTATAACGAATCGCGCAGCAACCCCATCGGCTACTATCAGCTTTATCCCAACTCCATCGAGGTGTTTCCCGGACCGGAATCGTACTTCAACCAGGAGGCCGGCGTCATCAAGTTCTCCGGCGGCCGTATCTCCCAGATCATCTCCCTCCAGGACCAGACCGAGCGGCCGCAGTACCAGCTCGAGCCGCAGTTGGTCACCAACGTCAGCGGCCCGAGCCGGGAAAAGCGCCGCTTTGTCCACTTCCCCGACCTTCCCGCGGTGCTGGTCCAGGCGGTCACTTCAGCCGAGGACAAGCGCTTCTTCCAGCACTCCGGCTTCGACCCCGTGCGCATCGTCAAGGCCGCCTACGTCGATTTAAGGGAGGGCCGTAAAGAGCAGGGCGCTTCCACCCTCAGCCAACAGCTCGCGCGCATGTTCTGGCTCGACCAGGATAAGCGCTGGACGCGCAAGCTGGCGGAGATGATCATCACCCTCCAGCTCGAACAGAAGCTCACCAAGGAAGAAATCTTCGAGGATTACGCCAACCAGATCTACCTGGGCTGGCGCGGCTCCTTCCGCATCCATGGTTTCGGCGAAGCGGCCGAGGCCTTCCTCGGTAAGGACCTCAGCCAGATCTCTCTACCCGAGGCCGCGGAGCTCGCCGGACTCATCCAGCGGCCCGCCTATTTCGACCCGTTCCATCACCCCGACCGCCTGAAGGAACGGCGCAACGTCGTTCTCAGCCTGATGCGGCAGAACGGCTTCGTCGGCGACCGCGATTACGCCCTGGCGGTCGATTCCCCGCTCACCGTGGTGAAAGGCGCCGCCCAGTCCGTGGAAGCGCCTTACTTCGTCGACCTGGTGAACGAGACACTGCAAAACAAGTTCCAGGATGCCGATTTCCAGTCCAACGCCTTCCGCATCTATACCACCGTGGACATGCACCTCCAGCGCGCCGCCTCCGAAGCCATCCGCGCGGGCATGCAGTTGGTGGATGAGCAGATCAAGAAACAGCGCCGTTTCCGGGGCCAGAAACCGCCCGAAGCCCAGGTGGCGCTGGTGGCCCTCGATCCGCACACCGGCGAAGTCAAAGCCCTGGCCGGCGGCCGCAATTACGGCATGAGCCAGCTCAACCACGCGCTGGCCAAGCGCCAGCCGGGCTCCATTTTCAAGCCGTTCGTCTACGCCGCCGCGCTCGATACCGCCGTCGAAGGCGGCTCGCGCATCCTCACCGCCTCCACCAGCGTGGTGGATGCCCCCACCACCTTCTGGTTCGACGGCAAGCCCTACGAGCCCAGCAATTTCGAGAAGAAGTTCTACGGCAACGTTACGCTGCGCGATGCCCTGGCCCACTCCTTGAACGTCGCCACCGTGAAAGTGGCCGAAATGGTGGGGTATGACGCCGTGGTCGAAATGGCCAACCGCGCCGGTATGAATTACAAGATCCAGCCCACCCCGGCGGTGGCCCTGGGCGCTTATGAGATCACCCCGCTCGAAGCCGCCGGCGCTTATACCATGTTCGCCAACCAGGGCGAGTACGTGAAACCGAGCTTCCTTTCCCTGGTGCGCTCCGACAAGGGAGCGGTGCTCTACCAGAGCCGCCTGGAAGCCAAGAAGGTGCTGGACCCGCGCGTGGCGTACCTCATGACCAGCCTCATGGAAGAGGTTTTGCGCACGGGCACCGCGGGTGGCGTGCGCGCGCGCTACAACTTTAATGTGCCCGCGGCGGGCAAGACGGGCACCTCGCACGACGGCTGGTTCGCGGGCTACACCTCCGAATTGCTGTGCGTGGTATGGGTGGGGTTCGACGATAACCGCGAGCTCAACCTGGAAGGCGCCCATTCGGCGGCGCCCATCTGGATGGAGTTCATGAAGCGCGCGCTGGCCTACCGCGAGTATCGCGGCACCAAGGCGTTCCAGGCGCCCGAGGGCATCGTGACCATCGATATCGACCCGCAATCGGGCATGCCCGCCACGCCCGCCTGCCCGTCGCCGCGCCCCGAGGTCTACATCGTGGGAACGCAACCCGTGGGGGCCTGCCCGCTGCACGGCGGCCGCCAGGTGACCAATGTCGCCGGCTGGGAAACGCCGCCCCCGCCGCCCGCCCGGCCGCCACAGCCCGGCGCGGCTCCCGGTCAGGCGGTGGACACCGCCCCGCGCATCACCGGGTCGGGCGGCGATGGCGATATGTCGCCCGCCGCCATCGCCCGCCGCGCCGCGCGGCAGGACCGCCCCGACCTTCCCCAGGGCGCGCCGCAGCAGTCCCAGCAGCAGCCCGCTAAGAAGGAACCTAAGAAAGGTTTCTTCCGTCGTCTGTGGGGTGTGTTTAAATAGTCTCAAGGAGGCCTTTATGGTTTTCCGACCCCTCGCCTTCATCCTGGCGGCTGGCTTCACCTGTGCCCTCGCTTCCGGGCAGTCCGCCAAGGCGCTGGACAGCGCCCCGTCCACCCCCGACACGCAGCCCAAAGCCCTTACGCCGGAGATGCGCGGCGATATCTTCATGGCCCGCAAGCAGTACCGCGAGGCCATCGATACCTTCCGCGAAGGCCCGCCCCGCGACCCCGTATTGTGGAACAAAATCGGCATCGCCTACCACCAGATGCAGCAGCTCGACAATGCCAAGAAAAGCTACGAGCAGGCGCTGCGCTTCAAGCCGGACTATGCCGAAGCGATGAACAATATCGGCACCGTCTACTACTCCCGCAAGAGCTTCCGCAGGGCCATCAGTTGGTACCAGAGGGCCATCAAGACTGCGCCGACGGCCTCCTTCTACAGCAACCTGGGAACGGCGTATTTCTCGCGCAAGCAGTATGAACAAGCGACCGCGGCTTACAAGACCGCCCTCGAGCTCAACCCCAACGTGTTCGAGGAGCGCAGCAGCTACGGCACCACCCTGCAGGAAAGGACCGTCGAGGAGCGCGCCAAGTATCATTACTTCGTGGCCAAGTTATATGCCAAGGCCGGGCGCAACGATCTGGCGCTGCAGTACATCCGAAAAGCGATCGAAGAGGGCTTCAAAGAGCGGAAGAAACTGGAAGAGGACCCCGAGTTCGCCGCGCTGCGCGACCTGCCGGAGTTCAAAGCGCTGTTGACCCTGGAGCCGCGTGTATTGTAGAGCGCCTTCCGCATTCCTGCCGCTGGCCGCGTTTGCGCTCGTGACTTTCTCCGCCTGCACCCGCCAGCCGGTCGCGCCCCATCCGCAACGCCTCGCCATCCTCCGCTTCGAAAACCTGGGCGGCGATGTCTCCACCGATTGGATGGGCCGCGCCTTCTCCGAAATCGTCACCGCGGAGTTGGCCGGCGCCCCGGATATTTATGTCCTCCCCGCGAACCGGATGCATGCCCTGGACAGCTCTCTGGGCAGCCGCCCCGTGGCCGCGCCCGGCGTTTCCGCGGAACGCACCCTGGCGCTGGTGGCCGGCGCCCATCGCATCGGCTACGGGGAATACGCCGCGCGCCACGGCCGGCTCGAAGCGCGGCTCACCATCGAAGATCCGCGGACCGGCCGGCTGGCGCAGGTGATTTCCGCTTCCGCCTCTGCCGGCGACGTCCTGGCTGCGGCCTCGGACCTGGCGCGCCAGATCTCCAGCCGTCGCGCGTCCTACGGCACGCGCAACCTGGCGGCGCTCAAGCCTTACATCACGGGGATCGAATCTCCCGAATCCTCCTCCGCGCTTTTCCAGCAGGCCATTGCCGCCGACCCCGATTTCGCGCCTCCCTACCGCCAGCTCGCCCTTCTGAAGGCGCGACAGCAGGACCGCGCCGGTGCCCTGGATCTGCTCGCCCAGGCACTGGCCCGTGGCGGCATTCCCGCGGTGGAGCGCGCGCGCATCGAACTCGAGGCCGCCAATCTGCGCAACGACGCCGCCGCCCGCGAGCGCGCGCTGGTGGCCCTCGTCAAGCTCGATCCCGAAGACACCGATGCCTGGCGTACCCTGGGCGGCTTCGCCATGAACCGCCATGAATACAGCCAGTCCGTGCAGGCTTACCAGAAGGCGCTCGCGGCGGAACCGGAAGATGCGGGCGACTGGAACTCGCTGGCTTACGCCGCCGCCTATGCCGGCGATTCCAGCGCGACCGTGAACGCCCTGGCCCGCTACCGGACGCTGCGGCCGGCCGACGCCAATCCGCTCGATTCCCTCGGCGACGTGAACCTGCTCTCCGGCCATCTGCGCGAGGCCGAGGGTTTCTACCTGGAGGCCGCCCGCAAGGACCCCGCGTTTCTGAACGGCGGCGATCTGTTCAAAGCCGCCATGGCGCGCCTCATGTCGGGCGACGTGGCCGGCGCCGACTCGCTGGCCCGGCAATATTTCGACGCGCGCGCCGCCGGCGGCGAGCCGATTGTCGAGTATCGCCGCGCGGAATGGCTGTGGGTGAGCGGCCGGCGCCTCGACGCGTACCGGCAAATGGAGCAATTCGCGCGCGCCAATGAGGGCGGGAAGTTGCGCGATGCCGCCGCGCGCGCCTATGCCGATCTCGCGGTGTGGAGCCTGCTGGCCGGCCATCGCGATGCCGCCGCACAGATGGCGCAAAAGGCGGCGCCGCTCGCCGGGCCGGCTTCGGGCGGGATCGTGGCGCTGGTCCGCTTGCTCACCGAGCCGCCCGCCTCGCCCGCCGAGTGGACCGCGCGCGTCGAAAAGCTGGCGCCCGGAGTCCAGAGCCCGGTCAAGAGCTTTGCGCTGGCCGCCGCTCTGCTCTTGAGCAAGGAGTTCCCCTCGGCTTCCGCCGTTCTCAAGCCGATGTATGAGAACTCGAACCCGGCCGCCGACGAAGGTGTCGCCATCCTGCTGGCCTGGACCGCGGTCGAAACCGGCCACCCCGATGAGGCCGCACCGCTGCTCCGCTTCAATCCGATTCCCGCGCCGGGAGGCTTGAACATTTTCACGCCCCTCTATTTCCCGCGCCTCTACCAACTGCGCGCGGCCGTGGCCGAGAAGCAAGGCAAGCCCGAAGAAGCGCAGGCCAACTACCGTCTCTTCGAACTGCTCTCGGGGCCTGACCCGCCCCGCTGATAACCCTGCCAACCGCTCAGCGCGGCGCGGCGCCCGAGCGCAACCGGTCGAGATACGCGCGCGCCGACTGTCGAATGGCGGCCCCATCGTGGAACAGCCACAGACAGGTTGCGTACCAATCGTTGCGGAATTCGCGTTCGCCGCCCTGGAACCGCTTCGGGTGGCTTACGAAAACGTCCTGCAGCAGCGCGTGCAGCAGCTCATGCACACAGGTGTTGACCGACACGAAGGGTATCTGATTGCCATGCGCATAGCGGAGCGCGAGCATGCACAGATGATAACCGTCATAAATCGTGGTCACCCCCGCCAGGGCCCGGCCCATGTCCCAGTACATGGGGATGTGGTCGGTCAGGACCAGGTTGACGATGCCGCGCCGCAGCCCGATGAATACCGGCCGGTCGGCGGGCGAGTGGCGCACTTCGCCCGGCCCGTCGCTGGTTTGGAGTGCGATGCCGCCCCGGCCGAAATCCCGGACGGCTTCGGGCCAAATGCTCCACCAGAAGCGCTGAAGCTGTTCCGGCCGCAGCTGCGCCCAGCCATCCACGACGCGATGAACGGGCACCGCCAGCCGTGCCGGCGCCGCGGAGGCCATGGCCGGGGCTGCCGCCGTCCAGATGAAATCGCGCCGTGTCATCCTCCACCAGAATACGCTCAGTTACCGAGCGGCGAGGGTGTTATAAAATTGCCGGTGCATCGACTATTATCTTGTGAGCCGCACTCGTAGCACCGGGGCGAAGCGGGACGAACTATACGAAACCGCCGTAGGCGAACATGGGCGCGCGCTCGACCGGCTAGCCGCGGGATACGAAGCCGATCCGGAGAAACGTCACGATCTCCGCCAGGACATCCACTTTCAGCTCTGGAGAAGCTTCGAGCTCTTTGACGGGCGGTGCTCTCTGAAAACGTGGACGTTTCGCGTGGCTCACAACACCGCTGTCTCGTACGTCAACCGGGAGCGCAGGACCAACGCCGGCTTGGTGAGTCTCGAAGAGATCGAGCGCACTGCGCCCGCGGGCGAGCCGTGCGAGCCGGACATCGATCGCGGGCGCGCGCTCCAACTGCTTGGGGAACTCATCCGGCAGCTCAAGCCGCTCGACCGGCAGATCGTGATTTCGCACCTGGAGGAGATGGATGCCGCCGCCATCGCGGAGATTACCGGGCTTTCGGCCGCGAATGTCGGGATGAAGATTCACCGCATCAAGAACATCCTCTCCAGGCGCTTTCTCGAGGAGAAACGCTATGCCTGACCGCCCCGCCGCGAGAGACCCGGGAGCCATTTGGCGGGCCCAGCCCGAGGAGAAGCTTGCCGTGAACCTGGCACAGATTGTCAACCGCCGTTCCGCGGAGTTGTATTCCAGCACCCGTTCGGAGATTCTCATGAGCATCTCGGCGGCCCTGCTTTTCGTTGCGGTAATGGCATGGCGATTCGCGCCGGCTCACGACCGCCTTCTGGAGCTGGGATTCGCCGCCGTCATCGCCTGGGTCGCCATCTCCCTGTACCGGTATCGTCATTGGATCGGGCGGAGCGATCGCTCGCGCCCGGATACGGTAGCGGCGGCCGGACTGGAGTATTACCGCCGGAAGCTGGAACGGCGCCGCGATCACCTGAGGAACGCGTGGGTATGGCACGGCCCCCTTTTCCTGGCGAGCCTGATTCTCCTTGCGGTTCTGATGGGGAAAGCGTTTCCCGGCACCGAGCGTCTGCGAAGCGTGCTGCCTCTCGTGGTGCTGCTGGTGCTGTGGACGGCGTTCGGCTTGCGGCGCCGCCTGCGCCAGGCGAAGGAAGTGCAGGCGGAGATCGATGAACTGGAGCCCCCCGCCACGGGATAAGGATTCGAACGGAGAACGGCCGCGCGCCGGCGCCTGGATGGGATTCGCCTTCCCGCTAGGCGCTAGGAGCCATACGTTTGGACCTATACGTGTATCCGTGTTAGCGTGCTGGCTGTGAAAGTCAAAGTCACTCTCACGCTGAACAAGGATCTCTGGCGGGAATTCCGCGCCGCTGCCATCCGGCGCGGGACGTCTGCCAGCGCCGAGATTGAGAGGCTCTTGAGCCAGCAGCTCGGGAAAGGCAACAAAACGATGAAAGCCGGAATCCAGATCCTGATCCTCGCCTGTCTGATCGCTGTCCCGTCGATGGCGCAGCAGCCGCGCACCAACAATCACCACGGTACCCCGCTTCCCGGTTTTGGAACGCAAGACACCCCGGCCCACTACGCCGCCGAATGCACCGTGGCGATGGTGGGAGCCCCCTCGTTCGATGCCCCGTGCGCCGTCGAGGATTTGGGATCGCACGGGAGCCATGTTCGCTTCCACATTTTGTTGCGCCCTCCCACGCCGGATGCCGTCTCCGCCCACGCCCCCGCGGCAGATTATGTCCGCGCCGAGAATATGGCGGACGGCTGCTCCCGCGTCGCATCGGCGCTGGTGGGCTCGATTGAGATCCGCGCCAATTCCAAGGAGGTTAGGGATTGGGCTACTCAACATTCGCCGGTGCACGACGTTCGCCCGCAACACATCGCGGCCAACGTCAACTACGACGGTTCGGGCCTCGTGGAAATCCTCGTCCGGTCGGACGCCGAAGACGCCGCCGGAGACCTGCGGACCCCGAGCGCGCAGTGGCTGGCACAGTACGCCGCCGACTACCAGGCCATGTGCCGGTAAGCCGGCCCTCGCCGCCGCCTCTTGTCAGGGCTCGTTTTCGAGCGAGGCCTGCAACCGGTCCAGAGCGTCGTCCCACTGGCGGGAAATCGCATCCAGGCATCGCCGCGCCTCCTGCAATTGCTGCGGATTCAATTCCCACAACTGTTCGCGTCCCCGCCGGACGCCGCTCACTAGGCCGGCATCGGCGAGGACGTGCAGGTGCTTGGTGACCGCCTGCCGCGTAATCCCCGCCCCCGCGGCCAGCCGCGTGATGGACATATGCCCGCCCCCGCATAAACGGGCCACCAGGCGGGCTCGTGCCCGGTCCCCGAGCGCCGCAAACACCGGCGCCGACCTTTGCAGGTCCGAGCTAAACCGCCGGGCCCGCATACTTATCGAGCGACTTCAACTGGAACTCCCAGCCCTTTTCGTTCTCTTCGAAGACCTTGGCGCGGCGCGCCAGTGAAATCGCGTCGAAGCCCGATTCCACCACCGTCACCAGGGTTCCTTCGGGAGCGTCGTCAAGCTGGAAGGTCACCACCGTAGCGGGCTCTTGCGAGTAATCCACACCCGGCTCCGGCATCCCCGGAAGCCACCGCCAGGAGAGTCTCCTTCCGGGCGTCATCTCCTCGATCTCCACCCAGAACGCCACGCCCCGGCAGCCTTCCTGGGTGGACGTCATCTCCACGCGCGCTCCCGGCGCAAACGTGCCGCTGGTTTCCACGCCAAACCACCGGGAGAACTCTTCGATATTGGCAATCGCCCGCCAGACCCGTTCGCGCGGCGCGCGAATGACAATCTTCTTCTCGATCCTGCTGAGTTCCGATCCGGCCATGAATGCAACCTCCTGGTTGCATAATAACCGGGGCCGCGGGAAGATGCAACCGGAAAGTTGCATAGTCGGGTGAGGGGTGTTGCAGCGGCCGTTATCGCCCGTCCCACGGCACGCTGTGGTCGGCGATCACGGCGCGCGTCTCGGCGGGCGAATCGGTGCGGAACAACGACCACGGTCCGGGAATCCACGGATACCGCTCCACCACGGATTCGTCGACGGCCACGCCGAGGCCGGGGGCGCGCGGCACCACCAGGTCGCCGCGGCTGATCTCGAGCGGGTCCTTCAGGATTTCGGCGGCCAAAGGGAACGGGTACATGCCGGCCTGGGCGGGGCCCGAGTAGCAGGGATACTCCAGCCATTCGGCGACGAATCCGGGCCAGCAGATGCCCAGGTGCGCGGCGGCCATGACCTCCAGCGCCGTGCCCCAACTGTGGAAGGCAAAGCGCAGTCCCTGGCGCGCCACTTCGGCGATGAGCCGGCGCCCGAGGGCGTAGCCGCCCTGGCAGCAGACGTCCATCTGCACGTAGTCCACGGCGCGCGAGAGGATGAGATCCAGGTAGCCGTCCTCGCCGGGCTCGTGCTCGCCCGACGCCAGCGGGACGATGTCCTTCTCCTTGAGCCGCAGATAGGCGGCGTGATCGACGGGGGGCAGAGGCTCTTCCAGCCACGCGATATCGTGCTCCGCCATGTCGCGCGCCAGTTGCTCGATGGTGCCGGAGCTGTAGCTGCGCTCGCCCATGCGCCACCAGGTGTGGGCGTCCACCATGAGGTCGAAATCGGGACCCACCGCCTGGCGCATCAGGCGCACCGCTTCGAGATCCTTTTCGGGACCGAGCGCCGGCCTCATCTTGTAAGCGCGAAATCCCAATTCGGCCACTGCCCGGGCTTCGGCGGCGTATCCTTCCGGAGGCATGTACATGCCCGCGCTGCCGTACAGGCGGATGCGGTCGCGCACGCGGCCGCCGAGCAGCTCGGAGACGGGCATGCCGCGCGCCTTGCCCACCAGGTCGTAGAGCGCGATTTCCACGGCGCAGTAAATCTTGGCCAGCTCCGCGGCGGCGCCCGGACCCTCGCAGAACTGCACGCGGAGGGCGTTGGGGTCGGACAACTCCCGGCCCCGCAGGAACGGCGCGACGGTGCGTTCGATGGCCCGTTGCGCGTGTTCGCTGCCCGGCCCCGGTCCGTAGCCGGTCAAGCCGTTGTCCGCATCCACGCGGATCAGCATGGCGTCGCGCTTCAGGATGGTGCGCTCCCCGCCGAAGAACGGCAGGCGGATCGGCTCGGCCAGCGGGTACGACAGAAGATGGGAGCGAACGCCGGCAATCTTCATGGGGACGCGGAAATCAGGATAGCACGCGGGGCGCGGCGCCGCCCCGGAATGGTATAAAGCACGTATGCACCTGCCGATCGACTGGTACAAGGAGCTCTCCGACATCGGCAAGCTGGCGATCGCCTACCTGCTGGCGCTGCCGGTCGGCTGGTACCGCGAGAAGGAGGGGCACAGCGTGGGCGTGCGCACCTTTCCCCTGGTGGCGATGGCCAGTTGCGCCTACGTTCTGCTGGCCCATGCGGACAAGGACGCGCAGTCGCGGGTCATCCAGGGACTGGTGGCGGGGATCGGTTTCATTGGCGGCGGCGCCATCCTGAAATCGGAGGGCAACGTGCACGGCACGGCCACTGCCGCCAGCATCTGGACCACCGGCGCGGTGGGAGCGGCGGTGGCGCAGGAGCGATACTTCCTCGCCGCCATGCTGGCCGCGGTCAATCTGTTCGCGCTGCGTGTGCTGCTGCCGCTCAAGATGAAGCTCGATGCGCGGGCGGACGCAAGACTCGAAGGCCCTCCGAAGTAGGCCGGCCGTGAGGTTTCGCTCGTAATGGCACTCCGAATGGCCAACGGATTGCCCACTGTGGAGCCGGGAGCGTACACCATGTCTGCAACTTATCGGGCCGCCCGTGCGGCCTTGGGAACCATGCTTTTCCTGGGATCGGGTTGCCTGGTCCGGGCGCAGGATGCCAACCGCGATGTGGTGGTCACCAAAGCGGCGGTGGGCGATATCGTACAGCGGCTGGCACGGCAAAGCGGCGGATTCAAGGAAGAGTTCCACAAAGCCATCGAGCACAGCATGATCGACGGCACCCGGCTGGAGCAGCGCGCCCGGCACCGCGCCGACGACCTGCACGCTACCGCGAAAAAGCTGCAGGACGTGTTCCACGACAAGAAGGACAAGAACAATCCGGCCGTCCGCGACCAGGTAGACCGAACGTTGGCGGCGGGCGCCGATGTCAATCGGATCATGCAGGACCACCGCTTCACCGACAAACTGCAGCGCAATTGGGACCTGCTGCGTTCCGATCTCAACGCGCTGGCGGCGGTCTACAATCTGTCGCCCCTGTAGCCCAGGATCGGAAGGGCGGACCCCCAGGGTCCGCGGATGTGTCCCTCCCGCTGTGTTCAAATAGCAGACAGACACTCAAGATGGCATTTCGAGGCGTGGACTATTTTTGCGTCGACTCGCTCTACGGCGAACAGGAACTGATGGTGCGCCAGACGGCGCGGCGGTTCGCCGAAGAACGGATCGCGCCGCTGATCCGGGATTGCTACCGGGAGGCGCGCTTCCCCACGGAGCTGATTCCGGAGATGGCCGAACTGGGGTTCTACGGCGCCAACCTGGAAGGCTACGGCTGCGCGGCCATGAATAACGTGGAGTACGGGCTGATCATGCAGGAGGTGGAGCGCGCCGATTCCGGGCTGCGCAGCTTCGTTTCGGTGCAGGGGGCGCTGGTGATGTACCCGATCCACCGCTACGGGAGCGAGGCACAGAAGCAGAAGTGGCTGCCACGGCTGCAGAGCGGGAAGGCGGTGGGGTGCTTCGGGCTGACGGAGCCGGATTTCGGATCGAATCCGGCGGGCATGCGGACGCGGGCGCGGCGCGACGGCGAGGGCTGGGTGCTCGATGGCGAGAAGACCTGGATCACCAACGGCACACTCGCGGACGTCGCGGTGGTGTGGGCGCGCAGCGAGGAGGGCGTGCGCGGGTTCCTGGTGGAGCGCGGTACTCCGGGCTACACGACGTCGGACATACACGGGAAGTGGTCGATGCGGGCGTCGGTGACCTCGAGCCTGGCGCTGGCCGATTGCCGGGTGAAGGAATGCGACCGGCTGCCCGGGGCGGAAGGGCTGAAGGCGCCGCTCTCGTGCCTGTCGCAGGCGCGCTACGGGATCGGCTGGGGAGTGATCGGGGCGGCCATGGACTGTTACGAAACGGCGCGGCAGTATGCGATCGTGCGCAAGCAGTTCGACGGCCGGCCCATCGCCTCGCACCAACTGGTGCAGGAAAAGCTGGCCTGGATGATCACCGAGATCACCAAGGCGCAACTGCTGGCGGTGCAGGCGGGGCGGCTGAAGGACCGGGGGAAGCTGGAGCCGGCGCACATCTCCATGCTCAAGCGGAACAACGCGGCCATGGCGCTCGAGTGCGCGCGGCGGAGCCGGGACCTGCTGGGGGCCAACGGGATTACCGACGAGTATCCGATCATGCGGCACATGTGCAACCTGGAGACGGTGAAGACCTACGAGGGGACGGACCACATCCACGCGCTGGTGATCGGCGAGCGGGTGACGGGAGTGGCAGCGTACAAATAGGGGCTGGGGGCCGGGGGCCGGGGAAAGGCGGGCCCTTCGGCCATTCTTCATTTAGGTCATCATGTTCACTTATGCGGTGACGATTCTGGTGAGCGCCTTTTTGTTGTTTCAGGTGCAGCCGGTGATTGCGAAAATCATATTGCCGTGGTTCGGCGGGTCGGCGGCGGTGTGGACGGTGTGCCTGCTGTTCTTTCAGATCGTGCTCCTGCTGGGGTATCTGTATGCCCACGCGGTGGTGCGGTATTTGCGGCCGCGGGTGCAGATGGCGCTGCACACGGTGCTGCTGGTGGGGAGCGCCGTCGCGCTGCCCATTTTTCCCAGCGTGGCGTGGAAGCCGTCGGGGACCGAAGAGCCGACGTGGGCGATTCTGCGGCTGCTGGCGGCAAGCGTGGGGCTGCCGTATTTTCTGCTCTCGACCACCGGGCCGCTGTTGCAGGCGTGGTACGCCAGAAGCTTCAAGGGGGCCATGCCCTACCGGCTGTATGCGCTCTCGAACGCGGGCTCGATGTTCGCGTTGGTGAGCTATCCGGTGCTGTTCGAGCCGGTGTTTACGACGCACCAGCAAGCAAATATGTGGTCGTTCGCCTACGGGGCGTTCGCCGTGCTGTGCGGGTTCACGGCGTTCCGCTCGGGGAGCGGTCCGGCAGCGGCGGAGGCGGGGGAAGAGACGGGGGAGAAGCCCGGGTGGCGCGAATACGCTATGTGGCTGCTCCTGCCGGCCAGCGCCTCCGTGCTGCTGCTGGCGGTCACCAACCATCTTTCGCAAAACGTGGCGGCGATACCGTTCTTGTGGGTGCTGCCTCTGAGCATCTACCTGCTGACCTTCATCCTGTGTTTCGAGGGCAGCGGGTGGTACCGGCGCAATCCGTATCTGCAACTGCTGGCGGTAGCGCTGGGGAGCATGGCCTACGCGACGGCGGCGGACAGCACGGGAAACGTGGCGGTGAAGGTGATGGTGCCGCTGTTCGCGCTGGGTCTGTTCACCTGCTGTATGGTGTGCCACGGGGAGTTGGTGCGGCTGAAGCCCCACCCGCGATACCTGACGCAGTTTTACCTGATGATCTCGGCGGGCGGGGCGTTCGGCGGAATCTTCGTGGGGCTGATTGCGCCGCGGGTTTTCCCGTCGTTTTACGAGATGCCGGCGGGATTGGTGGGGTGCGCGGTGCTGGTGCTGGTGGCGCTGCGGATGGACCCCGGCCTGGCGGCGTGGTTTCGCCGTTGGCGGGCGGCGGCGCCGGCGGCCGGGGCCGCGCTGGCGCTGGCCATGGCGGTGTTTCTCGGCCGCCACATCACCGAACAGGCCAAGGGGGCGCGGCTGATGGTGCGCAATTTTTACGGCGCCCTGCGGGTGCGGGATACGGGGGCGGCGACGGCGCTCGATGCGGTGCGCACGCTCACGCACGGGACGATCAACCACGGGGAGGAGTATCTGAACGCGGCCAAGAAGCACCTGGCGACGACGTATTACGGGCCCAACACGGGGATCGGCATCGCGCTGCGGGAGAAAGGAAAGGAGAAAGCGATCCGGGTGGGGGTGATCGGGCTGGGCACGGGGACGATTGCCACCTACGGCCGGCTGGGCGATTATTACCGGTTCTATGAAATCAACCCGCTGGTACCGTGGATTGCGCGCACGCAATTCGCCTTTGTTCCGGACTCCAAGGCCAAAGTCGAGATCGCCATGGGGGACGCGCGGCTGTCGCTCGAGCGGGAGGCGCCGGAGAATTTCGATGTGCTGGCGGTGGATGCGTTCTCGAGCGACGCCATCCCGGTGCACCTGTTGACCAAGGAAGCCATGGAGCTGTATTTCCGGCACCTGCGGCCGGACGGCATCCTGGCGGTACATATCTCCAACCGCTACCTGGACCTGGAGCCGGTGCTGCTGGGGGAGAGCCGGGCCACGGGAAAGATGGCGCGGGTGGTGGACACCGAGGACGACGAGGAGCAGGATGTCTTCGGGGCGACGTGGGTGCTGCTGGCGCGGCCGGAGGCCGGGTTTCACGGGGAGGAATTGAGCGGATCGGCGGAGATCAAGACGGCGCGGAGGGTGCGCCTGTGGACCGACGATTACAGCAATCTGTTCCAGATCCTGAAATAGGTGTAGGATAGAGGCAGCCGCGTCCGTGTTTCCGAACTAAAGCTTTGGAAAACAGGTGTGATTATCTGTTATGATCAGAGCTTCCGAGGCATAATTATGGACGCCGCTCAAAAGCAAACAAAGAATATAGCCTTCTTTCTATCTATGGCGCTGCTGGTGGCAGCGCCCGCCGCCGCGGTTGCGCAGACGGCCACACCAAACTCGACCACCGTGGCATTCAACAACTGCCTGATCACCACGGCGTCGGCGGTGCAGGTGACGAGCAGTGGGGCGGCGGTGGCGTACAACGCGCAGCTGTCCTATGGAGAAGCCATTGCGGGCCAGTGGCTGACGGTGAGCATCGACGGCGGCCCGGCCGGCCAGACGGCCAACGGAACGGCGCCGGCCAGCACTTCCTCGGCGCCTTCGAATCTGACGATCAATCTGATCCGGGTGCCGAACGTGATCGGTGGAACGGCCACGGCGACGGTGACTTTGGCGCCGGGTGGCGCTACCATCGCGGTGACCTTCTCGCAGGTGCAAAACTGCGGTGGCCCGGTAAACGGGTCGCTGTCGGTATCGCCGACATCGGTGGCATTTACGGTGGCGCAGTTCAGCAACCCGACGGCAAGCCCGCTTACCTTATTCAACACCACGCAGTCGGCGTTGACCTTTACGGTGGACTTTACGTCGTCGGGGTGGCTTGCGGCATCGTCCCTCACGAACACGATACCGGCTGGCGGGCAGGCGGCCGTCTCCGTGACAGCTACCCCGGGCATACTGGCGGTCAACGTGTACCAGGGGACGGTTACGATCACGCCCTCGGCGGGCACCCAGATTAACGTGCCCGTGACCCTGACAGTTGGAACCGGGACCCCGACTCCAACCGGGACGGGCGTGTTGAGTCTGGCCGGTGACGGCAACACGACCGCTGTGGCCTTCGCCTTTACCGCGGGCAGTGTACCCGTGGCCGTGCCGCGGGATGTGACCATTACGAATTCCAATTCGACCAGTTCCACGTATGGGGGCACGATCACGTATCCGGCGGGCAACCCGGCCAACTGGCTGCAGGCGAACTTCCAAGACGTGCACTTTTCCGGATCGAGCATTCAGACCCCCGTCCGCCTGGAGTTGAACGGCGCGGTGGCGGCCACCCTGGCGTCGGGGATTTACACGGCGACGGTGGCTCTGACGGCCGATGACGGGGCGACGGCCACGATTAACGTCACCATGGCGGCACAGGCCGCGGGCGTCTCGGTATCGCCGGATGCCTTCTTCACCTTTGCCTCGGTGGCGGCGGGGAGCACGGCGGCGCAGGCGCAGCAGTTCGTGGCGACGGCGGCCGCCGGCACGACGCTGCTCAGCGTTCCGACCATCAGGAGTGTGAGCGGCTCGGCGGCGTGGCTGACGCTGACTGTTGGGTCGTTTGCAGCGGGCCAGGCTAATTTCACGCTGACCGCGAACGCGACCAACCTGGCGGCGGGGACCTACGTCGCCACCATCGGCATGGGGAGCACTTCGGCGGCGGGAGCGGGAACCACGGCGGTGCTGGTGTCGCTGACCGTAGGCCCGAACAACAGCGGCCCGCTGACGCTGACCCTGAACGGGCAGGCGGTCCCGGCCGCCGGGCTGACGTTCAACGCGCCGGTGAACGGCACGGCTCCGGACCAGGTGCTGGGGGTGAGCACCGCGGTGTCAACCAGCTTCACGGCGCCGGTGTTCGAGACGAACTGCAAGGACTTTTCGTGGCTGAGCGCGGTGGCGGACAGCCAGTTCACGCCGACCAACGTAACCGTTTCCGTGGATTCGGCGGGGATCGCGTCGGGAACCACGTGCACGGGCTCGGTGCTGCTGACGGCGGCGGGCGCGGCCACGTCGCAGACCGTGCCGGTAACGCTGCTGGTAGGCGTGAGCGGACCGATCGCGTCGGACCAGAGCACGCTCAATTTCACAGCCCAGACGGGAAGCGGGGCGCAGGCGCAGACGGTGACCATATCGAGCGCGCAAGGCAGCGCGGCGGCTCCCTTCACGGTGCTGGCGAGCGGCGCATCGGGCGGCGTGACGTGGCTGAGCGCGAGCCCGCTCACCGGGCAGACGCAGGCGGCCGTTACGGTGACGGCCAATCCGGCGGGACTGGCGGTGAATACCTATCAGGGAACGGTGACGTTCACGCCGACCAGCGGCGGCAGCGCCATCACGGTCAACGTGACCCTCACGGTGACGTCGCAGCCGACGATCTCGGCGACGCCCACGACCCTCACTTCGAGTTTCCAACTGGGCGGCAGGGCTCCGGTTTTCGGGAGCATCACGGTGGCGGGTAGCACCTCGACCTTTAGCGCGACGGCCGCGAGCACGGAGGGCTGGTTCACGGTCTCGCCCACCTCGGGGACGGCGCCGGCGACGCTGACGGTCACGGTGGACACCACCAAGCTGACCTCGGCGAAGACCTTCACGGGCACGATCACCGTCAGCGGGACGGGCACGGCGACGGGCACGACGACCATCAACTTGAGCCTGACAGTGACGCAGGCGGCGCCGACCATCACCTCGGTGATCAACGGGGCGAGCGGCTTCACGGGATCGTTTTCGCCCGGCGAAGTGATTTCCATCTTCGCACCGAAGGATGGATCGGCTCCCATCGGGCCGACGGTCGGCGTCGGCCTGACCGCCGCCGACATACAGAGCGGGAAGGTGCCGACGACCCTGGGCGGGGTGCAGGTGCAGTTCTTCCCCTCGGGGAACTTCGCGCCCATCCTGTTTGCCAGCGCTACGCAGGTGAACGCGGTGGTGCCGTACGGAGAGGCGGGCATCGCCAGTCCGCAAGTGGGGATCACCTTCCTGGGCGGGAAGTCGAACTTCTTCGTCCTGCAGGGAGCGGCGACGGCGCCGGGGATCGCCACGGCGAACGGATCGGGGACCGGACCGGGAGCGATCATCGCGATTGACCCGGTAACGGGAGTCCAGAGCTTCAATTCACCGGCCAACCCGGCGGCCAAGGGAAGCGCCATTTCGGTGTTCGTAACCGGCGAAGGGCTGACCACCGCGACGGCGACGGATCAGCAGAAGCAGGACAATACGGGCAAGATCACGGTAGCGGCGGCCACCGCACCGTTTACGCCGCAGCCGCTGCTGCCGGTCGGGGTGACCATCGACGGGCAACCGGTGACGCCCTTCTTCTTCGGGGAAGCTCCCGGCTTGGTTTCCGGGGTGATGCAGGTAAACGTGCGCATCCCGGCGACGGCCCGCACCGGCGACCTGCCGATTGTGGTATCGGTCGGCGGGGTGAGCAGCCAGAGCGGGGTGACCGTTTCGGTGAAGTAGCGCGGCGGCAGGCTAAAGCCTGCGAGTGGGGCGAGCCGCAAGGCCCGCTCCACTGACTTGATCGAACATACCGGCGCAGCTTAAGGTGGTATAGGTATGCCCGAGGACCTGAACGCCCGCGTGGAGCGGCTGGAGGAAGGCGAGCGCCGCGCCTGGGCAGCCATCGAAGCGCTGGCCGACAAGCAAGAGCGGTTGGACGATGTCCTCGTTCTGCTAGCCGAAGCGCAGGCGAAGACCGAGGTGCGTTTCCGCGAAACGGACGTCCGTTTCCGCGACATCGAGGAACGCTTCCGCGATACCGACGCGCGCTTCCGCGACGTAGAAGAGCGCTTTCGCGACGTCGAAGAGCGCTTTCGCGAGACCGACGCCCGCTTCCGCGACACCGACGTGCGGATCGACAAGCTCGTCAGCGCCATCGGCGAGCTGATCCGGGGCCGCAACGGCGGCGTGCAGTAACGGCCCGCGGCCGGGCAGCCGCCTGCGGTGGGCGGTGGGCCCGGCGCCTAACCTACTTTGGTTACACGGTTAGAACCGCGGCAGCGTCAAACCACTTGTGAGCCCTATTCGGCTAGCGATGGGTTTGTGGGCGGTGGCGGCCTTCGGCGCCGATGCCCGGCTGGACGGTCTGCTGAAGAGCGTGGAGAGCCGGTATAACCACGCCAAAACCCTGCAAGTCCTTTTCAAAGAAGAGTATACGCCCCCCGGGAAGGCCTCGCGAACGGAGAGCGGGCTGCTTTTGCTGCGCAAGCCGGGGCGCATGCGCTGGGATTATGCGCAGCCCAAGGGGAAGCTGTTCGTCTGCGACGGCAAGTTCCTGTGGCTCTACACGCCGGCCGAGAACCGGGCGGAGCGCATGAAACTGGAGGAAAGCGAAGACATGCGGGCGCCGCTCGCCTTCCTTCTGGGGAAGCTGCACTTCAGCAAAGAGTTTCGCGGCCTGGTGGGAAAACAGGAAGGGGCGGACACGCGCATCACCGCCGAGCCCAAAACCGACAGCCTGCCGTATTCGTCGGTGGAATTCCTGGTGACGGGCGAGGGACGCATTCGCGAGCTGAAGGTCGCCCTGTTCGATAAATCCATTCTTCACTATAGTTTCGACCAGGAGAAGGTGGACCCGCCGCTGGACGGGAAGCTGTTCCAGTTTCAAGTGCCCAAGGGGGCGGAACTGGTGGAGGCGGGGCAATAGCGATGGCCGATTTTGTGCTTAAGTACGCGGACGGACGGGGGCAGATCCACCAGCAGGTGGCGGCGGCGCAATCGGAGAAGGAACTGCGCGAACGGTACGTGCAGCAGGGCTTCCTGGTGTACTCCATCAAGCCGCGGACCGGGGCGGTGGCGGCGGGGATGTTCGGGGGGCGGAAGAAGCTCAACCTGGAGAAGTTCCTGATCTTCAACCAGCAGTTCGTGACCCTGATCCGCGCCGGTCTGCCGATTCTGAAAGGGCTGGACTTGCTGGCGGAGCGGCTGACGGACCCCAAGCTGGGCCCGTACATCAAACAGGTGCGCGACGAAGTGCGCAACGGCACGCTGCTTTCCGAGGCGTTCCGGCAGCAGGGAATCTTCCCCAAAATCTATGTGACCTCGGTGATGGCGGGGGAGAAGAGCGGGAGCCTGACGGAGGTTCTGGACCGGTATCTGAACTACCAGAAGATGACCCTGGCGGTACGCAAGAAGGTGATGGTTTCGCTGATGTATCCCGTGGTGCTGCTCGGCCTGGTGTCGCTGCTGATGGTGTTCCTGGTGACCTACGTGGTGCCGACGTTCGCCACGCTGTACACCAGCATGCAGGCCAAACTGCCGGCCATGACGGAGCTGCTGATCGCCATAGGGACCACGGCGCGGAGCTACATCCTGGTGCTGGTGGCGGGGCTGATCGCGGCGATCGTGCTGTTCCGCTGGTGGGCGCGGAGCGACGCGGCGCGGTCGAAAGTGGACCACGTGAAGCTGCGGCTTCCGATTGTGGGCGAGATCTGGCTGAAGTACCAGGTGGCGCAACTGGCGCGCATCCTGAGCACGCTGCTGACGGGAGGCATTCCGCTGGTACAGGCCATGGAAACGGCGGCCGATTCGCTGGGCACGCCGCTGTTGAAGAGAGCCGTGGAGACGGCGGGCAAAAGCGTGCGGGAAGGGCAGCCGCTTTCCGGCTCCCTGAAGGCATCGAAGATATTCCCCGGCCTGGCGATCGACATGATCGAGGTGGGCGAGTCGACCGGGGCGCTGCCGACCATGCTGAGCAGCGTGGCGGAGTTTTTCGAGGAGGACGTGAACACCCGCATGGCGGCGACGCTGTCGCTCATCGAACCGGCGATCATGATCGTCATGGGGGCGTTCGTGGCATTTGTACTGGTGGCTTTGTATCTGCCGATCTTTTCCCTGGCCGATACCATACACGGGTGATTTATGGCGACTACGACGACTGAAAAGGTGCGAATTCCCGAGCCGGGGGCGGAGGCGGAGCAGGCGCGGGCCATGGCGGCGCGCTACCGCTGCGAGTACGTGGACCTGCGCGACGCGCCCATCGACCACGACCTGTTCCACGCGATTCCCGTGGACCTGATGTTCCGCTACAACTTCGTGCCCATGAAGTCGCAGAACGGGATGCTGGAGATCGCGCTTTCCGATCCGCGGAACCTGGCGCTGATCGACGAGCTGACGCTGCTGTTGAACCGCAAGCTGCGGGTGCGGGTAGCCACGCTATCGCAGATTACGGAGCTGCTCAAGAAAACCGAGCAATCGCAGCGCGTGCTGGAGGAAGTGACCGAGGGCTTCGCGCTGGACGTGGTGGTGGAAGACGGCGAAGGGGACGAGACGCTGTCCATCGACAAGCTGACGGCCACCGACAGCGACATCGCGCCGGTGATCAAGCTGGTGGATACGACCATCTTCAACGCGCTCGAGCGGCGGGCCAGCGACATCCACATCGAATCGCGCGACCAGGAAGTGGCCATCAAGTACCGCATCGACGGCGTGCTGCACTACGCCATGCCGCCCATCGCCAAGGACTGGCAATCGACCATCATTTCGCGCATCAAGGTGATGAGCGAGCTGGACATCGCCGAGAAGCGGGTGCCCCAGGACGGGCGTTTCCGGGTGCGCTACAAGAACCGGCTGATCGATTTCCGCGTCTCCATCATGCCCACCATCCACGGCGAAGACGCGGTGCTGCGCGTCCTGGACAAGGAGTCGATGAGCGAGAAGTTCGCCAAGCTGTCGCTGGACGTGGTGGGATTTTCCGACGCCGACTTGGTGAAGTTCCGGCACTACATCGCCGAGCCCTACGGCATGGTGCTGGTGACGGGGCCGACCGGGTCGGGGAAGACCACGACGCTGTATGCGGGGCTGAGCGAGATCAAGAACGACGAAGACAAGATCATCACCATCGAAGACCCGGTCGAGTACCAGATCAAGGGGATCACGCAGATTCCGGTGAACGAGAAGAAGGGGCTGACCTTCGCGCGCGGGCTGCGCTCGATTCTGCGCCACGATCCGGACAAGATCATGGTGGGGGAGATCCGCGACCAGGAGACGGCGCAGATCGCCATCAACTCGGCGCTCACCGGCCACCTGGTATTCACCACGGTGCACGCCAACAACGTGCTGGACGTGCTGGGGCGGTTTCTGAACATGGGGGTGGAGCCGTACAATTTCGTGTCGTCGCTGAACTGCATTCTGGCGCAGCGGCTGGTGCGCGTGATTTGCGAGCACTGCAAGCACCGGGTGTACTATCCCGACGCGCTGCTGCTCGAAAGCGCGTTGAACCCCGAGGAATGGCGGGACGTTTCGTTCATGGAAGGGACGGGATGTTTCGAATGCGGCGGGACGGGGTTCCGCGGCCGGTCGGCGATTCACGAGCTGCTGGACCTGACGGACAAGATCCGGGAGATGATTCTGGACAAGCGGCCGACGTCGGAGATCAAGCGGGCGGCGCGGGAAGACGGGATGACGTTCCTGCGCGAGTCGGCGGTGGCGAAGATGCGCGCGGGGATCACGACCTTGCGGGAGATCAATAAGGTGACGTTTATCGAATAGGGGCCAAGGGCCAGGGGCCAGGGGCCAGGGGCCGGGGGCCAGGGGCCAGGGGAAGGCGGGCCCTTCGGGCCGGTATTTTTTGGCGGGCGACGTCGAGGAAGGTGATTATGGCTGCGGATGGCGAAGGAATCATGCTTTTAACTCGGCGCCTCGGCGTCTCGGCGGTGAAATCATGTTAGACAGGCTCAAGTCTATATTGCAGGATCCGCCGCCGGGGATGGCGTTCGAGATCACCGAGGCGGGGATCGCCGCGGCGCGCATCGGGTCGCGGGCGGAGCTGGAGTTTCAGCCGCTGAAGCCGGGGACGATCGCGGTATCGCCGCTCAAAGAAAACGTGGTGGACCCGGACGACTTCTCGCTGGCGGTGCGGGCGCTGGCGGGGACCCAGGCCGCGCGGCGGCGGAAGGACGTGGCGCTGATTCTGCCGGACTTCAGCGCGCGGATTTCGGTGCTGGATTTCGACAGCTTTCCGGCCGACGCCAAGGACCAGCTTTCCCTCATCCGCTTCCGGCTGAAGCGGAGCGTGCCGTTCGACGTGGAATCGGCGGCGGTGAGCTACTGGCCGCACACGGCGAGCCACAAGCAGACCGATGTGGTGGTGGTGATGGCGCCGATCGAGATTGTGGCGCGCTACGAGGCGCCATTTCGCGCCGCGGGAATGAACCCGGGGCTGGTGACGACCTCTTCGCTGGCGGCGCTGGAGCTGGCGCCGGAGGCGGGTCTGAGCGTGATGGCGAAGCTGACAGGGCACGTGCTGACCGTGCTGGTGCGTGAGAAGAGCGCGCTGAAGCTGGTGCGCTGCCTGGAGTTGCCGGCGGCGGACCTGGAGGAGATCGGGGCCGTTTTGGCGCCGACGCTGGTATTCGTGGAAGACAACCTGGGGCGGGCGGCGGAGCGGCTGATCCTGTGCGGGTTCGGGGCGCAGACAGACGAAGCGCTGCGGCGCTTTCAGGAAGATCTGGGCGTGGAAGCGGAGCCGTTGCGCTCACCGCTGGGAACGCCGGGGGAGAACAACGCGGGGCTGCTGGGGTACCTGCGGTCCATCGCGAAGAACAACTGACATGAAGATTCCCATCAATCTGTCGAGCCAGCCGTTCCGCCGCGACCGCGCCATCATGGCGGCATCGGTGGCGGTAAGCCTGCTGCTGGCGGGGACGCTGAGCGTGCTCATTTTGCTGGCGCTGTCGGACCGTGCGCAACTGGCCGCCGTGCGCAGCGACGTGGACCGGCTCAGCCAACTGGTGGCGCAGGCGGGACGGGAGCAGGCGCAGCTCGACGCGGTGCTGAAGAAGCCGGAGAATGCGCAGGTGCTGGAGCGCAGCGTGTTCCTCAATGCGCTGCTGCTGCGCAAGGGCATAAGCTGGAGCCGCATCTTCTCGGACCTGGAGAAGACCGTGCCCTACAACGTCCGGGTGATCACCATCCATCCCTCGATCAACGGGCGGGACCAGGTGACGCTCAGCATGGTGGTGGCGGCGGAGTCGTGGACGCCGGTGGTGGAGATGCTGAAGAAGCTGGAGCAGTCGCCGCTGTTCGAACATCCCACGGCGAAGACGGGCCAGCAGCCCACGCAGGGGGAGCCATTTTACCGCTTCAACGTGAGTGTGAATTATGCCCAGAAGCTTTGACATAGCGGGGAGCCTGAAGTGGAAGGATCCGCGGGTGGCGATGCGGGCCATCATCGGGACGCTGCTGGTGGCCAACCTGTCGGCGGCGGTGATCGCGTTCAAGCCGTTCGGCGGATCGGCGGAAGACCTGCGGCGGCAGCAGCATGCCCTGGGCGGGCAGTTACAGCAGTTGCAGGCGCGGCTGGCGGCGAGCAAAAGCCTGGTGGAAAAGGTGCGGACGGCGCGCAGCCAGGGCGACCAGTTTGTGGCCAGGTACTTCCTGGACGGGAGCGCGGCATCCTCGTCAATCATCTCGGAGATCTACCAGACGGCGGCGACGGCGGGGGTGAAGCTGTTGGGAACCAGCTACCAGCCGGATGAGATCGAGGGCAGCGACACGATGGAGATGCTCTCCATCAACGCCGGGGTGGAGGGCAGCTATGCGAACCTGACGAAGTTCGTGAACCTGCTGGACAAGTCCCCGCGGTTTCTGATCATCGAGAGCATGCAGGCGGCGGCGCCGCAACAGGGTCCGGGCGCCGGGGCGCAGCAGAATTTGAACGTAGTGCTGAAGATCGATACATTCGTCAACGACCAGGCGGGGGTGGCGCCATGACGCTGGGCACGGGCGACAAGAAGAAGATGGCGTTTCTCGGGTTCCTGGCGCTGGGGGCGGGGTACGCGGTGTACAGCAACCTGCTCTCGGGGCCGTCGGCGCCGGCAACGCCGCCGGCAGCGGCGCGGAGCAACGTGAGGGCAGCCGACCCGATGACGGCGGCGGTGGCCGAACCGGTGGCAGCGGCGCCGGCGGGGCACGGGACGGCGCCGGCGGGGCAGCGGCCGGACATCAGCCGGGCGGGCGCGCGCGGGCGCGACGAAGGGTTTCATCCGGTAATACACCCCAAACGGGCGGAAGACCGTGTGGACCTGACCAACGTGGATCCGGAGTTGAAGCTGTATCTGCTGTCGAAGATCCAGGAGGTGCCGGCCGCGGGAGGCGAGCGCAACCTGTTCCAGTTCGGGCCCGCGCCGGCGCCCAAATTGGAAGCGAAGGGACCGGAGCCGAAGATTGTGGCATGGCAGGGCGCGAAGCCTCCGGAGCCCGAGGCTCCCCCGGCGCCGCCACCGCCACCGCCGCCGATCGCGCTCAAGTATTATGGCTTTTCGACGCAGCACGACAACGGGAAGAAGACGGCATTCTTCCTGGATGGCGACGAGATCATCCCGGCGGGCGAGGGCGAGACGGTAAAGAGGCGGTACAAAGTGGTGAGCATCGGGGTGAATTCGGTGCTGATGGAGGACACGCAGGCGAAGCGCCAGCAGCGGGTGCAGTTGATGGAAGAGGTTCCGGGATCGGGTACGGGAATCGGATGAGAGCAGGAGAGCGGCGGAAGACGGGTGCGGATGAGCGTGGGTTTGCCATGCTCCTGGTGTTTCTGATGGCCTCCATGATTGCCATCACGCTGTACATGGAGCTACCGCGGGTGGCCTTCGAGGCGCAACGCCAGAAGGAGCAGTTGCTGGTGGAGCGCGGCGAACAGTACAAGCGCGCCATCCAGGTCTTCTACGTAACGAACAAGACGTGGCCGTCGAAAGTGGAGGACCTGGAGAACTTCAACAACCGGCGATTCCTGCGGCACCGGTACATAGACCCGATGACGGGGAAGGACGAGTGGCGGATCATCCACATCCAGAACGGCGTCCTGACGGATTCGGTGGTGAACAAGCAGGGCAGCCAGAAGACGGGGGCGAACGAGCCCTCGTACATCAACCAGGTGACGGCGATCGGGCAGAACCCCACGGGGCAGTCGGCGGTCAACATGGCGCTGCGGCGGCGGCCGAATGAAGGAGCGATGCCGGCTCTGGGGCCGGACGGGCAACCCCTGGCGGGGGTGCCGGGGGCGCCGGGCGACCCGGGGAATCCGGGGAATCCGCCGGGCACGGGAACACCGGGAGATCCAGGGACGCCGGGGGCTCCAGGGACACCCGGGGTGCAGACGGGCGCTGTGCCCAATCCTGGCGGAGTGCCGCTGCCGGGAGGCGCGCCAGGAGCGGCCGGCAACCAGGCCGGCGGGCAGATTCCAGGTGCCCCCGGAGCCCCCGGGCAACCGCTACCGGGGGGCGCGCCCGGAGTGTTGATCCCGGGGATGCCGCCGGTGAGGGCGGGCACGCAGCCCCAGCCGGGCTCGGGCAGCGGGCCCGGGGCGGGCGGATCGTATCTGGGCGGCGGCGGGTCATACTTGGGGAGCACGCCAGGAATCGGCGCGGGCGGACAGCCCGCACTGGGAGCGGGGGCCCCCGGTCAGCAGCAAAACGCGGCGGCGGGAATGATCAACGATATTCTGACGCGTCCCCGCGGGGGACCGCCGGGCTCTCTCCCGGGATTTCCGGGGGTAACAGGAAATTTGCCTCCGGGCGATCCGGGGACGAGCGGTATCCAGCAGAATCCGCAGAGTGGATTCGGGCCGCAGAATCAACCAGGGCAAAATCCGCAGGGATTCGGGCCGCAAAATCCGCAGAATCCGCAGCAACGGGGGCAGGTCATCGGGGGTGGCATGGCGGGCGTGGCCAGCACTGCCGACGCCGACGGGATCATGGTCTACAACGACCGCACGAATTACAGCGAGTGGGAGTTCATCTTCGACCCCACGAAGTACAAGCCGCCGCCCAATCCGACCTCGGGCCCGGGGAACGTCCCGCCGGGGAACCAGCCGCCTACGCAGCCCCCCCCGCAAAACCCGCCGCGGCAGTAGCAGCCAAATTACCGCTTGCTGAGGGTCCACCCGCGCCAAACTTGCAGCTCACATCCAAGGTGTGGCCGGGCAGAGGTTCTGTCCCTCGGCATTGCCGCTGACGGTCCCGACTACGCCGTTGATGACCGCAGTGGCGGGCGCGGGCTCGCATTTCAGTCCTGCGCCGCCGTTGTTGATTACCTGGCTCGATCCGGGAGGCATGAACCGGGCCACACTATGGTCAAGGATGTTAATCCCGCTTCTTCCGTTCCCGCGGATGATCGATCGGGACATTTTCAAAGCCGAGGCGCCAACAAGGTAAACTCCGTCTCCCGAGTTGTTCTCGACAATGCCGTCTTGGATCAGGAGGCTGCCTCCGTACCCGACATGAATGCCCCTCTCGTTGTTGGCGATCCGCCCACTGAGTTCCGCACGGCCCCCATCCACCACCACCCCCCCTGACAGGATTGGATCAGGCCGCCCACTGCGATTACTACCGTTCCGCCGGTGAACGCGTAGGCTCCGCTGGCGGCGGTCGATCCACACTCCACCGTGGCGTGATCGACCGTGATCGAGCCGCCTTCTCTGGCCGTCAGCGCATTGAAACTGCCGCCCGCGTTGCGGACCACGGTTCCCTCCGTCAGCATCAACTGCCCGCCTTGGTCCACCCAGCCGGCGTTACTCACGCTGTTGAGAACGCGGCTCCCCGATATCCATAGGCTCCCGTTGCTCTGGACCAACAACGCATTCTCCGAGACGTTCTCAACGGTCGAGCTGGACAGACGCCCCGAGGCATTCATGGTGACTGATACTCCGGTCCGCTGCCCACCGGTGACCAGCAGGTCTGAGGCGGTGAAGGAGGCGCCACCGGTTGCCGCCAGCCCCACTGCGCCACCGTCCAGCCGCATCCGGTTGAGCACCACGCGGCGTGCCCCGTCAATCGACAACACGGTGCCGGAGCCTGGCGGCAACCGAAGCCCATCAGTCGCCGTGGTCCCCCGCAGGGTGAGATCGTCCCGCGTGATCAGCACCGGCTCGGTGCATACGCCTTGTATGTTGACCGTCGCCGGGCGGGGCAGCACTTCCAGGGCCTTTAGGATCGATCCCACTTTCTGGCCCGCCGCACAGTTCACTGTGAGAGTGATTTGCGGCAGGATCTGGGCCGGCGCGCCGCTGACCAGCAAGCAGGCCGCGACCGTCAGAAAACAATAGTTACGTCGCTCCATTTTGCCACCTCCCATGGCAAAGCCAGGATTCCCAGTCTGGTTTCCTGGCCCGAATCGTTTCCGCCAGAGATTATAGGGCCCGTTTATCCTGAATAGCAAGGACGGCGAAATTGGCTGGCCCCTCTTTGGATATGGCCTCTCGTGTAACCCCTGCACCTTGCATCTTTGATCCAGATTTGATATAACGAATTTCGATATATCAAAAGTTGATCATGCCAAGCGAGATCCAGAAAAAGCTGCCGCTGCTGCCGGCGGTGTTTCACATCATGCTGGCCCTGGCCGATGGCGAGAAGCACGGCTACGGCATCAAACGGGAGGTGGAGTTTCGTACTGGCGGGGTTGTATCTCTCGGACCTGGAACGCTTTATGGGACTTTGCAGCGGATGCTGGCGGAGGAGTTGATCGCCGAGTGCGGAGAGCGGTCCGATGCCGAGGGCGAGCGGCGGCGCTATTACCGCCTGACGGAGGCGGGACGGCAACTGGCGGCCGCCGAGGCCGGGAGGCTCGAGAACCTGGTGCAGGTGGCGCGGGTCAAAGCGATCCTGGCGACACCGGGGAATGCCTGATGGGATCCCGCCGCGAATGGCTTTGCGGTGTGCTGGGCCGATTCTACGGGAAGGCGCTGGTGCTGTATCCGGCGGCCTTTCGCGAGGAATTCGGCGCCGAGATGAGGCAGTTTTTTCGCGACGACTGCCGGCGGACCGTGCGCGCGAGCGGCGCGGCGGGCCTGCTCTGGTTGGGAATTCGGGCGGTGTTCGATGTGGCGCGTTCCGCGCCGGGAGTTCACATGGAGATCGTACGGCAGGACGTGCGCTTCGCGTGGCGTATGCTCTGCAGCGCCAAAGGATTCACTATGACGGCGGTTGCGGCGCTGGCGTTGGGCATTGGGGCCAACGGCACGATTTTCAGCCTGGTGAACGGCATCCTGATCCGGCCGCTGCCGTTTCCCGATTCCGGGCGGCTGGTTATGATTTGGGACAGGAACCCGAAGGGAATCGAGCGCAACAAGGTTTCGCCGCCCAACTTTGTGGACTATCGCGCGGGCACGAAGTCCATGGCCGGCGTCACCGCGTTCTATGAAGACACCGCGAGCCTGCTGGGAGCGAGCGAGCCGGAGCACGTGACCAGTTGCTTGGTTTCGCCGGAGTTCTTCGACGTGCTGGGGGTAAAGCCGCTGTGGGGCGCGGGACTGGCGGGCGAGGCCTCCGTTCCGGCCGCGGTGCTGAGCCATAGCCTGTGGGAGCGGCGCTTCGCCGGCGATCCGGGAGCGATCGGCAGGAGCCTGCGCATCGACGGGCGCGAGTATGCGATTCGCGGCGTCATGCCGCCCGATTTCCGCTTCCCCACGCGCGAGACGGCAGTCTGGACCACCATGCCGTTCGATCCGGCACGATTCAGCCGCCAGGCTCACTTTCTGGGAGTGGTGGGAAGGCTGAAGCCGGGTGCTTCGCTCGCGCAGGCACGCGCCGAACTGCAAGTGGTAGCGGCCGGGATGGCGCGCGAATATCCGGCCTCGAATCGCGGCTGGGGGGTCACCGCGGTTCCGCTCCAGGAGCAGGTGGTCGCGACCGCGCGCACCTCGTTGCTGGTATTCCTGGGAGCGGTGGGTTTCGTTCTGCTGATTGCCTGTGCCAATACCGCCAACCTGCTGCTGGCGCGCGCCACCCAGCGGGAAGGGGAAATGGCCGTGCGCATGGCTTTGGGAGCGGGCACGGTGCGCCTGGCGCGGCAGATGGTCACGGAGAGCGTTTTGCTGGCGCTGCTCGGTGGCGCGGCCGGTCTGGCGGTCACGGTGGCCAGCGTAGCCGGGTTGAAGGTGCTTCATCCGGCGTCCATTCCGCGGTTGGACGAGGTGACCGCCGGCGGCTGGGTAGTAGCTTTCACTCTGGCCATGTCGCTGGCGGCGGGCCTGGCTTGTGGGCTGGCGCCGGCGTGGCGCATTTCGCGCACGGATCTGAACGCCGGGCTGAAGGAAGGCGGTCCCAACCGCAAGAGCTTTGCCGGCCATGGAATGCGCGGTCTCCTCATTATGTCGGAGGTGGCCCTGTCGGTGCTGCTGATGCTCGGAGCGGGGCTCCTCATGCGGACGTTTCTCCACTTGCAGCGGCTGGATCCCGGGTTCGACGCGGGGCGGGCCGTGACGCTCACCGTGGACATGCCGCCGGTGCGGTACGGTGGCGCGCCGCAGCGGGCCGCCCTGCTGGAGGAGGCTGCCGCGCGGGTGCGGGCCCTCCCCGGCGTGGAAGCTGCGGGGCTGATCAGCAATCTGCCGTTGACCGGGGGCGAAGGATTCAACCGGTTCGGATTCCGGATCGAGGGCCGGGACGACTCCGCCGCCACCGGGGACTACCGCTTTTACGCGCGCTGGATCACGCCGGGGTATCTGCGCGGCATGGCCATCCCGCTGTTGCGCGGCCGCGACTTCTCGAATGCCGACCGCGATGGGGCGCCCCCGGTGGTGATCGTCGATTCCGCCCTGGCCAGCCGCTGGTTTCCCCACGAGAATCCGGTGGGCAAACTCCTCCGTTTGAGCTATGCGCCAGCGGAGCCGCGGGAAATCGTCGGTGTGGCGCGCGAGGTGCGGCTGCTCGGTCTGGATACGGAGCCGGCTCCGCAAATCTACATTCCCGCCCTGCAGGAGGCGCGATTCCCCACTATGACCCTGGTGGTGCGCAGCGCTTTGCCGCCCGAGGCCGCCGCCGCGAGTGCCCGCGCCGCATTGCGCGGCATCGACCGCAACCTGCCGGTGTACGATGTGCGGCCGCTCGCCGAACTGGTGGCGGATTCGATTGCCGCGCGGCGTTTTCGCACGCTGCTCATGGGCGCGCTCGCCGCGCTGGCGCTGTTTCTGGCGGCAGTGGGCGTCTACGGCGTGATGTCCTCGATGGCGGGCGAGCGGCTGCGGGAGATCGGGATTCGGATGGCGCTGGGTGCGCGCCGGCCGGACATTCTGCTGCTGATCGTGCGCCAGGGCATGAAGCATGCGCTGGCGGGCGCGGCGGGAGGATTGGCGGCCGCCCTGCTGCTCACCCGCGCCCTGACGGGCCTGCTGTATGGCGTGAGCCGCCTGGATGGGTGGAGCTTTGCGGCGGCCGCCGCGACCGTGCTGGCGGCGGCCTTCCTGGCGTGTCTGGTGCCGGCCCTGAAAGCGGCACGGGTCGATCCCCTCGGCGCCCTGCGGAGGTAGGCCATCGTCACGGGCGCGGGGCGCCGCCACGGCGTTTGCGTTCGGCGGCGCGGACCTGCCGTTCGTCCATGCCGAAATAGTGCGCGATCTCGTGCCAGACGGTGTCCTGGACCAGTTTGGCGAGGTGTTCGGGACTCTGCGCGAGGCGCTCGTGGGGGCCCTGAAAGATAATGATGCGGTCGGGCATGGCGAAGGGCTCGAAGACGCTGCGGGTGGTGAGCGGGCGGCCTTCGTAGAGGCCCAGCAGAGTCGAGCCGGCTGGGGCGCCGCCGCGCGCGAGCTGGCCGGGCGAGGGCCAGGGTTCCACCATGAGGGCGACGTTCTTCAGGCGCCGGCGGAAGCGCGCCGGGATGCGGGCGTAGGCGGCGGCCACGAGGCGATCAAAGTCGGCGGGGACCACAATGGTTTATTCTATTTCTTGGCAAACCCCAAACAGAAGCGCGTAGTGGTGGCCATCGACGGGCCGGCGGGCGCGGGCAAGAGCACCATCGCCAAGCGGCTGGCGGACCGCCTGGGCTTCACCTACATCGATACCGGGGCGATGTACCGCGCAGTGGCGCTGTGGGCGCTGCGGCGGAACGTGGATCCGGCGGACAGCCATCGCATGGAACAACTGGCCCTGGCCGCGGAGATCGAGCTTTCGCCGGGGCACATCCAGCTCAACGGCGAAGATGTAACCGAAGCGATCCGGCGGCCGGAGGTTTCGAGCGGGGCCTCGAAGGTGGCGGTGATTCCCGGCGTGCGGCGCGCGATGGTGGCCAAGCAGCGCGCCATAGGGGAGCGCGCCAGCGTGGTGATGGAAGGGCGGGACATCGGCACGGTGGTGTTTCCCGATGCCCAGGTGAAGGTTTTTCTGGATGCCGACGCGGCGGAGCGGGTGCGGCGGCGGCTCCTGGAAGCGCGCGCGGCGGGACAGGAGATTTCGCGCGAGGGCCTGGCGGCGCAGATGAAGGAGCGCGACGAGCGCGACAGCACGCGCGCCGATGCCCCGCTGGCACAAGCGCCGGACGCGGTGTACCTCGATTCCACGCGGCTCGGAATAGAGGAAGTGGAAGAGGCGATTCTGAAGATCGTGCGGGCGCGGGTGACCAACGGGAAGGAACTGAATTGAAGAACCTGCTCATCATGAAATTCGGCGGGACGAGCGTGGGCTCGGCGGAACGCTTCCGGGCGGCGGCGTGGCTGGTGGTGGAAGAGGCGAAGAAGCGGCCGGTGGCGGTAGTGGTTTCGGCGATGTCCAAGATCACCGACCTGTTGCTCGATACCATGCGGCACGCCGAGGCGGGGGACCAGGCGGGGATGGCCGCCAACCTGGCGCAGTTGCGGAGCCGCCACGAGCAGGTATGCCGCGAGTTGTTGCCGGAGGACCGGCAGGCGGCGGTGCAGGCGAAGATCGGCAAGCGGATCGAAGAGTTTGAGCGCATCGTGAACGGCATGGCCATGCTGGGCGAGCGGCCGCCGCGCTCGGTGGACGAAGCGGTGGTGGCGGGCGAGCGGCTCTCGGTGGTGCTGCTTTCCGAATACCTGAAGTCGCAGGGGACGGCGGCG
Organism: Terriglobia bacterium; assembly: GCA_020073615.1. Taxonomy (GTDB): domain Bacteria; phylum Acidobacteriota; class Terriglobia; order Bryobacterales; family Bryobacteraceae; genus JADGNR01. Next base: position 45,851 of record JAIQEX010000029.1, read on the forward strand.
GCGGCGGTGGACGCGCGCGATGTGGTGGTGACCGACGCGGTGTTCGGCAACGCTTCCCCGCTGATGGAGCCGACGCGGGAAAAGGCGCGGGCGAAGCTGTTGCCGCTGTTGCGCCAGGGCACGCTGCCGGTGATCACGGGCTTCAACGGGGCGACGGCGGACGGGCGGCCGACCACGCTGGGACGCGGCGGGTCGGATTTTTCAGCGTCCATCGTGGCGGCGGCCCTGGATGCTGCCGAGTTGTGGATCTGGACCGATGTGGACGGCATCATGAGCGCCGATCCGCGGCTGGTGCCGGATGCCGCCATACTGGGCGAGATCACCTACGCGGAGGCGGCCGAACTGGCGTATGCGGGGGCCAAGGTGCTGCATCCGCGGACCCTGGCGCCGCTGGCGGAAAAGAAAATTCCGGTGTGGAGCAAGAACAGCTTCGCGCCCGAGAAGCCGGGGACGCGGATCGTGCCGGCGACTTCGCAGGGCACTACTACGCGCGCGGTGGCGTCGCTGGGCAAAGTGGCGCTCATCTCGCTGGAATCGGCCAGCCCGGAATTAAACGGCGTGCAAGTGATGGCGCGGGCGCTGGACGCGATTGCGCGGATGAACGTGGAGGTGCTGCTGGTTTCCAGCTCGAGCTACCGGCAGAGCTTCTGTTTTCTGGTGCGCGAGGAGGAACTGGAGCGCTCCATGGCGGCGCTCGAAGCCGCTCTGGCGCTGGAACTGGCGCATCATTATCTGGAGCCGATCAAAGTGGACCGCGAGGTGGGGCTGCTGGCGGCGGTGGGCGAGGGGATGCAGGGAAAGTCGGGGCTGGCGGGGCGGATCTTCACGGCCATTTCGCGGGTGCAGGTCAATGTCATCGCCATCGCGCAGGGGTCGAGCGAATTGACCATTGCGGTGGTGGTGCGGCGCGACGGGCTGGAGAAAGCGGTGCAGGCGGTGCATGCGGAGTGCGGCCTGGGGCAGCGGCCGCCAGTACCAGTGTTTCCGTACCCGGAAGGGGGTCCGAACGTGCGCTCGAAAGGCCGGGAGTAAGGCGTAGTTTGGCTTTGTTTCATCGATTTAGGGTTGTCTTTTGGGTGAGCGAGGGCAGGCGGAGCGTACTGGGACCTTGGCGGCGAAACTAGTGTGGATTTTTCCTCCAGAAATCTGGTATTATTAGGTACATGTTGGGCCGGTTTTTTTCCGGGGTTTCAGTCCTGTTACTACCGGTATTGGCCGCAGTTTTCGCGGCACCCTCCTTAGCACAGCAACCAGCGCAGGCTCCTGCGGTGAGCACCGCGGGTCTGTCCGCCGATCAGCAGTCGGATCGGCACGTAGTGCAGCAGCCGCAGGTTTCGGTGCCGACAACCGCGCGGGAGCGCACAGTGTTGTGCGAGAGCTTCGCTGCGGAGCGGTTGTGGGTGTGGCAGAACCGGCTGAACCTGCGGGACTGGAACATCACCGTGGTGATGACGCGGGCCAGCGATCTGAAGCCGCGGACGCTGGGAAACATCCACTGGGATCTGCCCAAAAAGACCGCCACGATTCACGTACTCGATCCGGCCGACTACCACATGGCATTTCCCGAGATGCTCAAGGACATGGAATTCACGGTGGTGCATGAGCTGATCCATCTGGGAATGGCTCCGGTGCTGGCGGATCTGCAGCGCACCGATGCCAACCGCCGCGAAGAGGAGCACGCCGTCAATCACATGGCGGACGCGCTGCTGGGGCTGGACCGCGGGAAGTAGCAACCACGGCGACCGGCTCTCCGCGATCGGCTTTCGGACTCACGGTTTGGAATCGGATTATCCTGTGGTAGGGGCTGCCGCCCTCGGAGGCGCTCGTGCCATTTCTCGCCAAAATTCTGCTGCCGGTGGATTTTTCGGAACGCTCCATGGGCGCCGTGCGGTACGCCAAGCCGCTGGCCTGCCAGTTTCAGGCGGAGCTCATTCTGCTGCACGTTCTGGCGCCGCCGGAACACGCGTTCGGGACGCCGGATATGGGCGGCTCGATGCTGGCCGAGTTATATAAAGACCGGGCCAGGCGGTTGGCCGAAGAAATGGACGGATTCCTGGCTTCGGAGCTGGCGGAGTTGAACGTGCGCCGGGTGGTGTTGGAAGGCGATCCGGCGGGAAAGATCGTGGAATTCGCCACGGGAGAACATGCCGATCTGATCGTCATGCCGACGCACGGCTTCGGACAATTCCGGCGCTTCATTCTGGGATCGAACACGGCCAAGGTGCTGCACGATGCCGACTGCCCGGTGTGGACCGGGGTACACCTGGAGGAAGCTCCACGGACGGCGGCGGCGTTTCGCGGCATCCTGTGCGCCGTGGACCTGGGCCCGCAGAGCTCGAAGACGCTGTTCTGGGCGGCGCGCATGGCGCAGGAGACGGGGGCGCGCCTGACCCTGATGCACGCTCCGGATGTCGGGCAGGTGCCGGGGGACGACGCCGATGTCAAATGGCGGCGAGACGTGCGGGAGGGGGCGGCGAAAGAGTTGCTGCGGCTCCAGCGGTTTGTGGGCGCGGACGCCGATTTCCTCATCGAGGACGGAGAGCCGGCAGCGGTGATCTGCGAGGCGGCGGCGCGATTGCGGGCCGACATGCTGGTGATCGGGCGCGGCTCGGCGGCGGGGGTCTTCGGACGGCTGCGCACCAACGCGTACGCCATCATCCGGCAATCGCCGTGCCCGGTCGTGAGCGTGTAGCCTCCCGCCGTGCTAAATTGCTGGGAGTGAATCCCCGGACGGTTTACCAGGTATTGGAAGAGACGGCGCAGACATATGGCGACGCGCCGGCCCTGCATCAGCCCGACGCCAGCGCGCCTTCGGGCTATCTGACCTACTCGTGGAACCAATACAAGCGGGCGGCGGAGGAGATTGCCGCCGGGTTGCGTTCGCTGGGGGTCGGCAAAGGCGACGTGGTGGCTCTCGATTCCGAGACGCGGCTGGAATTCTATCTGGCCGATTTGGGAATCATGACCAACGGGTCGATTGCCGCAGCCATGTATCCCAGCTATCCGCCCAAGGACCTGATGCGCACCATCGAGTGCGTGGCGGCGCGGGCCGCGTTTGTGGAGGACGCGAAGACATACGAGGCGCTGCGCGGCGCCGCGGTGGGGCAGTGGATCCTGCTGACCGGGCGGGCGGAAGGCGCGCTCACGCTGGAAGAGTTGCGGCAGGAGGGGCGCGTCGCGCTGGCGCGGGACACGGCGCTGCTGGCGCGGCTGCGCGCGGAAACCGGGCCCGGGGACGTGGCGATCCTGTACCTCACCTCGGGCGCCACCGGGGAGCCCAAGATGGCGCTGGTATCGCACCAGGCGCTGGTGGCCAACGTGGACATGGGGCCGGCGGCGCTGCCCATAGGGCCGGAGGACCGGACGGTGGCGTTTCTGCCCTCGGCGCACATCGCGCAGCGCGTGGTGATGGAACTGCTGCCGTTGCGCTTGGGGATGCCGGTGACCTTTTTCCAGAGCCTGTTGCAGTTGCCGCAGGACATCCGCAAAGTGCGCCCGACCATCCTGCTGGCGCCGCCGCGCATGTGGGAGCGCATCTACTCCACCGTCTGCACCGAGCTGCGCAAGCGGCCGGCGGTGGCGCGCAAGGCGTTTTACGGGGGCTTGGCGCTGGCCCTGGCGGCGGCGCGCTGCCGCCGGGAGGGCCGGCCGGTTCCGTGGCGAATTCGCGGGCCGCTGAAGCTGGCCGACCGCGTTTTGTTTCGCAAAGTGCGCGCCCGCTTCGGCGGCGAGATCAAGGTGGCGGCCTCGGGCGCGGCTCCCCTGGGCAAGGACCTGGCGGAATTCTATGAAGCAATCGGCATGCCGATCATCGAGGGCTACGGGTTGACCGAGGGGGGCGTGGTGACCCTGAACCCGCTGGATGCGCCGAAGCCGGGCAGCATCGGCAAGACGCTGGGAGGAGTCGAGGTGCGGGTGGCCGAGGACGGCGAATTGCTGGTCAAGAGCCCGTGCCTGTTTCTGGGCTACCTGAACGACGCGGCCACCACGGCGGAGGTGCTGCGCGACGGCTGGCTGCACACCGGCGACATCGGCGAAATCGATGGCGAAGGCTTTGTGTTCATCACGGGGCGAAAGAAGGAGCTGATTGTCTCCTCGACGGGAAAGAAGATTTATCCGTCGCGCGTGGAGAACCTCCTCAAGACGGAACCGCTGGTCAGCCAGGTGCTGCTGCTGGGCGACCGCCTGCCGTACCTGATGGCGCTGATCACCATCAACCCGGTGATGGCCGAGACGCTGAAAGGCATGGACGAATGGAAGGGGCGGCCGCTGGCGGAACTGGCGCAGGCGCCGCCGGTGCTGGCCGAGATTCAGAAAACCGTGACGCGCGTGAACAAGCTGCTGGCGCCCTTCGAGCAAGTGCGCAAACACCGCGTGCTGGGGCGCGATTTTTCGATCGAGCAGGGCGAGTTGACGGCCACCATGAAGGTGCGGCGCGCACGGACCATGGAGAACTTCAAAGCGGAGATCGACGAGTTGTATGCAGGGCGGGAATAGGGGACAGGCCGGGCAGGCCTGCCCCACCTATTGCAGACCCGCCACAAAAGGCAGCAGGGCAGGCAGATTCCTGGCCGCTCGTCCCTGCGCGCCGACGGCAGGGATCAGCATCAGACTGTCCACCGCCTGGCCGGAACTGCCGTCCTGGAGCACCTGCGTTTCGTCGAACGGATGCCCATTGGGAATCTGCACCGAGGGATGATCGAACGGCGCTTTCTCCCAGCGCACACGATCGTCGGTGAGCGCCTTGAGGAATGCCACCAGGTTCGCCTTGTCGGTGTCGCTGAGATGCAGCGGTCCGATGAAAGCCGCGCGGTTGGTCGGATTCGGCCCATAGCCGGTGGTGTTGGAGCCATCGGGGCCCGTGGCGTCTCCACCCCGGTTATAGAAATCCACCACCTGCTCGAGCGTGGCTTGGCCGCCGTTGTGGAAGTACGGTCCGGTCAGCTCCACGTTACGCAGCGTAGGGACCTTGAAGGAGCCATCCACGGCATCGCGGAAGCTACCGGTGATGGGCGAGCAGGGGTCCACCTCGAAATTGCAGGTGAACACGTTGAAGCCGTCCGGCAGGATGTTCGCCAGGTCCGTCACCGGCCCGGTACCCACCGAGGCAGCCTTGGCCTGCCGGCTCCACGACAGCGGATTCCCGAACGGGTCCGTGCCGCCCGCGCCGATATCCTCCACCGTAGGCCGCACGCCGATGTTATAGAACCCGCTGTCATACAGACCGGCGGTGCCGTCTCCCATGACCATGTGTTCTACCAGTGCCCCCAGCTCCCGGTTCGTTCTCAGAGCGCCGGCGGCGCCGGTGAACTCCGCGCCTTTGTGGCACATCACGCAGCCGCCCTTGCCCATGAAGACCTGCAGGAAGCCGTCGACCTGTTGCTGGGTCATGGCCTGGGTGTCTCCGGCCACGTAGCGATCATAGGGCGTGTCGTCGGAGACCAGCGTGGATTCGTAGAGCATGATCGAAAGCCCCCAGAACAGGGAGAAGTTCTTCTCCATCTGGGTAAAGCCGTCGGCCGTCTTCTGTGTAGACGACCAGAACCTGGGCTGGAAGGCCCGCTTGATCAGCGTGGCGTAGTCGGTGCTGAGACCGCCCGCGGTGTCCGCAAAGGCCCCTAACACGCTGTCGGTCGGGTCCACCGTCTGGCCTTCGAGCGGTTTACCCGGTAATAGCCGGTGCGCGATGTGCTCGAAGAGGCGGCCGCCGCAGGACATCTCCAGGTTGCTGAGCGGCGGTCCTACCGATTGCGAGGCCAGGCTGGCATCCAGGATGCTGATCATCACCGGAGTCAGGTTACCGTTGTTGTCCGCCACCATGATGCTGTTCAGCGGGTCCACGCCGACGGCGGCATCCCTGGCGCCGAACGGGGTCCGGCCATTGAAGATGTTGTTGGCGCGCCCGTCCCAGAAGCTGCGGAAATTGTAAATGGCATTGATGACCGTGGGGGTGTTGCGCGGCTCCACCTGGCGCACGTTGATCCCTCTTACCGAGAAGATCGACGACTGCGAAGTGCAGTTATCGCCTTTGGTGTGCGGTAGACCCGGGCTGACGAAATTCCGCGGGAACACTCCGTTCGACCCGGCGATGTCGTCGGTGTCGAAAACCACCTGCGAGTTGGCATTGGTTGGGTCCTTGAGCTGGTGGAACGGGAAATCGGCCAGCTTCAAGGTGTAGTTCGGGCCTCCGCCGGGGGGCGGCCCCACCGTGTTCGACCGGTTGGATGCCGTGAGGTTGAAGGTCTGGCTGACAGCTCCACCGAGCTGATTGCGCAGGCCGGGACTGAGCGTGTTCTTCACGCGGTTGTCCGCCCCGGCATGAAAATGGCAACTGCCGCAAGCCATGCCGTCGCTGCCGGCCTGCTGGTCCCAGAACAAAGCCTTGCCCAGGGCGATGGCCGCGGTTTTATCGACGATGAAATCCGCTATGTTGGGCGGCAGTGGCGCCGCCACCAGTTTCAGCGATCCGGGCGGCCCGGGAATGTCCGCCGTCGGGTTTGCCGTGGCGCCGCTGTTGGCCACGGTCCCGGTTGCCGAGCCTCCGAAACTGGAGGTCACCGACACGCTGGCCGGCTTGGCGGCGATGTTGGGAACGCCACCGGGAACGCTGTAGACCGCGGTCAGCGTGTCCAGGGTCAGCACTACGTCCGGACCGCCGGGAATGTGGAGCGTCAGGACGGGGAGCCCGTTGGTGAGTGAAGACTTGGCGGTCACCTGCAGGCGCGAGGTGGATTGCGTGTAAACCGCCGAAGCGATGGTCACCACGTCGGCGGGCTGAACGGTGACGGTGGTGGTTGCCGTCGCGCTCTTCCCCAGCTTGTCGGTTGCCGTCAGGCTGAAGGTCAGAGTCTGGGCCGCCTGCCCCGCGGCGATGGCGGGCGCGGTGAATGTGGGCGTAAGGGTGTTGGCGCCGGCGACAGTCACCGCGGCGCCCGCGGTCTGGGTCCACTGGAGGGTGAGCGGCAGGCCCGCGGCGCCGTTCGGATCGGTGGCGGTACCGGTCAGGCTCACGGCGGCCCCTCCGCCCACCGATTGCGGCGCGCCCGCATTCACCGCCGGGTTCTGCGGAGTATTCGCTGCGGGTGTGGCTGCGACCGTGACGGTGGTGGTCGAGGTGGCGGACGCCCCGAGCTTGTTGGTGACCGTCAGGCTGAAGGTCAGGGTTTGCGCCGCCTGTCCCGGGGCCACCGTGGGAACGGTGAAGGTGGCGTTCGGCGTGTTGGCATTGGCGAGGGTCACCGGCGTTCCCGCCGTCTGGGTCCACTGGAACGTGAGCGGCAACCCGGCGGCACCGCTGGCGTCGGCAGCGCTGCCGATGAGCGTCACGCCGCCTGCCGAGCTCACCGATTGCGGCGCGCCGGCATTCACCACCAGGGACTGTGGGCCGGGGGAGTTCCCGGCTGCCTGAACCGTGACCGTGGTGGTCGCCGTCGCCTGCAGGTTCAGACTGTCAGTGACCGTGAGGAGGAATGTCAGGATCTGCGGCCCCTGTCCCGCGGCCAGAGTGGGCGCGGTAAAGGTTGGTGTCAGTGTGTAAGCGTTGGAGAGTGGCGCCGTGGGTCCCCCGACCTGCATCCACTGGTAATAGAGTGGCAACGCGGTGGTGCCGTTAGGATCCGTGGCGGTGCCGGTGAGCGTCACCGGGGCCCCTGGATTTACCGATTGCGGTGCGCCGGCGCCGATCGCCGGCTTCTGCGGTTCGGTCACCGTGACCGTGACCGTGGAGATGGTCGAGCTGGTGTAACCGTTGCTCACCACCAGCGAGAAGGTGAGCGTCATAGGCGGCATTCCCCGCCCAACGTTGGGTGCGGTGAAGAACGGATTGACGAAGCCGTTGTCCTGGAGGGCCACCGCCTGGCCTCCGGTCTGGAGCCAGGTATAGCTCAGCGGGAGGGGCGGCGTGTTGGGATCCGAGCTGCCGCTGCCGTCGAGGATCACCTGGGACCCGGAAGGAACCGTCTGGTTCGGTCCGGTGACGGCAAAGGGCGGCAGCAGCACGCCGGACGGCCCGCAGCCGAGAGCCGCCGGCGCGGCCAGACCGGGCCACGGCGAGAGTTGCCGGAGGCTGCCCGGAGCCTTCGCGCCGGCACCAGCGGCGCCAGTTCCGGCGTACGGCCCCGTTCCATTGGCCAGGAACGGAAATTCCTGCAGCGGCAGCGGCACCGGGGGGCTGCCCACCACCAGGTTTTCCGGGAAGATGAACTTGAAGTTCGGCGCGTGGAACTGCCCGGCGAGCAGGCCGTTGGCGTACGTCTTGGCCGTGGGCAGTGCGATGTCGACGTTGAAGCCGTTGGTGAAGGTGCGGCTGGCCACGCGGATCTCGCGGGTGGCCGGAAGGAAGTCGCCGAACTGCAATTGCACGCGGGCGCGTCCCTTCAACGCTCCCGCCGGCGGGCCGCTCGGGTCGGCGGTGCTATAGAACCGGTCGCTCTGCTTGCCGCAGGCATCCACGTCCATGGCGAAGATGTCCACTAGGGCCGTGGGATCGGTCGAGAAGGCGGTCACCACCAGTTTCTCCACGGCCTCCTGCGGGAAAAGCGGGTTGGGAAGCCCGGCCACGCCCAACGACATGTCTTCGATCCGGAGATAAACAGGCATGGTCCCCGGCGCGGTGAAGATCCCCAGGTTGGCGGTGATGGTGTGGGCCGCGATGTACTGGCAGTTGTTGGCTGCCGTGGCCGCGCACGCGGGGTCCCTGGTCAGCGTGCCCACGTAGGTGATGTAGTCGCCCACTTCAAACGGTGTCTGCTGGGTGGCGTCGGGGTCCGCCGGCAGAAGCACCGGCGCCGGCGGCGGCATGGTGTAGATGGTCTGGTAGGCCTTGGTGACCGGGTCCACCGGCCGGTTCCGCTGCGGGCAGAGTGCATCGTCCGAGACCGCCGGGTCGGTGCGCGGGATGCACATGGGGAAGCCGGTGCGCGCCGCGACGGTCGGGTTCTGATCGTCCACCGCGAGGCGGACGTCCGGCGAATGCGCCTTGCCGAAGCGCCCGTTGGGATCATTGATGCGCACGCGGGCGCCCGCGGCCGCGCCGAACGTCGTGCCCACCAGCAGTTCTCCGTTGGCGTAGTCGATGGCGTTGATGAACCCCTGCGCGACGTTGGCCGACTGCTGCGAGATCATGACCAGCCCGGCGACGTACTTGTCGTCGGTCGCGGACCGCACGATGCGGTTGCCGATGACTGTTATTTCGTAAGTGGTGAGAGGCGCCGGCGAGTCGCTCATCGCCAGCCCGCTCTGGCCCGCGCCGGCGTAGGGCGGCGGAGCGAGCGTGAAGATCTCGCCCCACGTCAGGGAGGCCGCCGGCATCTCGACCAGCGTATTGCGGGGAATCGTCACCAGGTATCCGTTCAGCAACACGGTGCCGCCGGAGAAGATGTCTCCGGCGGCATCGACGGTCGCTTTCTGAATGAAGCCGGTCATCTGAAACGGAGAGACAGACTGCAGCACAGGTTTGGGCGGCGGCGTCAACCGGACCTCTGCGCCGCGGGCGCCGGCCAGGAACAGCACCAGCCCCACGATACACAGAAGTACCGCCGCAACCGGAACGCGAGTGAGTCTCTTCATCTGACTTAGCTCCAGAGTTTTCTTGAGGGCAGGGGGCCCCCGGGGGGCGCCCCGCCCTACCCCATCTAGCGGGCGCGGACCGTCACGAAGAACCCGTTGTTCTGCGGGTTGGCGTCGGTGCCGCTGAAGGTGCCGAAGCCGCTGGCCGCAAACGTCCCCACCTGGGTTGGTGTGAAGTTCACGGTGACGGTGGCCGTCCCCCCGCCGGCGAGCGTGCCCAGCACGCAGGTCAGCGTTCCACCCGAGGAGCCGGACGGGGACCCGCTGCAGCTACCCTGGGACGCGCTCGCCGAGCCGAACTGCAAGCTGGGCGGTAACAAGACGGAGAGCGCCGCTCCGGGGGCGGAAGTTGCGCCGTTGTTCCTGACCTGGAACGTGAAGCTGTCGGCCGAACCAACCGCCGGACCGCCGTTCTGGGCCGAGCCCGTGACCTGTAAGTCGGCCAGGACTCCGGTAACGGCTCCGCCACCTGCGGCACCACCGCCGCCAACCGCGCCGCCACCGCCGGCTGCACCACCACCTGCC
>JAIQEX010000192.1 GCA_020073615.1 Terriglobia bacterium
CCTAAAAACCAAAATCAAAAAAAGACAAAACCCTCCTATGAAAGGAAAACCAAAACACCGACGGTGGAAGCCCTGTAGGGCCTCCCGTTGGTCGGCACCGAGACTGCGCAAAACCAAATCAGAAAGGAGCCCTGGAGTGCCGGTCGCTTCGTTTCCCGTCCAGGCTCATCCTTGGATGAGAATATGCTCACTCGGCGGCGAGGTGCTCGAGCAGGGCGTTGAATTCGCAGCCGATGAGGGCGATGGCGGCCATGAAATACATCCACACCAGCAGCGCGATGCCGGCGCCCACCGAGCCGTACATCAGGTTGTAGTGGCCGATGTTGCGGACGTACCAGGCAAATCCGGAGGTGGCGACGAGCCACAGCACGGTGGCCAGGATGGCGCCGGGCCACACGTAGCGCCAGCGTTGCCGGCGGTAGGGGCCGAAATAGTACAGCGAGGCGGTAACGGTGACGGTGGTGGCGAAGGCCACCAGATAGCGCGCCACGCGGCTGAACCACTGCCACGCCCAGGCAACCGGATTCCAGAGCGCATCGACCTTCATCCAACTGAGCACGGCGCGCTCCACCTGGCCGCCGAACAGGATCAGCAAGGAGGCGCAGACGAGGGGAAGGGCGGAGAGCAGCACCAGCGCCATGGCCACGGCGCTCTGGTGGAGGAAGCCGCGGCTGCGCGGAATGCGATACACCGCCTGGAAGCCTTCCATCAGGCTCTTGATGACCCCGGAAGCGGCCCACAGCGAAACCAGGCCGGCCACGATGAGCAGCCCGAGGGGCCGCGCGCCGGTGACGCGGAACTGCTGGACGACGAGGTCTTCGGTGCCCGGCGGCACGATTTCCGAGAGGGCGTCTTCGAGCGTGCGGGAGACGAACTCGGCGCGCGTCTGGACCAGAATGGCAGCGGCGGAAGTGAGCACGGGGAAGAAGGAGAGCAGCGCGGAGTAGGCGGCGCCTTTGGCCACCGAGAAGCAGCCGTCGTCGAAGCTGGCGACGACCGTTCGGCGGAGGAGCCAGAGGAAGGTCCGGAGATACAGCCGCACACGGCTAGTGTGTCATAAGGCCGCCGCGGAGGGGGAGCTGCGCGGCGGGGCCTTCCGCCGACGAGAAATAAGCGCGCGGCGCCGCCCCCTTACGACACCACCTTCAACTCCCGCATCCGCTCTTCGATCTCGCCGATCAGCCGCTCACGCTGCTCGGGCGTCAGGCTCTCCGCCGCGTCCTCTTCCTCGAGCGGTACCGTCACGTAGTCCGCCTCCGCCACCGCCACCACGCTCATGTCGATCGGCCGCACGATCGATTGCGGCACGATCCCGTTGCGCTCGTTGTATTCCATCTGTGTCCGCCGCCGCGCCGTCTCCTCCAGCGCCCGCCGCATGCTGTCCGTCATCACGTCCGCGTGGCCACGCTCAAGCATCTGCTGAAGCGCCGGCCCGCCATCGTTCCGCAACCGTTGCAGAGCAGAGTCAACAATGCGCAGCCGTTGTCGGCCATGAAGGCGCTTGCTCTGCTCGCTACCCTGCAGAGCGCCGACATCGTCCTGCCCACCACGGACGGACGAGAAATCCGTCTGCGCCGCATCACCGAACCCACCGCCGAGCAGAAATCACTTCTGCAACAACTCGGTCTCAGCCTCCCCGGGCGGTTCGAGCTCAATCGCAAATGTAGTGTAGACTCGGCGATCGCCTGAACTGATTCTGAACGCCTTACCCGCCTCTCGGCCTCCGTCGTGACGAACTTGGGTTAACTGCTCACAGAACCGAAACGCGCCGTCAATCAAGGCGTCGATCACCTCGACGGCGGCCAGCGAGCGGTACCGATTAGTCTTTTCGGCGCGCCACTGAGATGCTGCCCAGACGCCAAGTAACTTTTGCAACTCAGTCGTGTGCTCAGTCAGGTCAAGCCGACTCGCTGCTCTCATCAAGGCCGTAACCCGCACCCCATAGGGTGGGTGAATAGTTGAGACTTGATACGGATTCTGGCTACCATCGCTGAGTAGATCCTCAAAGACGGCCAGTGTCCGTGGCGGAGATGCATAGCCGAAGCGACGGTTCGGCTTCGGTCCCGCACCGCGGCTTTGCATTGCAGGGAAAAAACTCATTGCTTTGGTGAGATCCCCGAGCTGAGGCTTTCATCTTTCACACGCGAAGATGCCGGGCCGATTTTGCACGGCTTTCCGTATTGACTGTTGGCGCCTTTGCGCCAGCGTAGGCAAAAGGCTGGCTGTGTGAAGCGGCAGCACTGAATCTCACAGGGAACGAATTCCATTCCTCCCGTGATACGCCCGGTATTGGACCAAAGGATGGCGGTTTGGTCTAAACTGAGGGGGACTTGGCCGTCTGAAATGGAAATTCCGGTTCAGGAGCAGTTACCATGAGACCTCGCTCTGTTACTTACCCGTCTTGCGTGCTGGCCGCCCTTGCCCTGTCAACTGCTGCGCGCGCGGAGGTCGCCTTTACGTGTTTCCCCGCGAATCATGCAACCCGTGTCAATCCCGATACACATCTGGTCCTGACCTTCTCCAGCCCTCCCACTCTTGGCAAGTCCGGCCAGATTCGCATCTACGATGCTGCCGGCCGCCATCTGGTGGACACACTCGACCTCAGTATCCCTGCCGGTCCCGACCCCTCCCGGCGCATCGCCGCCCCGCCCGCCACGGTGACTGTGCTGGACCCCGCTGTCCCCACCTCGCCCACTACTACGACGCCGGCCGTGAGAACGACGCCCGCGGATCTGCACAATTACCAGCTCACTACCATCGGCGGTTTGGCTGACTTCCACTTTTACCCGGTCATCATCCATGGCAATGTGGCCACGATTTACCCCCACAATAGCGTCTTGCGGTACAACCACAAATACGTAGTGCAGATCGATTCAGCCGTTTTCACTCTCGCCGCCGGCGTCTTCGCGGGCTTCACGACGGACCATGCCTGGCGTTTCACCACTAAGCCGGCTCCTCCACGCGGCGATACAACCCGCGTTGTCGTCGCAGTCGATGGCAGCGGCGATTTCAACACAGTCCAGGGCGCCGTCGACTTCGTTCCCGACGATCCATTCAAGCGGGTGACGATCTTCATCAAGAATGGCACCTACGAGGAGATCGTCTTCTTCCGCAACAAGACCAATCTCACCTTCCGCGGCGAGGATCGTGATCGGGTCCAGGTCGGCTACAGCAACAACAGCGGGTTCAATCCTCCCCAGCCGGGGCCGAACCGCCGCTGCGCCTTCTCCGCATACGATTCAACCGGCATCGAGTTCATCAACTTCACTCTGAAGAATTCCGCCTTCGGTCAGGCGGAAGGCCTGCTTATCTCCGGCTCGAAGAACATAGTCAGCCACATGACTGTCAAAGGCTCCGGCGATGCTCTCAATCTGCGCGGCTCCGTCTATCTCACCGACAGCACGATCATCGGCGATGGCGACACCATCCTCGGCGTTGGCCCGGCCTTCTTCCGCCGCTGCGAGATCCAGTCTGTAGGGCCCTTCATGTGGATACGCAACACCGAAGCGAACCACGGCAATGTCTTCGTCGACTGCACCTTTACCACTATCGATCGCCCCCTGCCGTTGAACCGGCCCCCGGCACCGGCCGGCCCTTCCCACATGCTCGCGCGCCTGCCCAACAATCACGGCCTCAACTACCCCTACGCCGAGGCCGTGCTCATCAACTGCCGGCTCAAAGGCATTCCCCCAGCCGGCTGGGGGCCCATCGACGACGATACCTCGCACATTCACTTCTGGGAGTTCCACAGCACCGATGCCGACGGCCATGCCATCGACGTCACGGAGCGGCACCCCGTCTCCAGGCAACTGACCGAGCCACGGGATGCCCAGACCATCGCCAGCTACAGTGATCCGGCATTCGTCCTCGGCGGCTGGAACCCCGTCGTCGACCAGTAAGTCAAACTCGGTTGGCAGGCTTCACGCGATTTCAGCCAGCCTCGGAAATCTGCGAGCGGTGGCGCCTGGCGGCATCACTCCACCCCCCGTCCCCCGCCCCGGCCCGGTTTGCTCGAGGGGTTGCTGCCGCCAAAGCGCAGGGTCACGTCGGCGGTGTGGTCCTGGTCGTTGACCTTGTATTCCGATTTGGTTTCGCCCAGGTTGTCGAACAGACCCTCCTCGCGCACCTTTGCCAGGAAGAACTCCGCATAATCGGGGTTGAACGGCTTGCCGGCCTTCAGCGTGAAGATGCGGTTGATCTCCGCTTGGGCGTCCAGGTCCAGCCCCACGATGGTCAGCTTTCCCATGGTGAACTGCGGCCCGGCGTCAATGTGCAGGGCCACGTCGACGGTCCTTTTCGCGTCGCCGATGCGGCGCTCGCTGGTCACCTTGGCCTGCAAGTATCCGGCGTGGCGCACGGCCTTCCGGATGCGTTCGAGGCCTTCGTTGACGCGGTCGAAGTTGGCTACATCGCCGGTCTTGAAATCGCCCGCCTTCAGCAGATCGTCGGGCTTCAGCGGGCTGGGACCTTCGATTTGGACCTTGCCCAGGTCGTAGCTCTGGCTCTCGTCCACCGTGACGTATACCTGCACCCCTTCCACCTCTTTGTCCGGTTCGGTGCGGATTTTGGGGAAGGATACGCGCACCCGGCCGCGCGCTTCATAGAGCGGCCGCACCGCGGCATTCAGCAACTCGCGGAACCGGTCTTCGGTATAGGGCGCGCCTATGGCCACGCCGTGGATGGCCTCCTGCAGCACGCGCTGGGGCACCACCTGGTTGCCGTCGAAGGAGACCCGCGCTACCGCGGGCAGGTTGCGCGCAGGACGGAAGACGATGGCAAACTGGTCCGCCGTGACGGGCGTAACCCGTCCGGCGAGCTTTTCATGCGGGCCCTTGGCCGCCAGGTATTCCTCAATCCATTTCACACAGCGATCAATCACCGCCTGCGTGGCTGGCAGCCGGGCCATGGAAAACAGCGGGTCGCGGGCGCGCAGCAGGCTTTCCACATCTCCGTCCGCCACGCCCAGCTCTTCGAAGCGCACCGGGTACGCGGTGGCGACCTCGGTCACCTGAAAGCTGGCGGCGTATCCCCCGCCGTTGGCGTCGGGCGCAAATTTGTAGCCGACGGTTTCGAAGGCGCCGCTGGCCACCAGCCGCTCGCGCGCCGCTTCGAACTCCGCCTTGCCGGCCAACTGGCCGATCTTCAGGCCGGCGACGGCCAGCACCTGCTCGCGCGTATAGTTCTGGATGCCTTCCACCGCGAGACTTTGGATGGGCCACCGATTGGCAGCCGGGGCGGGCGTCTCGATTTTCTTCTGTGCCGGCCGCGCGGGACGGGATTGGGCGAACCCCTGGGCCGAGACGGCCAGCCACAGCAATAGCCACTTCATATCACTGATTTTGACGCACCGCGGCGCCCGGCCGATACCGGAAACGCAGCTATCAGCTTTCAGCTGAGTAATCCCGCAATAATAACTGTATAGTTCTGGGCGTCACTCAATCAATGGGCTGCGCCATCTCCGTGCTGAACCGCGGGATCAACATGTCCCCAGGCAGCCTGCATACACCGTTGTTATGCCCTCCGGGCCGCGGCTGGACGAAGCATTCTCCATTCTGCTATAGTTCCGCTTGGATGTCTGACGAAAGGCGGAACTTTGGCATTATGAGAACTCCCTCCTTCCTCTCCGATCGTCTGCGCGAATTCCTGAGCGTGAAGAGAATCGCCACCCTCCCCGAGTTGAAACAGGCTCTCGGGACCGACGTCGACATCACGGTTTTTCGCAAGCTGAAGGAACTTTCCTATCGCTCCAGCTACTCCCACCGCGGCCGCTACTACACCCTCGACGGGATCCCACAGTTCGATCCCCAGGGCCTTTGGTCCTTTCACGAGGTGTGGTTCTCTCGTTGGGGCAATCTGGTCATCACCTTGGAAGCCTTCGTCAGCGCCGCTCCCCAGGGCTACTTCGCCAATGAATTGCAGCAACTCCTGCATGTCGAAGTGAAAGATGCCCTGCTGCAGTTGGTCGAGCAGCATCGCGTTGCCCGCCAGCCGGTCACCGGCTTGTTTCTGTACGGTTCCCATGACGCGGCTTTGCGGCGACGCCAAGTGCTGGCAAGACAGGCTCTCTCGGACATCCCGGGGAGCGCTTCCGCCGATGTCTCCCCAGAGGAGTTACAGGCATCCCTGGTTCTGTTCTCTAGCCTGCTGGACGAGCGCCAGCGCCGTTTGTATGCCGGCCTGGAATCGCTGAAGTTGGGCCGCGGTGGCGATCAGAAACTGGCCAAGTTGCTCCAACTGGATCCGAGCGCCGTGGCCCACGGACGAAAACAACTACTGGCGCAGGAAGTGGAAAAGGAGCGAGTACGCAAACCGGGCGCGGGCCGCAAGCCCGTGGAAAAAAACGCCCCAAGTAATTTTGCCAAAAATATACTTGACAACTCCCTATTCAACAGATACGCTTGATCAAGCGCGGCGTGTCGGCTGCGATGTTGCGCACTTAGCGCTGTCGTTGCATCCACGTTCGGGCGCGATGAAGGTGTCTGTAGTGGCGCTGGCGACTGCTTATTTTGATGAAAGTGCGACGGAGTCCGCTCATGTTGTTGCCGGATTTGCGGCAACCGTTGAACGCTGGAAACTCTTCGATGCAGACTGGAAACGCCTTTTGCGGCAATACCAGATTCTACAGATTCTGAGCATCACACTTTGTGAAAAAGTGCCCATTTTACAGGCTCTCCAAGCCTCGGACCCCCAGTCCGATTTAACGGATCCCGGCAACCAGTTGAATCTATTCGACTTTTAGCCGGACAGCAGTGATTCCCTCCATTCTCGCGCCGGAGTCCGTATGGTGGTTCGCCGGCAGATTCTGGTGAGAACATTTCGGCCGCCCGCACACTATATCCTGATAGGCCCAACTGAAAATGTCTCTCTTTAAAACCCAAAGCGCCGCGATCTACGGCATCGATGCACGGCTGATCGACATCGAAGTCGACATGTACGCCAGCGGCTCGGCGCGCGATTCCCGCATGGTCGGCATGCCGGATGTGGCCGTGCGCGAGAGCCGCGAGCGCATCAAATCGGCCATGATCAACTCCGGCTTCGGCTATCCCAACAAGACCGTGACCATCAATCTCGCACCGGCCAACGTGCGCAAGGAAGGGGCGGGTTTCGATGTTCCGGTAGCGATGGGAATCCTCGGCGCCATGGGCGTGGTGAAACTGCTGGAGCGCCACCTGCTGGCGGGCGAGCTTTCGCTCGATGGCGGGATTCGGCCCGTGCGCGGCGCTCTGTCGATGGCGGTCTGCGCGCGCACGGCGGGCATTCCCAAGCTGATCCTTCCCGCCGAGAACGCCGCCGAAGCCGCGGTAGTGGAGGGAGTGAGCGTATACGGTGTGCGTCATCTGGCTGAAGTCGTGGCCCTGTTGAACCGGCCCGAGGAGTTCCGGCCGGTGGTGGCGAACGGCACGGGGACGCCCGCCGCGTCGCCGGCGGCTCCCGATTTCCGGGAGGTGCGCGGCCAAACCATGGCCAAACGGGCGCTCGAGGTGGCCGCCGCCGGTTCGCACAACGTGCTGATGATCGGTCCGCCCGGGTCCGGGAAGAGCATGCTGGCCAAGCGCCTGGCCGGCATTTTGCCGCCGCTCACCTTCGCCGAAGCCATCGAGACGACCAAGATCCACAGCATCGCAGGCACGCTGCCGCCGGGTTGCGGGCTGCTGCACGAGCGGCCGTTTCGCGCACCCCACCACACCATTTCCGACGCCGGCCTGATCGGCGGCGGCATGGGCATGCCGCGGCCCGGAGAGGTGAGCCTGGCGCACCATGGGGTGCTGTTCCTGGACGAGCTTCCCGAGTTTCCGCGAGACATATTGGAAATGCTGCGGCAACCGCTGGAAGACGGCTCCGTCACCATCGCGCGGGCCAATATGACGCTTTCCTTCCCCAGCAGCCTGATGCTGGTCACCGCCATGAACCCGTGTCCGTGCGGACATTAACTGAACAGGGGTTGAACCGTGAGTGCCGGTAGGCCACCCCAGTAAACAAGGGATTTCCGTACGAACTCTCTCCGAAGGGAGGGAATCGACCGCTACCGGCGCTCGATAAAGCTCACGCCAGGCTTCTTCTTCCACCAGGTCAGTTTCTGGTCTTCCAGGGGGGCATCGCGAGGAGGCTTAGTTTCCACCCACATGGTGGCCCGGTAGCGAATCACGTCACCGTTCATCAGCGTTCGTTCCGCATTGTTTATAACGTTCGCAACCGCCTGGGCCGCATCTTCGCTAACCCGGCCGCCCGCGCTCGCCTCATTGAAAATCCCAAAAGCGATGAAAAGATCGCTGATCTTCCTCTGCCGGTTCGATTCCGAGACCGTTATCCCGGAGGTGAACCCGTCCAAAGAGCGATTGTCCTTGGGGTCATCCGAGCGTCTCGTCGGTCCTTCTACAATATTCCACCCCGGCCACGCGAGTTTCCGCTCCAATTGTTCCTGCGCGTCAAAGCCGAGCGATCCCGCCGCCATAGCCCTCAGCACGGTACGCGGGTTTTCCACCTTCACAATACGGAGATAACTCTCGATCGCTACCTGGCATTTCCCGAGTTCCTGGTTTCTTGCCAGCGCTTGCCAGCAGTCGCACATCATGGCATAGGGAATCACGTGGTGCCAACTCAAATTGACCACAGCTTCTGACTTCCGCCATGGAGCAGGCAGCCGGTCGGATCTGTCGGTGTAGCATCCTCGCGCGTCGATCGACATCGCGCCTCCTTGCAGCTTCAATTATATGGGTGCCATCCGCTGCAACGCCGATCATCCCATCACCCGGCTCGCCGAGCTTCTACCGCACAACTGGGCCACCGCCCAGGCGTGACCCCAAATCACTCGATCAACAAATGGGCCGGCGTCTTCGGCAGTCTTGGTGATTCTCGGCCGCTTACGAAGGAGTGGACCCAGCGCAAGTGGCAAGAACCTGACACGGCTCAGCCCGCTGGGCTGAGCTCTGGAGATTGGCCATATCTGAGGAAGCGTCGAGGCGAGGGCCATATCCTAAGCCGCGATAGTGCAGAGGGTCTCCGAAGCCAGTGGCGGTTTCGACGCATTCGCGTCCACAGGGGCCAATGCAGCGAAGTCGTCGATACTCGGTATGGGCTTATCCTGCGTGAGGCGAGCGAAGATTTGGTCGCGCAGCAGATTCAGCAAGTCTAGGATCGAAGGGCGAATCGACCGTCGTCTCCATAACGGAAGTGGTAGGTAGGTGGCGGTGCGCTGAAATCCGTAGGCGAGGATGGAAGCCAGCAGGAGCAAGCTGTCGATGGCTACCTGAAACTGGGGCAGGCGGGCGATTGCATTCGATCTCCCAGCGATCGATGTGGGCTTGAAGGAGGATCGGCAGGTCCAGTTGCGGGTCGGTACAGATCAGAAAAGCCGGCTGGCGGTAGAGCAGCTTGGAGCCTTTGCGCAGGCGGTAACCGAGCGGTTTGATGACCACCAGCAGCAGAGGCATGTCCGGACCGGCCTTGCGCCAGTAGACGTTGCGCACGATCTAGACCGGAACCTCCCGAACGGCTGCGGCGGCGAAACAGCGGATCTTTACTATCGGCACGGCGTCGTCGTGCAACACTTGTTCGGGGGTGGGGGCAGGCGCGCCATAGCGGCGGGGCCGTCCGCCGGAGCGGGTCGCGGTGGCGGCGGGCAAAGCCTGACACAATTGGGCATCTTTGCGGATGCGCCCAATGAAAGTGGTTCGCTCG
>JAIQEX010000030.1 GCA_020073615.1 Terriglobia bacterium
AAAGGGATTCCAAAGGGAAAGAAACCGCAGGTTTCGTTCCCTTTGGGCTACAGCAACGAAATGTCGCGACTTGCCCTGGGATGCGTATGGTTCGGGCAGTCAAAATTGCAAATATTTTTGGCTAGAATTCAGTCCGAGCCCGATTCCGAAGGCAGGGGCGAAGCCTCGCCGGCGCGCCGGTGCTTCGCCGCCTCCGCCGTGCCGTGCCATTGCGTGAACGATTCCCGGAGGATGCGCAGGATGGAACCGCGGTTCTGCGCGATCACCTTCAACCATGCCCAGACGCCTCGCGGCGGGAAATAGATGCCGCGGAAAAAGATCCGCGAGACCAGATGGTTGATCTTGTAGGGAACCGGTTCGTCCGCGATGGCATCGAGCGCGCGCGCGGTCGCCGCCGGGCTGTAGGAATTCAGCCACGCGGAGCGCACCTCTTCCTGCACTTCGGGAATGGTCATCTTGAGCGGTGTGTGCGCCATGTGGAACGGGGCGAATTCGAGCCAGTGCTTGGGCCGCGTCAGGCGTCCTTCCTTTAGCAGGCGGTCGTACAGCGGCGTGGCCGGGAACGGCGTGATTTGCCCGAATACCGGCAGTACCGGCGGCCATTCGCGGATGGTGGCCAGGGTGCGCGCGGCCACCCCCGGGGTGTCGTTGTCCAGCCCGAAGATGAAGGAGGTGATGGCGTAGACGTTGCGCCGCGCCAGCCCTTCCAGCACGCTCGCGTAGTCGGCCGGCTTGTTGAAGCTCTTCTTGACGCTGGCGAGATTCGCGGGGTCGAGCGATTCCATCCCGATGAAGATCCACTTGCCGCCCGAGTCCGCGATCAGGTCCAGCAGTTCTTCGTCGCGCAGCAGGTTGGCGCTGATCTGCGCCACCCAGTTCAACTCCGCGCCGGCGGCGATGATGTCCTTCAACAGCGACTTGGTACGCTTCACGTTGATGGCGAAATTGTCGTCCACGAAAAACACGGCGATATTGCCGCGCGAGCCGCGGGCGCGCTCTTTCAGGCGCAACAACTCGCCCACGATGCTCTGGTTCGAGCGGAAGCGTATGGAGTCGCCGAAGAATCCCGTCACGGTGCAGAATTCGCAGCCATACGGGCAGCCGCGCCCGCTCTCGATGGGAATGATGTGAAAAGTCTCCCAGTGGTACCGGTGGTGATGCATGAACGAGCGCACGAAACCGGGGATGCGGTTGAACTGCGCCAGGTCGAGCGACTGCCAGGGAATGGCGGGATAGTTATCCAGGTTCGGCTTGCGTTCCTGGCCGAAGGCATCCACCGGTTTGTAGACTTCCTGGAGCCGGCCATTCGCCGCATCGGTCACGATGCGCGGCCAAGTCTCGTCCGCCTCGCCCAGCGCGATGGCATCGGCGTGCCGCGGCCCGCCGTCGCGCCCGAGGGCTTCGTCCGGCACCTCGGTCACATGGGGGCCGCCCATGACCACGGGGACCCCGGCGGCGCGCAGTGCGTCCGCCACGCGGTAGGCCTTGGCGATCATGCGGGTCATGGCGCCGATCCCCACCAGGCCGATCTTGCGCTCGAGCGCGAAGCGGACCAGCTCGGCATCGCTCATCGGCTGGGTATTGCCATCGATCAGGAACACCTCATGACCGGGCGGCGTCAAGGCCTGCAACAGAAACATCCACAGGTGCGGCATGAAATTCGCGGTCACGCCATTGTCGGGGTTGTAGAGCAGGATCTTCATGAACCAGAAAGTTTCGAGCGGCGTGCGGCCGCTCACCATTCCTCTCTCCGGCAGATTTTCCTAAGCGTGGGAGGGGGCGGGTGCAATCCCCAATCGGACGGGCAGGATCAGTGTCGGTTTATCGGATCGATTGTATCAGATGAACAGCGGCCGGCGGAGGGCCCCGAGCCACTGCTTTTTCACCGGCACTTCCACGGCCGGCACATTGGCCTCGCGCACCAGTTTGTTGAATGCCGCCAGGTCGCCGGTCAGCAAGCCGCTCAGCACCTTCAGCTTCGCGTTCACCTGCGTGGCCAGGTCCTCATACACCATGTTGGATTGCGCAGTCGGCTGGTTGTCGGAGCTCTCCACTACGCCCAACACGTGCGCCAGCTTGTTGTTCAGCTTGATGGGAAAATTGAGCGGATCCTCGCTGGCGCGGTTCTTGGTCTGATAAAGATCCTCCTCCACCGCGGTCAGTTTCTTGCTCAGCTCCTTGGCGGCATCGGCCACGCGCTTGTCGTCGCGACGCGCGTATTCGTCAAGCTGCTTGCGCACTTCGCGGATGCGGACGACGGCGTCGTTGGTCTCCGAGAGCTTGTCGCGAATCTGCAGCGCGAGGGATTGCTGCCGGGCGTACTCCTCCGGCGTGGTCTCCAGGCGCGGGTCTTTCTTCACCTCGAAGCTCTGTGTTTGCGATTTGCCGTCGACGGTCAGCCGCACCTGGTACGATCCCGGCGACGCGCGCGGACCGGTCACGCTGCCCGCCCACATGATGAGCCCGGGGAACGTGGTGGCGTCGGGCCAGCGCAGGTTCCACACGAAACGATTCATGCCGGCCTGCGTGGCCACGCGCGCGGGCGGTGGTGCGCGGAACGGATTCTCCTCGGGGCTCTCGCCCGATGCCCCGCTCTGCGGTGCCGCGGGCGCTTTGCTCGAGAACTTATTGACCGCTTTGCCGGAGGCATCCAGAAACTCGATGGTCACTTCGCCCTGCGGCCGGTTCTTCAGCCAGTAGTACACCGCCGCGCCTCCGGGAGGGTTCTCCCCTACGGCCGCGCCGCCGCGCCCGCCGCCGCCTCCGCGTCCGCCGCCGCCGAAGCGGTAGGTGTCCTTTGGCTTGAACAGGTGGGCGTCTTCGCTCTTGACGCTGTCGTTCAACTGGTAGAGCAGGGGTACGTCGTCGAGAATGTAAAACGCGCGGCCCTGCGTGGCTACCACCAGCTCCTGTTCGCGTTTGTGAAATGCCAGGTCGGTGATGGGCGTCACCGGCAGGTTGAGCTGGAACGGCTGCCAGTTATCGCCGTCGTCGTGCGAGATGTACAGGCCGTACTCGGTGCCGGCCACCAGCAGTCCCTTATGATTGGGATCTTCGCGCACCACGCGGGTGAACGCCGCGGGGGGCAGGCCGGCCACGATCTTCTTCCACGTCTTGCCGTAATCGTTGGTCTTGTAAAGGTAGGGGCGGAAGTCGTCCGACTTGTACATGGTGGCCGCGATATAGGCGGTGCCGGCGTCGTGCGCGGAGGCGTCGATGGAGTTGATCTGAACCCACTCCGGCATGTCCTTGGGCGTGACGTTGTCCCAGTGCTTGCCGCCATCGCGCGTCACATGCACCAGACCGTCGTCGGACCCGGTCCAGATCAGGCCCTTGGCCACCGGCGACTCCATGAACGTGAAGATGGTGCAGTAATACTCGATGCTGGTGTTGTCCTGGGTGATGGGACCGCCCGAAGTTCCGAGCTTCGATTTGTCGTTGCGCGTCAGGTCGCCCGAGATGGCTTCCCAGCTCTGCCCTTCGTTGGTGGTCTTGAAAAGCACGTTGGCGCCGATGTAGAGCGTCTTGGGATCGTGCGGCGAAAACGCGATGGGATAGCTCCACTGGAAGCGGTACTTCATGGCTTCGGCGCCGTAGCCCATGGTGTTGTCGGGCCATGCGTTGATATCGCGGCTCTGGCCGGTGCGGTGGTCCTGGCGCGTGATCAGGCCGTCGTAGGAGCCGGCGTAGACGATCTCGGAGTTGCGCGGATCGGGTGCGATCCAGCCGCTCTCGCCGCCGCCCACGTCGTACCAGTCGCGCTCGGTGATGCCGCCCGCCGCGGTGCGGCTGGCGATGCGCACGGTGGAGTTGTCCTGCTGCGCGCCGTAAATGTGGTACGGAAAATCCTGGTCGAGCGCCACGCGGTAGAACTGCGCCGTGGGCTGGTTGTTGATGGTGGACCAGGTGCGGCCGCCGTCGTAAGTCACATTCGCGCCGCCATCGTTCGACTCGATCATGCGCAGCGGATTATCGGGTGCGATCCACAGGTCGTGGTTGTCGCCGTGCGGCGTGCGTATGGCGGTGAAGGTGCGGCCGCCGTCGATGGAGCGATACATGCCGGTGTTGAGCGAATAAACGGTGTCGGCGCTCTGCGGGTCGGCATAGATGTGGTTGTAATACCAGGCGCGCTGGCGAAGAATGTTCTGGTCGTTGACTTTGGTCCAGGTGCGGCCCGCGTTGTCGGAGCGGAACACGCCGCCATCGGCCGCTTCCACGATGGCCCACACGCGTTCCGGATTGGCCGGCGAAACGGTGACGCCGATGCGTCCCAGCACGCCGCGCGGAAGTCCCTGATTGCGCGAGAGGTCGGTCCAGGTGTCGCCGCCGTCGGTGGATTTCCAGAGGCCGCTGCCGGGGCCGCCGCTGTCGAAGTGGTAGGGATTGCGGCGCACCTGCCAGAACCCGGCGTAGAGCACGCGCGGGTTGGAGGGGTCGAGCGCGAGATCCACCGCCCCGGCGTCGGCGCCGCGCGTCAGCACCTGCTTCCAGGTGGCCCCGCCATCGGTGGAACGGAACACGCCGCGCTGTTCGTTGGGCCCCCACAGGTGGCCGAGCGCGGCCACGTAAACGATGTCGGCATTCTTGGGGTGCACGCGGACGGCGCCGATCTGTTGCGTGTCCTCGAGCCCGATATGGCGCCACGTGCGGCCGGCATCGATCGATTTGTAGACTCCGTCGCCATTGGAGGCGTTGCCGCGCACGCAGGATTCGCCCATGCCCACGTAGACGATATTGGGGTCGGAATCGGCCACCGCGATGGCGCCGACGGAGCTGGTCTTGAAGGTGCCGTCGGAGACTGGCAGCCACGTGGCGCCGCCATCGGTGGTCTTCCACACGCCGCCGCCCACGCCGCCAAAGTAGTAAACGTTGGGCTGCGAAGGCACCCCGGCAACCGCCACGGAACGGCCGCCGCGGAACGGTCCCACAAGCCGGAAGCGGAGTTCCTTAAACAGGTCCGGCTGCTGCGCGGCCAGCAGCAGCGAAAACACAAAGAGCGCCGCGATGCGTAGGGGCTTCATAGTTGGGAATGGTATCAAAACCGCGAGGGTGGCAGGGCGAACGCCGTGAGCGTGGCATCCCGTCCCGCGCCGGACGCAATCGCCACGAACTGGCGGCCGTTGGCCGCCCGGTAGGTCATGGGCGTGGCGGTGGTGCGGCGGCCCAACGGGTAGGTCCACAGGTCCCGGCCATTGGCGGTGTCCACGGCGTGCAAGGCCGCGTCGCCGCCGCCCACGAAGAGGACTCCGCCCTTGGTGACAATGGCGCCCGGAGCGCCCGCCGCGCCCAGATGCTCCGGCAGCGTCACCTCCTTCAATGCCGGGTGGGCGCGTAGCCGTGCATCGTCGCCGAAGGCCACGCGCCACACGATCCCGCCGCGGTTGAGGTCGATGGCGGTCAAGTGTCCATAGGGCGGCTTGAACAGCGGGAGGCCGTTGTGAAACTGCGGGCCGCCCGCCGCATCCATCACGTATTCCGCCTCCACGCTGCCGGGAACGGGCGCCGTCACCTTGCGCAGACGCGCGATGGCCGGCGCGTGCGACGACTTCACATAGAGGATGCCGGTCTCGGGATCGAATGCGCCGCCGCCCCAGTTGGCGCCGCCGATGATGCCCGGCCGCATGAGCGTGCCCTCGAAACTTGGCGGCGTGAAGACCGGCCCGAGACGATACTTTTGCATCTCCGCCCGCGCCTCGGCCCGCAACTCCGGCGTGAGGTCGAAGGCGTCGTCGAGCGTCACGCCCTGTTCTTCGAACGCCGGCGGCCGTGTGGGGAACGGCTGCGTTGGCCATGGCTGCTCGCCGGGAACGTCGCTTGCGGGCACCGCGCGTTCTTCGATGGGCCATACCGGCTGGCCGGTGACGCGGTCGAACACAAAGGCGAAACCCATCTTGGTGAGCTGTACCACCGCGTCGATCCGTTTGCCGGCGGCGTGAATCGCCGCCAGCACCGGCGGGCCGGGCATGTCGTAGTCCCACAGGCCGTGGTGCACCAACTGGTAATGCCATTTGCGCTTGCCGGTGGCGGCGTCGAGACACACCAGCGAGTCGGCGAAAAGGTTCTGGCCGGGACGGGCGCCGCCGTAGAAATCGTTGCTGGGCGTGCTTACCGGAAGATAAAGGAGCCCGCGCTGCTCGTCGAGCGTCATCGGCGCCCACACATTGGTGTGGCCGGTAAATTCCTCCGACCCGTTGCCCCAGGTGTCGCTTCCAAACTCGCCCGCCAGCGGAACGGTGTGAAAGGTCCACGCCAGTTTGCCGGTGCGGGCGTGGAAGGCGCGCACATCGCCGGGCGGGTCCTTCTTATACACCAGGCGATCCGCCACGCCGTTGCCCACGATGACGAGGTCTTTGTAGACCACCGGCGGCGACGTATTGGTGTAGTGCTTCGGATTGGTTTCCCAGCGCAGGCCCGTCAGAAGGTTCACCATCCCGTTGTCGCCGAAGTCCCCGGCCGGCCGGTTGCGGCATCGAGCGAGATCAGCCGGTAGCGGCTGTTCATGAAGATACGCAGGCGCCCGGTTTTGCTATCGCGCCAGGCGGCCACGCCGCGGTGCACGAAGCCCGTGCCGTTGGGCACCGGTCCGTCTTCGTAAGCCTTGGGATCGAACGACCACAACTCGCGCCCGGTTTCGCAATCGAGCGCCACCACGCGATTGTAGGGCGTGCTGAGGTAGAGCACGCCGCCGATCATCAGCGGAGTCGCTTCGAAGGCGCCCGGCGTGGTGCCCGCTGCGGGCATCGGCGTCTCGCCGGTTCTCCATTCCCACGCGGGCCGCAAGCTGTGAACGTTGGTCCGGTTGATCTGGCCGAGCCGCGAATAATGAGACTCACCCGCGTCGCCGCCGTAGGCCGGCCATTCCTCGATGGCACTTGGCCTGGGCGTCTGCGCGGCGGCGAGCGCGCAAACCAGCAACACGGCCCACGATCTCATCGCTCGGTCTTCCACCACCCGGCTACCGTGCCGGCGGGCATTTTGGCGAGAATATGCTCCGCCATCTGCTTCAGGCGGCCGGCCGAGTTCTCCGGCCCGCTGTAGCAATGGCCCTTCACGGCGCCGTAGACGAAGTAGCCCTCGTAGTGCGGATCCTTGGTGGTCTTCATCCAATCCTGCAGCCGGTGCACGCCGTTATTGAGGAAAAAATTGTCGGCGTCGCCCACGTAGACGTGCAACTGGTCCACCAGTTTGGGCCCAAGCGTAGACCAGTTCTTCTCCAGGTGGTAGCGCAGGTCGAAATGCTCCTTCCAATACCGGGCGACGCGCGGGTCGGGGTTCATGGCGCCGGTGCGTTTGTCGAAAAGCGGCTCGAAGTAGCCGTCCTCGCCGAGCGGGCCGAAGACCGCCGACCAGATGTCGAGCTGCTCGCCGGAACGGCCGTGGGTGCCGTTCACCAGCTCGAAATGGTTGCGCTGCTCGGAGGTCTGGCGCACCTGGCCGTCGATCTCGCGGCTGTTGATGGTGGGCTCGCGGCGCCAGCCAATCTCCTTATAGAACGCGTTCTTGTCCTGGTAGACGTTTATGCCCTCGACGTCGTTGAAGTCCACCGAATCGGGGCAATAGGACCACGTGCCGCCGAAGAAATCGGGATGGAAGATTTCGAGCGCCAGCGCCTCCCAGCCGCCCGTCGAGCCGCCCGAGAGCACCCGCGCCCAGGGCTGCCGCAAGGCGCGGAAACGCTTCTCGAGCTCCGGAATCAGCTCCTGGAGAATGGCGTCGCCGTAAGGGCCTACATTCGACGAGTTCACCGCGTAGGAATCGTCGAAGTACGGCGTGGGGTGCTGGAATGTGACCACCAGGAACCGCGGGAAATTGTCCTTGATCCACTCCTGGTACAGTTGGTTGTCGGGTGCGGGCGCGAAGCCCAGCGGCGCGCGCAGCGAGAAGTGGCCCTGTTCGTACAGCACCGGGTACGACAGGGTGTTCTGGTCGTAATCGCGCGGCAGCAGGACGGTGGCGCCCAGATAGATCGGGCGGCCCCAGAACCTGGTGAGCATCGGGCTCTGGAACCTGAACCGCTTCACCCATTGGGTATCGGCGGGCGCCTGGATGGGCGGAATCGCCTGGTCGCAAAGCAGCGGGATGCGGTAGCCCGCGGTGGCGTCCAGATGCATTTGCCGCGTGGCGCTGTACAGGTTGCCGGGCGAAGTGCTCCAGTGCTGTCCCTCCCAGCGGTCGTCGTGCATCCACACCACGTGGCCGTCGGAGCGGCGGAACTCGGAATATATATTGATGAACGCCTGCACGTAGTAATCGCCGGGCGGGATGGCAGCGATGCTCTCGACGGGCGTGCCCGGGTCGGTGGCATCGATCACGGCGGCCGCGCCCGGCGCCAGTTTCTCGACATCGCGGCCGAAAAAGGGGACGCCCACGCGGCCGATCTGCAGGCGCGGCTCCCGTTCCTGGTCGCGCTGCTGCACGCGGACGGTCAGCGTGCGCGTGACGATGACGAACACACGGCCGGTGATCGGCCCGGCGTGGACCGATGGCGGGTAGGAGATCTCGAACCGCGTCTCGGCGGCCCGCACGGCCGGCGCGGCGAGAACCGCCAGGCCCAAAACACAGGCAAGGTTACGCATCAGGGAGATTCTATCCGATTCGGCGGCCGCTATTTCGCGGCCGGCTGCTTTACGGGTAACCGCGCTACGTCCATCACCTGGAGCGAGTTGGACCCGAAGTTCGTCAGGAACAGCGTCCGCCCGTCGGGCGACACGCTCATCTCCCGCGGAAACGCGCCCGCCGGCACGCTGCCCAGCACAGCCGCCGCGCCGCTCGAGATCTTCGCGGCGTCGAGCACGGTCAGCGTCTGTGGCGCCGCCTGGCCGGCGAAGCGATCCGAGTTCCCCACGATCACCTTCTTCCCGCCATCGACCACCGCCACCGGCACCGGCGCCGTGCCCACCGGCGCCATGCCCACGCGCGCGTGCGCGGCATCGCCGGACAACCTGGCCGTGTCAAACGCGAGCACGGCGTTGCTGTTGCGCGCCGTCACGTAGATGCGGTCGCCCGCCGGCGAAATGGCCAGGCGCACCGGGCTGCACCCCGCGGGAGCGCGAGCCACCGCCGCGTGCGCGGGGTCGGTCCGGGCCTTCGCCACGTCCACCACGATTACGGCTCCTTCGGGTCTCACGGCGCCGGCTTTGCTCTGCGCCTGGCCCTCCGGCTTGCACGCTTTCGGCCAGTCCCATTCGGAAGGCGCCAGTTCGCTGGTGGTGTAGAGCCAGCGGCCATCGGGCGAGAAAGTGAGCGCGATGGGCCCTCTTCCCACGGGCACCTTGCCCACCACCGCGCCGGCGTCGAAGCCCTTCGCCCGCGCGCGTTCGAGATCGATCACCGTGATCGCCGCCGCGCCCTCGTCGCTCACGAACAGCAGTTTGTCGTCCGCCGCCACGTTGACGTAGATGCTACCGGCCATAGGCCCATCGTGGAATGTGCCCAGCACCGGTTCGCCATCGCCCGCCGCCAGGCGGCGCGTGTCGAGGACCAGCACGGAATCCTGCGCGGCGGCGATCAGCAGCTTGCCGTCGTGGGTCAGGACGATGCCCGCCGGGCGGACGTGCAGGGGAACCACGCGCGCCAGCTTCACGCGCCCCTGGGCGCGCTCGAGCACGGCGATTCCGGAATCCTTGCCCTGCGCTGCCATCAGCGCCACAAAGACCCGGCACCCGTCCTGCGAAACGGCGACGCCGAACGGATGCGCCGGTAGCGCGATATGCGCCAAAGGCTCCGCCGCCGCCGCGTTACAGGAAGCCGGCTGGGCGCAAGCCGCCCACGCCACGGTCGCGGCCATGGCTATCGCACACCAGATGCGCATCAACCGATCCCTCCACGGATGGGTCTATTGTAGCCGTCTCACATGCGCAGCAGGCGTATGCGCCCGTTGGAGGTGCTCAGATCGATCATCGGGCCGCCGCTGCCGATGACGCCGTCCATGCGGTTCTTGCCCAACTCGCCTTGCACCCGCACATCGAAATCGGAAATGATGGACGAGTTCGACGTCCGCGCCACCAGGCGCGCGTTGATGTCGTGGGGCGCGTGCAGGGTAATCCCGCCGTTGCTGGTGCTCACCCGTATATCGCGCGAGTAGCCGGCCGGCAGCGCCAGATCCACGCCGCTGTTGGAGGTCTCGACGCGCACCGGCCGGTCGGGCCGGGTGATCTGCAGGTTTACGCCGCCGTTGGTCGTGGTGGCGTCGAGCGACCCGTTGACGCGGTCTGTGCGGATGTGGCCGTTGGTAGTGTGCGCGGTGACATCGCCCTCGATCCCCGTCAGCTCGATGGCGCTGTTGCTGGTTTGCGCATCGAGGCCGCCGTGCAGATCGAGCACGCGGATGGACCCGTTGGAGGTCCGCAGCTTTGCCGGGCCGCTGCCGTCCTCCGTGCGGATCGCTCCGTTGGATGTCGTGATGCGGTCCAGTTGCGCCCCGCGCGGGACCTTGATGACGAACCGCGCTCCCAGGTTGCCACGCCAATCCGAAGGCCGCGCCACGCGGATGGAGACGGCATCGGCGCTGTTATCGATGCTGACCTTCAGGGAATCGGCGGCATCCTGCGACGGGCCGTATTTGGTGCCGCTGATGTCGACGGTGTCCTGGTCCCACCCGGAAATCTCCACCGAGCCGTTGAAGCTTTCGACCGATAGGCGGCCGTCGGACTTGAGCGGGTAGCTGTAGTGAAAGTCCCGCGTAAAACGTTCCAGGCCGCCCAGATCCACGTCGCAGGCCGCAAGGGGGAGCAAGGCGGCCGCAAGCATAAGGTGTTTTGCGCGCATAATCCGTCCCGATTGACAGCATACGCAATGTGGCGGCGGTTTGTTCCGGCAATCCGGTTCTCCTTCTAGCGCTGCCATTCGCCCGCGGTCATCCGCCGGGCTGGTACCAGATTGCGTATATCCTCGCCGGGGTTGGCGGAGAGCAGCAGCAGGTCGGCGCGCTTCCCCGGCTGCACGGTGCCTCGCTGGTCCAGTTGATGGAGGGCCATCGCGCCATGGCTCGTGGCGGCCACAATTACGTCCAGGGGCGGGATGCCGGCAGCCACCAGCAGTTGGGTTTCGCGATAAAAATCGCCGCCCGCGGAGGCCACGGCGATGGGCACGCCGGCGGCGAACAGGCGGTGCGTGTTGCGCCCGGCCAGCTCGCCGGCGGCGCCAAAGCTGGCGAGCGCGGGCGCGAAGACGATGCGCAGATCGCGCAACCGCGCCACCAGCGCCGGGTCGAGATCGTCCCGGTCGGCGATCATGCCCACAAAGCTGGAGGCCCCGTTGGCCACCAGGAGTTTCACGCCGGCTTCGGTGGAGACGTGGCCCACGACCGCCAGTCCGGCCTGGCGCGCCGCTTCTCCGGCGGCCTGGGCAACGGCCGGCGCCAGCATCCCGACGTGCAACGCGGGCGCTTTGCGCGCCGCCAGCTCGGCGACCCGGGCGCGCGCCTCCTCGGGTGTAGTCATGCTCGGGGGCGCGCCGGCGAGAGGGTAGACGTCGATCAATCCCGGCACGATGTACTGCCCCGAGCCATCGATCTTGTCGGCCTCGGCGGGAAGGGGGTTGCCGCCTCGCGGGCCGGCCATTTGAATAACGCCGCCTGCCACCGCCACCACCGAATCGCTGACCGGCGGCCCGCCCGCGCCATCGATCAGCACCGCTCCCACAATGGCTTTCATGGGGCTGTGGTCCGCAGGCTTACAGGCGCAAAGCCCGAGCAGGGCAAGCAAAAGGGCGGCGCGAGGCATGAATCCCCCATCATAGATCGAGCACGCACCGCCAGACTGGGGTACAATCTTGCTGATATGACTCCTGAAAGCTCCATGGCAATGGAACCCCAGCCCGCGGGACTGAGCGAGTTCTCGCGGTTATCAGGCGTCTTCTTCGAGCCGAAGAAGGCGTTTGCGGATATCGCCCAGCGGCCGAGCTGGGTGGTTCCTATGCTCCTTGTGATCCTGGCTGGACTCGTTTTTTGCGTGGCCGTGGGACAGCGCATCGGGTGGGCCAACGTCGCCCAGCAGCAAATGGAAGCGCGCATGGCGAAGATGACGCCGGAGCAGCGCGACCAGGCCCAGAAGGGCCTGGAAATTTCGCAGAAGATCACGCCCGTCATCGGTTACGTCATCGCCGTCGTGGGTCCGCCGATCGGCTATCTGATCAGTGCCGCCGTTCTCATGGGCATCGTTTCCGGAATCATGTCCGCGCCCGTGAAATTCAAACAGGCATTTGCCGTCATGTGCTACGCCGGCCTGCCCGGCCTCATATTCGTGGTGCTGGCGGTGGTGGTGATTTACCTGAAGGCCAATCCCGCGGATTTCGACATTCAACATCCGCTGGCGTTCAATGCGGGCGCACTCATGGATCCCCAGACGAGCTCCAAGTTCCTGTATACCATCGCCAGCGCAATCGACGTCTTCTCCATCTGGA
Source organism: Terriglobia bacterium (assembly GCA_020073615.1). GTDB lineage: Bacteria > Acidobacteriota > Terriglobia > Bryobacterales > Bryobacteraceae > JADGNR01. The sequence continues at coordinate 12,403 of JAIQEX010000030.1, forward strand.
AAATTCTTCTGATCGCGGTCGGCCTCAAGGCCGCGGCCGGGAAGAAGCTGTCCTTCGGCGGCGCGTTGACCGCGGTGCTGGCGCCGTGGGTGGTCCTGGTGCTGATCGGCGCCACGTTCGCCGGGATGTTCAGCTAGAGAAGTGCCGCCGCTCACGCGCTTTATCAGGCGCGGCTCCGCGCTTCCCAGAGGCCTCCTCCAGCGGGATGGACGGTGTTTGAAATCACGAAGATACATCGGGCCTTCGGTCGCGAGCGGATCGAATCGCCCGTACCGCCGGGCGCAGGCCCCACACTTCTCCACGCGGCGGCCGCGGTATGGGACGGCTATGCAACCTTTGGCGGCAGCTTAACGTCTTGATAGTGTAATGACTTTTCGAGTGGTCCCGCGGGATACTTAGGTTCCCTGCGGGCCAGCCGGCGGGCGTCTTCCTCCGAGCGCTCGCCGGTTTTTCTTTTCGGCCCTGTTGATCCGTAGTTTTCCCCACTCCAATTGCGTGAATCACGCGCTGTTTATCTAAGGCTCCTCGCTTTACGCTCGACTGTGGATGTAACACCTGGCCGGCGGAGCCGCTGACGATACCGGCCGTGGAAGGAGCGAGAGACCATGGAAGCCCGGAAGCAGTTGGCGAAGAAACCCGTGGAACCCCGGCGGTGCTGCCGTAAGGGAGACTGCCCAACCTGCCTGGAGAACGCGCGCTGGGAGCGGGTCTTCCAGGAGAAGTTCGCCGACCCTCTCTACTACAGCAGGAAGCCTGGCCGGTCGGGTTCGCCGATCTCGGACTTCTGCAGGTAGCTGGCCGCTGCCGTTATCGGAGTTCCGGTTGTCCGCTGCCAGTCGATGGCCGCCAGCGCTCCCTGCCTCCGCTCATTCTTCGCCCCAGGTTTTTGACCAGCGCTCGCGCCCGCTCCCATACCCCCAGCGTCAGCGCCATCCTTTGCCCGCACCACAACGGATGGCCAGAGCTTTGCAACGCAGCCGTACTACTGGCGCAACTTCGCGATATTCTCGCGCACCTTCTCCGCCTGCGGATAGTCGGGGTGATGCTTCACGAAATCTTCCAGATCGTCGGCGGCCGCGCGGTTCTCCCCGCGGCGCAGGTGAATCTCCGCCAGCATCAGTTGCGGATGCGAGAAGTGTGCGGGATCGATCTCGCGGGCGCGCTCCAGGTACTTGAGGGCCAGGTCGAAGTTGCCCACCTCAAAATAGGTCATGCCGAGCTGCGAGTTGGCCAGCGCGTCGTGCGGACGGGCGAGCATGGCATGCAGGTTGCAGTCCATGGCTTCCGCAAGCTTGCGCAGGTTGAGCAGCACGCCTCCCAGGTTGACCAGCGGCTCGTACGCCGCGGGGTCCGCCGCCAGCGCTTCGCGGAAACACTCTTCGGCGCGGAGGAAATTGCGCGTCTGGTAGGCGATGGTCCCCAGGTTGTTCCAGGCCGCCGAAAATTGCGGCGCCAGCTCCACGGCGTGTTCCAGCCGCTTCACCGCGGACTCGACATCGCGGCGGGCAAGGTCCTTCTGCGCGTCCTCATATTCGCGCAGCGCCTTGGCCGGGAGGGCGAGCTCTGTGGCGGTGACCGCGTGCTGCCGGCGCAGCGCGTCGCGGGTCTCGAAGTCCGCGTCTTTGAGATCGAGCGTGAGCGAAACCCGCCCGTGGGAATCGGCCGTGCCCGGGCCTACCTCCGCGGTGAGCCGCGCTTCGCCGCGCTCCTGGATATAAACGCCGATGGTGTACGCGCCGGGCACGAGCTTCTTAAAGCGGAACCGCCCGCCGCCGTCGCTGAAAGTTGTGGCCGTGAACGGGCTGGTGGCGCCGTATAGAGAAATCGCGGCCCGCCCCGGCGGCTGCACCTGCCCCGCTAGTTCGTACCGCGGCTCGCCGGCAAACGCCGCCGCCACGCATACGCCCGCCAACAAGAAACGAAACATGCGCCGATTCAATTGTAGAATGCCCCTATGCTGTCGTCCAGGGAATGGCGGGTGCTGGCGCTGCTGGTGGTTTCCGGTTTCATCAATTACATCGACCGCTCCAACCTCTCCATCGGCGCTACCGACATTCAGGTCGAGCTTCATCTCAGCAACCTCGAGTTGGGCAAGCTGTTCGGCGCGTTCTTCTGGACCTACGCCATTTTCCTTCTGCTCATCGCCGGCTGGCTGGTGGATCGCTACCACGTCGGTTGGGTACTGGCGGCGGGCTTCTTCTTCTGGTCGTGCGCCATGGCCGCCACCGGCCTGGCCCGCACGTTCGCCGTGCTGGTGGCCTTGCGCCTGTTGCTGGGCATGGGCGAATCGATCGCCTATCCCGCCTACTCGCGCATTTTGGCGAACCATTTTCCGGAGCATCATCGCGGCTTGGCCAACGCGCTCATCGACGCCGGCACCAAATCGGGGCCGGGTCTGGGCGCGCTGGTGGGCGGGTTTCTGATTCACGAGTATGGATGGCGCGCGTCGTTTCTGGCGCTCGGCCTGGGCAGCCTGGTCTGGCTGGTTCCCTGGATGCTGTGGATGCCGCGCGGCAAAGGCGTGTCCGCGCGCGAAGATCCCGCGGGCATCCCCAGCGTCTTCGAGATCTTCCGCCATCGCTCCGCCATTTGCAGCGCCCTCGGCCTGTTCTGCTCCAACTATTTCTGGTACTTCCTGCTCACCTGGCTGCCGCCGTATCTCGAAAAAGAACGCCATTTCGAGAAACGCAAAATGGCTATATTCGTGGCCCTGTCTTTCTTTTGCGTAGCGTTCTCCTGCGTGATCAGCGGCTGGCTTTCCGACCACCTGATCGCCCGCGGCGGCACGCCCACGCGGGTGCGCAAGGCATTCGCCGGTACGGGGCTCACACTGGCCACCATCATCCTGCCGGCCGCCGTAGTCCGCGACTGGCGTACGGCCATGGCGCTGCTGCTGCTGGCGTGTCTGGCCTACGGCATCTACACGTCGAACCTGTTCGCCATCACGCAGACGCTGGCCGGTCCGCGCGCTTCGGGGAAGTGGACCGGCGTGCAAAACGGCTTTGGCAACCTGGCGGGCGTGGTGGCGCCCTTCGTGACAGGTTGGGTGGTGGAGCGCACCGGAGAATTTTACCTGGCGTTCGTTGTGGCCGCCGCGGTGGCGCTCGCCGGCGCCGCCATCTTCGTGTTTGGCATCGGGGAGATCAGGCAGGTGGAGTTCCGAACGAGGCAATTCAATTCCAGCACCGTGAGTTTAATCAAGTAATTGAGGTTAAAATATAGAGGTATCCAATGGTCCCCGCACGGTTCTTATTCTTGATTCCGGTTTTCCCGCTAGTTGCATATTGCCAGAAGCCGGTGATTTTCCCCGGCGGAGTGGTAAACGCCGCCAGTTACGTCCAGGGCGGCTCAGGCAGTTCGATCGTTTCCATTTTTGGAGCAAACCTGTCGGCCTCCACGGCAACCGCATCGACGGTACCGCTGCCTGTTCAACTCGCGGGCACGACCGTCACCGTGGCCGGGATTCCGGCGCCCCTGTTCTATGTTTCTCCAGGCCAGATTAACTTCCAGATGCCATCGCGGAACTCTTCCGCAAGCGGGCCGCCGGGCATCGTGGTGTCCACCGCGGCGGGAGTGAGCGACCCCTTCCTTTCGGATCTGCCGGGCCGATTCGGGATCTTCACGCTCGATGGCAGCGGCTGTGGCCGGGGCGCGGTGCTGAACGTGAAGGGCGATGGAACAGTCTCGGTCAACTCGCCATCGAACAGCGTCTCGCCTGGAGAATACATTACCGTTTTCGGCACTGGTCTTGGTTTGGTTTACAACCCGCCGCCAGATGGTATGCCAGCCCCGTTGAGCCCCTTGTCTCTTTACGCCGGTGGATTCGATCTCCTATTCGACTTCAACGGCGATTTCAGCGACTATTACCTTCCTTTCTTTTGGGCTGGCCGCGCCCCTGGCATGGTTGGGGTAGACCAAGTCGACTTTTACGTCGGCGACACGGTCAGGGAAGGCTGTGCGGTTCCGCTACGGGTTAATACCGATGGCAGCAGCCAACCCGTCACCGTCAGCGTCCGCAAGGGAGGCGGGGCATGCGTAGACCCGCCGTCGGCCGGCTACGGGCAAATCACCTGGGAAAAGACCATCACGACCACCCCACCGGGTTCGACCAGCGAGACCGACAGCTTGACTATGTCTTTGCAGTCATCGCCCGGGAAACAAGCGCCACTGGTTTCGGTCTTCGAGAAAGGAACCGGCTACCCGGGCCGGGAGTACCTCGGCCCCTCGTGTGCAATTCCGGGCTATCGCAGTTTGGACGCGGGAGGAGTCAGCATTCAGGGGCCGGGTTTCGGTCCCGTGCAGGCGTCCATGGTACCGCTGCAACAGGGGCCGCCCGTCGTTGGCCTCAAGATGTATCAGGCTGCGCTTCCCGGCGGCAGCATCCAGCCAGGCTCGTTCAGCGTCGGCACCGCCGGCGGCGCGGACGTGGGCCCATTTCAATCCAGTGTGCGGGTCGGCTCAGAGATCCACGTAACAACCGCATTGGCAGGGCGGGTTTTTCCCATGACGAAGCCAATAACGATCGAGTGGACTGGCGGCAATGCCGACGCCGTGGTGACGCTCAGGCTCGTCGGTCACAGTGACACCCAGATCGACTCCTACTCCTACCACGCTCCGGTGTCGGACGGCACCATCACCATCAGCCCGGTCATGGGCTTCCTCCCAATTACAGGCGGGCCGGTGGAGATCGTCCTGGAAGTCACTCCGGACCTGTCGCAGGCTCCGGCGTTCTCAGCGCCGGGCCTGTCCCTTGGCGGCCAGCACCTGTGGAAGTACACCTATCGCTTTGAGGGCATCCTGATTCAGTAACTGGCGCGACACGACGCGCACGGGCCAGTCCAGCCGGGGAACTTAGCGCTGCCGGGCTGGTGTGATACGCTTCGTTGCGTGGACCGCAAAACCGTTCTTCTTCTCGCCATTCTGATTCCCGCCGGCCTCTGTGCGCAGGACCATCCCCTCACCGCGCTGCCTTATACGCCGAGCCTCGAGGCGTCGTTTCTGGACCGCTCGGCCGACCCCTGCGTGGATTTCTACAAGTTCGCCTGCGGCAGTTGGAACAAGCTGAACCCGATTCCTGCCGACCAGCCGCGCTGGGACGTCTATTCCAAATTGCACACCGACAACCAGCGCTTCCTGTGGGGAATCCTCGAGGAAGCGGCGAAGCCGTCGCCCCAGAGGACTCCCTCGCAGCAGAAGATCGGCGACTATTTCGGCGCCTGCATGGATGAGGCGGCTATCGAGAAACTGGGCGCGTCGCCGCTCAAGCCCCGCCTGGATGAGATCGCCGCGCTGAAGCGCGTATCCGACATTCCACTGCTGCTGGGGCGGCTGCACCTGGAATCCTCGGAGACCGCCGCCCTGTTCGGCTTCAGCTCATCGCAGGACTTCGCCGATTCCAGCCGCGTGATCGCCTTCGCCACCGCCGGCGGTCTCGGCCTGCCGGATCGCGACTATTACGACAAGACCGACGCCAAGAGCCAGGAGACGCGCGCGCGGTACATGGAGCACGTCGGCGCCATCTTCCGGCTGCTGGGCGACCCAGCGGCCACGGCGCGGTCGGAAGCGCAGACGGTGATGGATATCGAGACCGCGCTCGCCAAGGCGTCACTGACGCGCGTGGACAAGCGCGACCCCTACAAGCTGTTCCACAAGTTCACGCGCTCGCAGCTTGACGCCCTGACGCCGTCGTTTGGCTGGACCGCGTACTACGCCGCGTTGAGACTGCCCGCGCCGGCGGAGCTGAACGTGACCGAGCCGGAATTCTTCAAGGAGGTGGAACGACTGCTCAAAACGCGCGGCATCGCCGATTGGAAGGTCTATCTGCGCTGGCACCTGGCGCACGCACGGGCGCCGTATCTCTCGCGGGCGTTTGTGCAGGCGAATTTCGATTTCTATGCCAAGTACCTGCGCGGGGTCGCGGAGATGCAACCCCGCTGGAAGCGGTGCGTGAATTACGTGGACCGCGACCTGGGCGAAGCGCTGGGCCAGGTCTTCGCGGCCAAGACCTTCACCGCCGACACCAAGGCGCGCGCGCTGGCGATGACGCAGGAGATCGAGAAGGCCATGGAGACCGACCTGCGCGGGCTCGCCTGGATGGGCGACGCCACCAAGAAGCAGGCGTTCGAGAAGCTCCACGGCATGGTGAACAAGATCGGGTATCCCGACAAGTGGCGCGACTACAGCGAGCTGGAAATTGTGCGCGGCGATTTCCTGGGCGACGTGGACCGCAGCGCGGTGTTCGAATCGCGCCGCCAGTTGAACAAGATCGGCAAGCCCGTCGACCGCACCGAGTGGCAGATGACGCCGCCCACGGTCAACGCCTACTACGATTCGCAGATGAACGACATCAACTTTCCCGCGGGAGTGTTGCAGCCGCCCCTGTTCGATCCGAAGCTGGACGACGCGCCGAATTACGGCAATACCGGGGCCACCATCGGGCACGAGCTGACGCACGGCTTCGACGACGAAGGCCGGCAGTTCGACGCCAAGGGCAACCTGCGCGACTGGTGGACCGCCAACGACGCCGCCGAGTTCGTCAAACGGGCCACGTGCGTCTCCGACCAGTATTCGCAGTACACCGTGGTGGACGATATCAAGATCAACGGCAAGCTGACGCTGGGCGAAGACGTCGCGGATTTGGGCGGCACGCTTCTGGCCTACATGGCGTGGAAGGACGCGACCAAAGGCCAGCAGTTGCAGCCGGTGGATGGCTTCACGCCGGACCAGCGGTTCTTCATCGGCATGGCGCAATGGGCCTGCGGCTACGAGCGGCCCGAGAACAAGCGGCTGAACGCCATCACCAACCCGCATTCGCCCGACGAATACCGCATCAACGGTGTGGTGAGCAACATGCCGGAATTCGCCCGCGCGTTTTCCTGCAAGACGGGCCAGCCGATGGTGCGGGAGCACGCCTGCCGGGTATGGTAATGAGGCTTGGTGGCGTGGCTTTCTCGATCCCCAGCGGCCTGATGGCGCCACCCGCTTCCCATTACCATCTGGCACACGGTTCACGTGGCGATGCGCAATATCACTTTCCGCCTACCCGCGGATCTCGTCCGCCAGGCCAGAATCCTCGCAGCCCGGCGCGATCTCTCGCTGAATGCGCTGGTGCGCGAGGCGCTGGAGGATCTCGTGAAAGGCGGCGATCGGTGCCGCAACGCGGGTGAACGCCTGCTCCGCAAGACCGAAACCGGCCTGTACGAGATCTCCCCCGGCTTCTGGAATCGCGCGAGTCTGTACGACTAACAATCTCAGCTAATCGGACATCTAACTCTCCATCCCTTGCAAAGGGCCGCCGAATCGTGTACATCTGGCATGTGCAGGATTTAAGAGCAGGGCTTCGTGTTCTCGGGATCAGCCTCATCGGCTGCGGGTTCAGTATGGCCGCCATGAGCAACCAGGTGGTGGACTATCGCATGCAGGCGCGGCTCGACCCGGCGAAGAAGACGGTCGCCGGGCACGAGACGCTCACCTGGCGGAACGATTCGCCGGACGCGGTCCGGGAGCTGCAGTTCCACCTTTACCTCAACGCCTTCCAGAACGAGAAGAGCACGTTCATGCGGGAATCGGGCGGCCAGTTGCGCGGCGACCGGGCGAAGAAGGACGACTGGGGATACATCGAGGTTCAGCGCATGCGCATTGCCGGCGGGGCGGACCTGACGGCGGCCATCCGCTTCATTCACCCCGACGACGATAACGCCGACGACCAGACCGTGGTCGCGGTGGCGCTGCCGCAGCCGGTGAACCCGCAGCAGAGCATCACGCTCGATATCGATTTCCTGGCCAAACTGCCCAAGGTCTTCGCCCGCACCGGCTATCACAACGATTTCTTCATGGTCGGGCAGTGGTTCCCCAAAATCGGCGTAAACGAGAAGGCCGGCGACCGCTACGCCAAACAGGGCGGATGGAACTGTCATCAATTCCACGCCAACTCGGAGTTTTACGCCGATTACGGCAAGTACGACGTCACCTTGACCGTACCCGCGAACTACGTAGTGGGCGCGACCGGCGTGGAGCAGAGCCGCAGCGAGGACGCGGCGCGCCGCGAGAGCACATATCGCTTCTCCCAGGAAGACGTGCACGACTTCTCCTGGACGGCCTCGCCCCGCTTCGTGCGTATCGAGCGGCCGTTCGACCCTGCGAGCGCCGTCACCGCTGCCGAGGCGGATTCCACGGCGCGCCTGCTGGGCGTGACTGCCGAAACGCTGCGGCTGAAGCCCGTGCGCATGATCCTGCTCATGCAGCCGGAGCACCGGTGGCAGGCCGACCGCCATTTCCGAGCGCTGGCGAATGGGCTGAAATGGTTCGGCATGTGGTACGGCGCATACCCCTACGACACCATCACCGTGGTGGACCCGCCTTATGGCGCGGGCGGCGCGGGCGGCATGGAGTACCCCACGCTGATCACCGCCGGCACGCCGTGGTGGCCGGGTGCGCGTGAAGCCGACCCGGAGGAGGTGGTGATCCACGAGTTCGGGCACCAGTACTGGTATGGTATGGTGGGCACCAACGAATTCGAGGAGGCTTGGCTGGACGAGGGGTTCAACACTTACTCGACCGGTAAGATCATCGACTTAGTGTATGGCCCGCAGGACTTGCCTCTGAGCATCCTTTCGGTTCCCGTGGCGGGTCTGCTGGGTATGCCGCAGGTGACTTCGGAAACGCGCGACCGGCTGATCTACCTGCAGTTCGACAAGCTCGACCCGGTCATGCTCCCGGCATGGAAGTATTACGGCAATACCAGCTACGGCATCAATTCGTACATGCGGCCCGGCACGCTCCTGCGCACGCTCGAAAACCACCTCGGCTCCCCCCTGATGGCACGCATCATGCGCGCGTGGTTTCAGAAATACCGCTTCCAGCACCCCACCACGCTGGATTTTGAGAAGCTGGTGAACGAAGTTTCCGGCCGCGACATGAGCTGGTTCTTCGACCAGTTTGTTTTCGGAACCAACTGGCTGAACTACAAGGTAGCGAGCGTGGCGTGCGATCCGGTGGAAGTGAAGCTCGGTTCCTACGTGGAGAACGGGAAGCGGACGGTGGTGTCGGAGGATGACGCCGAGCGCATCCAGAAGGCGCGCGAGAAGCAGAAAGGCTACCGCAAGGAATACCGCATCGTGGTCAAGCTGGTCCGCGAGGGGGAGACGGTGTTTCCGGTGGACATGACGATGACCCTGGACTCGGGCGAGGTGGTCCGCCGGCAGTGGGACGGCCGAGATCGCTGGGTGAAGTACGAGTACATCAAGACGTCGCAGGTAAAATCGGTGGAGATCGACCCCGGGCGGAAGGTCCTGCTGGACGGCAGCTTCGCCGACAACAGCTACGTGGAAACACCGGCGGTGCTGCCCTTCGCCAAATGGTCTTCCAACGTGCTCTTCTGGATGCAGATGGTGCTGCCATGACGGTTGCCGAAGCGCTGGCGCGCGGAGTTCGAACCCTGAAGGGAGCCAAGCGGCTGTGGTTCCTGTTTTACGCCGCGAATCTCCTGGCGGCGGCGGTTGCCGCGGCGGCGGCAATGTCCGTGCCGTTCCAATACCTGGGCCATAGCGCCTGGGCGGCGCAGATGGTGGGCAACTTCGACATCCAATGGCTGGCGGAAATCTTTGCCGCCAGCGGCGGGCTTTCCTTCCAGCCCGTAGCGGCGGCCATGGCGTGCGCGTGGGCCATTTCCGGAATTGTGTCGCTGTTCCTGCTGGGCGGCGCAATCCACGTTTTCTGCGCGCGCGCGCCGTTTGCCATGAAAGATTTCTTCGCCGGCTGCGGGAAGCACTTCTGGAGGCTGGCGCGGCTCACGATCTATTCCGCGATCTTCTACATTGCTGTTTTCGTGGTAGGAGGTCTGCTCTCGTTCATGGGCCGGAAGCTGTGGGGAGAGGGTTCCGCCGCCACCCCGCTGGTCTACGGGAGCTGGTTCCGGGCCGCGGTACTGATTTGCCTGTTGGGTTTTGTGGGCCTGGCGTTCGACTACGCGAGGATCAGCCTGGTGGCCGAAGACAGCCGCAAAGCGTTCCGCACGGCGTTTCGCTCGTTCCGGTTCGTATGGAGGAATCTGCGGCGGACGGTGGCACTATACGTGATGCTGTGGGTCATCGCCGTGGCGCTGATCGCCGCCTATTTCGGCGTTTCGCTAGTGGTACCGCAGACCTCCATGGCGATGGTGCTTTTGTTGCTGCTGGTGCGCCAGGCGACGATGATCGCGCGAATGTGGTCGCGGCTGCTGTTCTATGCCAGCCAGGTGGAGATGTACGATTTCCTGAAGCCCGCGCCGCTGCTGCCGCCCGAGCCGGAGGCCGCGCCGGAAGAGGTACCCACGGCGCTGCCGGAGGCCGAAGTCGTCGAGGGCGGTGCGGCGCCGGAACCATAGAGGAGACGGAAGCAATGCCCGGTGAGGAGTTGTTTGCCCACGTACGAACCATGGCCCAGCACGTAGGTGCGAAGAGTGTCTACGGCGAGCCTGTAGTCCACGGCGACACGACCGTCGTGCCCGTGGCCAGGGTGGCGTTCGGGTTTGGCGGCGGCACCGGCAAAGGCGCGAAGGCAGGGCATTCCGAAGGCGCCGGCGGCGGGCTGGGTTTTGTCGGGGGGCCCGCCGGCTACATCGAAATGACGCCCGCGGGCACGCGATTTGTGGCCATCGGCGAGCGCAAGAAGATCGCCGGCGCGCTGCTCGCCGGATTGGCCCTCGGCTATCTCGCCGGCAAATTGCGCCGCCGCGCTGCATAAAGCAGGCGGTCCAAGCAGGCGGTGCCGCCCGCCGAAGCCGCTGCCTACACCGTGTGCCGCCGGCCGAAGCCGCAGCCTACACCGTGTGCCGCCGGGTTCTGTTCAGCAACTCCCGGGCGCGCGCGAGCGCCTTCTCTTCCGCTTCTTCGCGGGTCGCGCCGGTGGTGCGGCAGAGGGCCGCTCCGGGCGATACGTTATCCGCTTTGGCGTGCCATTCGGCGCCCAGGCGGTAGCTGGAAAGATTCACCTGCCAGCCCGCCACTTCCAGTTTTCGCTCCTGGAATTCTTCGGCGTTCATGCTCATCCCCGGGCCCCGGAGGCCGTCGCGCCGCGCTCGACGGGGGCGCCCACCAGGTTGCCCCACTCGGTCCACGAGCCGTCGTAATTGGTCACCTTATCGAACCCCAGCAGGTACTTGAGCACGAACCAGGTGTGGCTGGAGCGCTCCCCGATGCGGCAATAAGCAATCACGGGCTTGGAGCCGTCGATGCCTTCGCCGCCGTAAAGCGCACGCAGCTCGTCGGCCGACTTGAACGTGCCGTCGTCGTTGCAGGCTTTGCCCCACGGGATACTGCGCGCGCCGGGCACATGGCCGCCGCGCTGGCAGGTCTCCGGCAGCCCGGGAGGCGCCAGGATTTCGCCGGTGAACTCCTGCGGGCTGCGCACGTCCACCAGCCCCGCCGCGCGGCGCGCCGAAGCCTCCTGCACCTGCGGCAGAAACGCGCGCAGGGAATTGTCCGCGTCCTTCGCCTGGTACGTGGTGCGCGGCAGCGTGGGGACTTCTGTCGCAAGCTCGCGGCCCTCGGCCAGCCACTTCTTGCGGCCGCCGTTCATCAGCCGCACATCGCGGTGCCCGTAAATCTTGGCCTGCCAGAGCGCCCATGCGGCGAACCAGTTGTTGTTGTCGCCATAAATCACCAGCGTGGTATCGGGCTTGACGCCGGAGGCAGCCATCAGCTCCTCAAACTGTTCCTTGGACAGAATGTCGCGGCGTACGGTATCGCACAGTTGCGAATTCCACGCCCAGCCCAGCGCGCCGGGAACGTGTCCTTCCAGATAGGCCTTGGTATCGACGTCTACTTCCGCGATCCGCACGCGGGGGTCTTTGCTGTGGCTGGCCACCCAATCGGTGGCGACCAGCATTTCGGGATGTGCATATTCAGCCATTCAATAGCTCCTCCAGATGCACCTCATTATATACGGGGCAAGCGCGGTTCGACCATCGCGGCCACGGGGAAAGATCTGGCCGCCCCCCCCAGCAAATGGCGAGTGGCAGCGCACGTTTCTTATATATCAGGTGCGGCCGTTACTCATGCACGGATACCTCACGCGCGCCAGTTGGGCTGTACGGAAACGCGCCAAACCGCGCGCCACCACCCATTGAAAAAACGCTCCTGAGCTATAAGCTGGAGGGAGACTGCATCATTCCGTAGGAAGCCATGAGCGCCCCCTCGACCCCGGCCGGATTCGGCATTTGGCAAGCGGAAGGATTTTCCGCCATCGTAGAGTACTCCTTCGACGTAGTGGAAGAGATCCGCCGGCAGGCGGTCGAGGGGCTGAATTCTTTAGGACACGGCGGTCTGGAAACCGGCGGGGTGCTGTACGGCGTTCGCAAGGGCGATACCCTCCGCGTGCTGGCCGGCGTCGAAGCGCCGTGCGAGCACGCTCTCGGCCCGGGGTTCGTGCTCTCCGAGAAGGACCGCCTGGGCCTGGCGAAACTGGCAGCGGCGCCGCCCGCCGGCATGGAGACGGTCGGCTGGTACTGTTCCCACACGCGCAGCCGGATTGTTCTCACGCCCAACGACTGCGCCATCTTCGAACATTTCTTCCCGCGTCCCCGGCAGGTGGCGCTGGTGGTGAAGCCCGCGCCGCTGGGCCCGGCCGAGGGGGCATTCCTGTTTCTCGAGGCCTTCGCGCCGCACCGCGAGTTCTCCATTCAGCCGCTCGCCGTCCGGGCGGTATCTCCGCCGGCGGATGCGCATAGTGAGGGCGGAGGCGCGGATGATCGCCCCCGGCGCGAGGGCCGAGCGAAGCCGCGCATGGCCGCTCCCGCGCAACGCGTCTGGCTGTGGGCGGCTCCGGCGCTGACCGCCGTGGCTCTGCTCGTCGCCTCCCAACTCACCTCCACGCGTCTCGGTCTGGAGGCGCGCGCCGTGGCTCCCGGCCAGGTTCGCATCGGATGGAACCGCAACTCCAGCGCCATCCTGGCAGCGTCGTCGGGCCTTCTGGAGATCAAGGACGGCGACTCGCGGGTGCTGCTTCCGCTCAGCGCCGATCAGCTCCGCTCGGGCGCCATCACCTACGCCCGGCATTCGGCCACCGTCGGCCTGAGGTTGCACATCAACCAGCGCAAGCGCGGCGCACCGGCGTTGGAGGAGGCCATCCGCTTCGGTCCGCCGCCGGCGGCGCCCGCCGCGCCGGCGCCGAAAGCGAGTCCGGCGTCGCCCGTTGCGGGCGGTCCGGCCGGAAGTAGCGAAGCTGATCGACAGGCGCCCGAGCAGCCTTCGGCCGCAGCGCCGGAGCGCATTCCCGTCGCAGCGCCGGCGCTGCCGCCCCTAGCCCGACGGCAAGTGCGGCTGGCCATGCCGGCCGCTTCCGCAGCGCTGCCACCCGTGCTGCCCGCGGCGCCGGAGTTCCTGTTATCGGCCAATTCCGTAGCGGCGCCGCCGTTGCCCATCGCGGCTCCCGGTCCTGCCCCGCGACTCCCCGTGGTGGATGCCTCGCCGCGTTCCGGCAGGCTCATCTGGACCGGCACGCTGGGCCGGCGCGGCGTGGTGGAGATCGATGGGCCGCATGCCAGCAACGGTTCTGTGAACGGGTCGCTTCCCGGCGTGCCTGTTTTCCTGCACGTTTCGCCCGCGGAATTTGCCGCGGGCGGGCTGCTAGTCTTCACCGGCGATGCCGCCCGCAACGGCCGCACCGAACCGGCCAGCCAGTCCAACGGGTGGAACAAGACGCGCTTCGCCTGGGACCCGGAGCGCGTGCGGCAGATCGCCATTCTCGAAGCACCCAACCCGAGCAACGGCTTTAGACGGCTGGTGCTGCGCAACGATTCGCGCCGTTGTGCCATGATCCTGATCGAGTGGCGGCTGCCGTAGCATCGTCGCGCTGTACTATAGAAGTGTCATGCTCTCCCGCCTGTTATGCCTCGTGCCAGTTGGCTTGCTCATGGCGCAACCGGCGCCCGATCCCCGCGACATCGCACGCAAAGCCCTCGACCTCCTGCTGGCCGCGCAGTACTCCGGCCTCGTGCAGAACTTCACGCCCGAAGTGAAGCTCGGGGTCAACGAACAGACGCTGCCCAAGATGGGTATGCAGATCAAGTCCTGGGGCGCCGTGGAGAAGATCGGCGAGCCGTCCACGCGCAAGGCGGGGCTCAACACCATCGTGGTCATTCCGGTGGCATTCGCGTCGCAGAGCATTAATTTCCAGTTCGCCATCAACCCCGCCGGGCAGGTGGCGCAGTTCTTCATGCTGCCGGTCGCGGGCGGCGGGGCGTGGCAGCGGCCTCCCTACAGCAAGCCGGATGCCTTTCGGGAGCGCGAGGTGACCATCGGCGAAGACCCATGGAAACTTGCCGGCACGCTGACGGTCCCGGTGGGACAGGGGCCGTTTCCGGCCATCGTGCTGGTGCACGGTTCCGGGCCCAACGACCGCGACGAGACCATCGGCGCAACCAAGGTATTCAAGGACCTCGCCGAGGGGCTGGCCTCGCGCGGCGTAGTGGTGCTGCGCTATGAGAAGCGCACCCGGCGGTATCCCACCGTGTCCAAGACGGCCAAGTTCACCATCCAGCAGGAGACCGTGGAAGACGCAGTGAAGGCCGCCGCCCTCGTGCGCCCACAGCCGGAGGTGAATCCCCAGCGCGTCTTCCTGCTCGGCCACGGCATGGGTGGGTATATCGCGCCCGAGATCGCCGAGGATGACGGCAAGCTCGCGGGCCTGGTGCTGCTCGCCGCTAACGCGCGCCCGCTGGAAGACCTGGTGGTCGAGCAGGCATCCAACGCGGGATTCCCCGCCAAGGAATTGGACACCATCAAGGCGCAGGCCGCCCGCATCAAGCGTCTCGAGCCCGGCGACGAGGATGCTCCGCCGGTGTTGAACATGCCGGTCTCCTACTTCCTGGACCTGAAGGGCTACGACGCCGTGGCCACAGCCAAGAAGTTTTCCGCGCCCATCCTGATCTTGCAGGGCGAGCGCGATTTCCAGGTCACCATGAAAGATCTCGATCTTTGGAAAGCCGGCCTGGCGGCGCGCAAGGACGTCACCTTCCACAGCTACCCGGCGCTGAACTACCTCATGGTGGCGGGCGAAGGCAAGGGCACCGAGGCGGAGTATCGCAAGCCGGGGCACGTCGCGCCCGAGGTCATCGACGATATCGTCAAGTGGATGGGGAAATAAGCCCGCGACCGCCGGCTACCACTCCACGGGCTTGCCCGGTTCGAGCGTCCACACCTCGGTCGCCAGGTCCGCGGTCAGAGCGGCCAACTCTTCCGGCCGGCCGGTGAGCGCCGGGAAAGTGCCGAAATGCATGGGCACCACCTTCCTGGGCTTGAGCATCGCGCAGGCGAGCGCCGCCTCGCGCGGGCTCATGGTGTAGAGGTCGCCGATGGGCAGGAACGCCAGCTCCGGATGGTAGAGCTGCTCGATCAGGCGCATATCGGAGAACACGTTGGTGTCGCCCGCGAAATAGAGCGCGCGCCCGTCGGCAAAGCGCAGCACGTAGCCGGCAGCCTCCCCGCCATAGACGATCTTGCCGTCGTCGAGAATCCCGCAGCTATGGATGGCGTGGGTCATGGTGATGGTGACCTCACCCACCTTCTGCGACCCGCCCTTGTTCATCGGCCGGGTATTCTGGACACCCTTCGATTCCAGCCAGTGACAGGTCTCGTAGATGCCCACCACCTCCGGTGAAAAGCGCTGCGCCAGCGGCACGGCATCGTGGATGTGATCGAAATGCCCGTGGGTGATGCAGATGGTATCGACGTGTTGGATTTCGAACCCCGCCGGATACGCCGGATTGCCCTCGGTCCACGGGTCCATGAGGAGAACCTTCCCCGAGGGAAGGCGGAATTGAAACGTGCCGTGCCCCAGCCAGGTGATTTGCATACCAGCGATTATATGCGACCGGGCGTGCTAGTCGATTTTATTTAGGTTTTGCTGATACACAGGAGGGCCGTTTGGCGCAGTTTTAGCGGCATTGCCGCCGGTGTGACTGCAATTCAGCGATCTTCGACAAGTTGACGGTCAGGCCGGACGGAAGCGCGGTGGCTTTCAATCGGGGCTGGAAGAGTTGCAGCCAGCCTCTGGGCCGCCGGTGGCCGCTGGGAATGAAACTTCGAATCGTTCTGCGGGTCGGGGGGGGCGGGTCGGGGGGGCGGGTCGGGGTCGGTCGGGTTGCGCGCGTTGCTCGGGCCTCTGGACGTGCTGGTGGGAATGAAACCTGATTCCTCTTGCGACGGGCGGAGCCTTTTCGATGGTTGCTCCGGCCTCTGGACCGACGGTGGGAATGAAACCGGATTGAACTGCGAGACGGGATGCCGTGCCGCAGGCGGTCGGTTCTCGCGCGGTGGGCTTGGCGGCCGAAGTGCAGACCTCGCCGGGCCCGCCGGGTGCGATGTGTATGCCACGAGGAACCGTTGGTGGTTCACGAAAGACGGCCTACCGTTGCACGTGGTTGCGTGAGTCAGGCGCTACGCCGGATGGATCACCGCCGCGGGCAGGAGGCTCAAGGCGAACCTCTGACCTGGCGGCGAGCGGTAAGCGGCGGGCCAACGGCCCGCGATGCAATAGCGGCCTCCAGGGGCAAACACGCAGAATCCTGGAATCTGTTTCAAACCAGAAAGGGGCTTTGCTCGCAAGTCGCATGGAAGCGGAAGAGACGGATGATTCAACCGAGCGGCCGTGATACGATCATGGCGCGGAGGCAGTCACGATGAGACGGTTCGCCTACGAAGGGTCAGACGAAGTGAAGGGGGGAAAACTGCGCGGAATGACGGACGGATTGGAGCACTTCTTTTTCCTCTGTCCAAGGTGTGCAGACAACACCATCATGCAAATCCTCGATTTTGAGGTAACGCGCGATGGTCCCGTGAAGTACGCCCCGGCAATTCGGCCGAAAGCAAAACGTGATTTCAAGATCGCGCTGGAGATCCATTGCGCCCAGTGCGGTCTGACGGATCTTGTCGAAATCAGCAACGATGCTTGGCAGGGTGGGAAGATCACGAACAGTCTATTCGTTAATGCTCCACCGATTTATCCGGAGGCTGCATCGAAGCATTAGAGGTGAGAGTTGGGGACACCCCATGATGGAGCGTCCCCGGCTATGGATTAGTTGTCTTGCGCCATCTTCGCCACATTCTCGCCAAACTTCGCAAGTTGCATGCCCTTGCGGAACGCGTCTACCGAAGCGAGCCGCTTTGGGCCCGGCACGAAAGAGGTAAGGCGAGTGTCCACTAAACTCGTAGAAGAGGAAATTCGTAGGTTTCTTTCCAGCGACGAGACGGAAGTGGCCTGTATCACTGGCAAGTGGGGCGTTGGGAAAACATTCACCTGGAACAAACATCTCAACGAGGCGAAGATGCATAACCGGATAGCCCTAAAGCGTTACTCCTACGTGTCCCTGTTCGGCCTGAATTCTCTTGAGGACTTCAAAACCGCGATCTTTCAGAACATAGTTCAGACCTCAGAGATGGGCGAGCCAAGTCTAGCCACGCTGTGCAAGAACACGGCCGCTCTTACCGAGGGACTCGGGCGGAAGGCGGCGTGGTTCGGCCGAATGATTCCCGGAGTAAAGGATTATCTGACAGGGTTCGGTCCGGCATTGTTCTTAACGGTCCAAAGCACCATCATCTGCGTAGATGACATCGAACGTCGCGGGACGAAGTTATCCGTTCGCGATGTAATGGGGCTGGCTTCAGAACTGAAGGAGCGCAAGAATTGCAAGGTATTTTTCATATTGAACGACGAGGCCCTTCAGGACGACGCAAGAAGAGACTTCGAGACTTACTACGAAAAGGTTGTGGACATCTCCTTGAATTTCGCCCCAACAGCTGCGGACTGTGCCCGGATTGCGATATCTACCGATTCGCAATCGGGAAGATATCTTGCTGAGAGCTGCGTTTCGTTAGGGATCTCCAATATTCGGGTGATCAAGAAAATTGAGCGCGCAGTACGCAAGATCGAGCCCCTCTTGAAAGGGCTCGATGAGGACGTGCTGAAACAAGTCGTGAAAACATTATCTCTTCTTGCATGGTGCGTACACGAGCCTATCAGGGCGCCGTCTCTTGAATATCTGAAGGCCAGGACGCCCGCGAAACTGTTTGGTCTATCGAAGGGAGAAGAGATCCCAGAAAAAGAAGCCTCTTGGAATGCGCTGCTTGAAGCTTATGGGTTTGCGTTCGTCGATGAATTCGACCTAATTCTCCTGGACGGAATACAGAACGGATTTTTTGACCGGGAGTTAGTGGAGGTGCACGTTAGGGAGTTGGACCGGAGCGTCAGGGCCCAGAAACAGGGGGCATCCTTCACGGAAGCATGGCGGGCATATCATGATTCGTTCGATAACAACACGGACGAGGTGATAGACGCGATTTACAAAAGCTTCAACAGCAACGTTCGGAGTATTTCGCCCCTAAATTTAGGCGGCACCGTTTCCCTCTTCAGGGGCCTTCACCGGGATGATCTAGCTGATGAGATCATAGCGACGTACGTCACTGTTCACGGAGAAGACCGGGACCTCTTTGATCTGTCGAAATATCCCTTCGCAAGTAACGTCAAGGATCTACATGTTGTGCAAGCATTCAGGGAGAAATACGCTACATTCAAGGACAAACGGGATTTCGCGACTGTTCTCCTTTCCCTCAACCAAGGCTGGAACGATAACACCCTCAGTTACTTGTCGGCCACTCCTGTGGAAGAGTATCGTAAGCTTCTAAAGAACACCTATGGCACCGAGCTTCACAAACTGTTGAATGCATGTCTTTTTTTCGACAGCGTTTCAAACGCATCAGTGCCCCAGAAGGAGATTTCGAGGCGTGCGAAGGAAGCGTTGAGACAGATCGGGCAGGAGTCCGAAATCAACGCTCTCCGGGTAAAGAGGTTTGGCATCGATACCGATGATTCCTCTGACCAACTGGAGGCGCAATAGAGCGCGGCTCGGCAAGGCGGCTTGTCAGCAGGGCGAGCCCAGGGAGCTTTGCATTCGCAGAGCGCTTTGAAACGGCTGGGCGCCGGGCCAACTGGCAGCCATCACCGGGGCGCACTGCCGACGCCCGCCAGTATCGGCCGCGGTCTTGTTGCCAGCATCGGCCGCGGCATCCTGGCGGCCGGAACAGGCAGCCCGCAGGCAAATAGCAGGCTCGTAGCGTGAGCTTGCCCCCATTGTTCCAGAAACAAGTATTTAGCTTTTTCTACACTGGATTTCCAAGTCCTCTACACCGCGCCGGCCTTAGCCGATCTTGCAGGCCATCATTGCCTGGTCGTGGGCGCGTCACCCCGGCACGACCGAGCAGTTCGCGGGCTCCCTCTTGGACCACGTGGACCTGTTGAAGGACTTTCCCTATCTGGGCGCCCGGTTGAAGAGGTACCGAGGTGTGCGCCGCTTCGTGCATTCTCCCTTGCACGTCTACTATCGGATTAACGAAACACGCCGCGTGATCGCGATTCCACTTTTGGCACGCTTCCCGCCAGCCGCCGCGTCGGTTATGGGTCTCGCGGAACACGTGCTGCCTGATTGCACCCGGGCTGCGCTACCATCGGGAACAGAGGCGGAGCAGGTCCATGACCCGCGACGAGGCGATCGCGGATATTACCCATAAGCTGGTGGAATTCTACCGGCCGGTCCGCATCTACCTGTTCGGATCGGTGGCGCGGGGCGATGACGGGCCGGATAGCGATCTCGATTTTCTCGTCGTGGTACCCGACGATGTTCCCGCGGAGAAACTGCGCCCCGGCGCGGGCAGAGCTGTGCGTGGAACCGGTTTCGCCAAAGACATCGTGCCGTGGCGCAAAACCGATTTCGAGGAGCGGGCCGCCTGGGTCGTGGCATCCCTGCCGGCCACCGTAGTGCGCGAAGGACGACTACTCTATGAAACCCAGTGACGCCCGCGCCAGGGAAACGCGCGAATGGCTGGGCAAGGCGGCAGAGGATCTCGCCTCAGCTCGGGTCCTCATCGCTGGCACGAGCGGCCGTTCCGTCGCACGCACGACCTGGAAGAGTTGGGCGAGGCCAGCCGCGCGATCGACGCCACGCTGGCTTCGCTGTTGGAAGAGGCTGATGTCCTTTCGGACTACGCCTGGAAGCTGCGTTATCCCGGGTCGCTCTACACACCGGATCGGGAGGAAGCGGAGGCCATGCTCGAAATAGCCGGCCGCGTTTTTCGGGAAGTGCAGTCGCGACTTCCTTTGGAGACAGGGACCTCCTGACGCCCTACTTCATCCCCAACTGGTCGAACAGAAACGCAAACACGTCGGCGTCCTGCGCGATGCGCTCGTCGAGCGCGGTGCCGATGCCGTGGCCACTGCTCGAGCTGGTACGCAGGAAGATCGGCCGTGGCGAATGCGTGGCCGCTTGCAGGCGCGCCGTCATCTTGCGCGAGTTCATGGGGTCCACGCGTCCGTCGTTGTCTCCCGTCAGGAAGAGCACGGCCGGGTAATCGGCGCCGTCTTTCACGTGGTGGTAGGGCGAGTAGGCGTAGAGCGCGCGGAACTGGTCGGCCTCTTTGACGGTGCCGAACTCGGTCACGTTGAAGGCGCCGTTGGGAAAATTCTCGACGCGCAGCATGTCGTAGATGCCCACGTGGCTCACCACCGCGCGGAACAGTTCGGGGCGCTGGGTCAGCGCGGCGCCCATCAGCAGGCCGCCGTTGCTGCCGCCTTCGATGGCCAGCTTTTCCGGGTTCGTGTACTTCGCCTTGATCAGGTATTCCGCGCAGGCGATGAAGTCGTCGAACACGTTCTGCTTCCTGGTCAGCCGGCCCTGCTCGTGCCACGCCTCGCCGAACTCCGCTCCGCCGCGCAGGTTGGCGATCACCCACACGCCGCCGTGGTCGAGCCACCAGCGCCGGCGGGCGGAGAAGCTCGGCGCTTCGCTGATACTGTAACCGCCATAGCCGTAGAGCAGCGTGGGGTTGTTGCCGTCGAGCCTGGTCCCCTTGCGCCGCAGAATGTTCATGGGCACGCGCGTGCCGTCTTTGGAGACGGCAAACGGGCGGCTCACTTCCACGTCGCCGAAGGCGGCCGGCGAAGTCTCGGCCAACGCGGTCTTCTTTGCCTGGCCGCTCGCCGGGTCGTAGCGGTACCACGCCGAGGGCTCGACGAAGCTTTCGTTCTCGAACAAAAGCTGGTCGCCGGGCGCGCGCGCAAGCTGGCCGACCGAAGATACCGGCAGGATATCGACGGTCTTCTCCTCTTTGCCGATCTCCTTGGCGAGCAGCTTCGAGGGCCCGCCCGCCATGTAGCGCACGTACAGGTGCGAGCCCGCCGCGAGAAATCCGTCGATCGAAGAACGCCCAGGCGTGACCACGGTTTTTGCCTTGTCGAGAGCAAACGCCGGCGCGGCGGCCTCCAGCAGCTTTCCCATCGGCGCGTCCTTGCGCGAGAGCAGGTACAGCGAACCGCCCGCGCCGAACGCCGCCTGCGAGGTCTTGTCGGAGAGCAGCGCGATCTGGCTCCAACGGCCTTCCGGCCCGAGCATGTAGTGCAGAAACTCGCCGCCATCGCCATTGGCCACGCGGGCCAACACGAACTTGCCGTCGTCGGAGGATTGCAGTTCGACTTCGGCGATGCGCGGGAATTCCTTGCCGAGCGCGTACTGGTCCTGGGCCGTGGCCGTGCCGAGGCGGTGGAACCAGACCTGCTGAAAGAAGTTCAGGTCGGCCGCCGGCCGCTCCCCCGCGCGCGGATAGCGGGTGTACCAGAAACCGCTGGCATCGCCGTTCCAGGCCACGCTGCCGCCGGCGGTGGCGCCGTTGACGCGCGGAATCGCGTCGGAAAGCGGCTTGCCAGTGGCCACTTCAAACACCGACACCGATCCTTCCTCGCTGCCGCCCTTGGAGAGCGAGACCGCCACCAGTTTGCCGTCGAGCGAGGGCACGTAGAAATCGATGGTGGTGGCGCCGCTGGCATCGAACGCATTCGGGTCGACCACCACGCGCGCCGAGCCGGGGTCGTCGGCCAAAGTAAGCGTCACCAGAAACGGCTGCAGCTTGGGCGGCTGCGTCTCGATGGCGAACAGCGCGCCGCCGCGAAACGTCAGCGCCGAAAAGCGCGCCGATTGGCCGGTGTACAGGTGCGTGAGTTGTTCGGCAATGGCGGCCCGCGCGGGCAACCCGTCCAGGTAGGAGCGCGTGCGGGCGTTCTGCCGGCTGCTCCACTCGCGCACTTCCGGGTCGGCGGCCTGCTCCAGCCAGCGGTAATCGTCCACCACCTTGACGCCCCGGTAATCGTCGGTCACCGGCCGCTTGGGAGTTTGGGGAACGGGCGGCAACTCATCCGCGGCGGCCCACAGGAGGGCGCAGCAGAGCGTCGACAACACGCGAGCACGATTCGGGATGGTCATCTTCTAATCCAAGTCAGACGGCGAGTTCGGTAGCCTCCGCAAGCACAGAGCCAGTAGACTCCCGCGCCGGCCGCTTTCGGGCGACGATCAGCTCCTGGGTCAGAATCAGCGGCCACAGCGTCCTCTCACATATCACGTCGCCGCGCTCTTCCACCGCGCGAATCACTTCCCGCGGATCGAGCGGCCGCTCATCGTGAAACTTCCACATGCCAATCGCTTCGATCGCGCCTCTCGCCATACGGTACAGCAGGGTCGGCGTGGGGAAGGTAATGATGGCGATGCCGCCCGGCCGCAAGGCGTCGAAATGGGCCAGCACGGCCTTGCGGGTATCGTCCGGATCGAAGTGCTCCACCAGGCCGACGCTGAACACGATATCGGCTTCGGCCGCCAACGACAGGTCCAGGACGCTCTGCTCGTGCAGGCGAATCACATCGTTCGCCCCCATCCGCCGGGCCAGCAGCGACAGGCCGTATCGATTGGTATCGACGACCTCGTAGGAGCGGCAGCCCACCGCCGCGAGGATGGCGTCCACGAAGCAACTGTTGGCGCCGCCGATCTCGACGATGGAAAGGCGCGCGTCCCGCGCCGCCGGCGCCGCGTGGCGGTTCATGGCATCCACCAGCACCGCGGTGGTGTAGCGCCGCGTGAGCCGCGCCGTGGCCGGAACGCTGGTGTAGTAGCGGTCCCAATCGGTGGCGGCGGGCGATGCCTCCCGGCGGGTAAACACGAAGTCTCTCTGGATGGCAAAATTGGCGATGAACAGCAGCCCCTCGGCGCACAGCTTCGCGGTGATGGCGCGGATGCCCAGACGGTAGTGGATCAACTGGATCAGGGCATAGGAGAGCAGGCCGTTGGCCACCACCAGCAGGACATACTTCGGGAGCACCATCTGGTGCCGCTGCCGCGAATGAAACACCACGCGGCGCGCGCCCAGGTAGTTGAAGACCATGGCCACCAGCCGTCCGGCCACCTGCGACTCGCCGATGCTGCCGGTGGCGGCGAACGCCAACGCCCATACCACGTTATCGAGGGCGGCCGTGAGCAAAGAGAGAACGCTGAACCGGAACAGCAGGAAATAGATGCGCATGGAATCGAAGATGGGGTGAAAGTGGGAGCTCTTGTTGCCGTCCAGATAGATGGTGCGAATCGGCTCCTGCACCACCGGACAACCCTGATACTTGCAGGCGATCAACATGTCCAGCTCGAACTCGTAGCCCGCCGTGGCCACGCGCAGCAGGTGCGGGATGAGCGCCGCCGGCACGCCGCGCAGGCCCGTCTGGGTATCGGCCAGGTTCTGCCCCACCATGAGACGCATGAGCGTGCGCGTGACGTTGTTGCCCACGCGGCTCTTCCACGGCACGCGGCTGCCGAAGGTGCGCACCCCGAGGATGAGCGCTCCGGGATGGGCACGCAACCGGTCCGCCACGCGCACGATATCTTCCGCGTGATGCTGGCCGTCGGCATCGGCCGTGACCACGCCCGCACAGCCGGGGAAATGAACCAGCGCGTGGTTCATGCCCGTCTTGAGCGCGGCGCCCTTGCCCAGGTTGACCGCGTGCCGCACCACCGAGACGCCGTCCAGAGCGGCGATTCTTTGAAAATACTCCGCGCAGCCGGCTGCGCTGCCGTCGTCGACCACCACGATCGCCCGCACTCCCAGCCCAACGAGACCTTGGACCAGCGACACCAGGGGCTCACCCGGCTGGTAGGCGGGGATGACCACGGGGACTTCCGGAGCGGGATGGTTCATCGGTCGACGTCCGGCAGGAATACAGCCTCTATAATCTTCTATCACATCTGGGCGCGGGGGCTGGCTCAACGGAACAATTTCTCGAGCCGCTCCAGCGCTTCCTCGATCCGCTGCGGCCTGTGCAGCACCCCCGCGAACAGGTCGCCTTTCTCGCGGAAGCGCTCGCGCGCATTGCCGATATGGAACTGCTCCGGATACAATCCGTGCCGCACCTCCTCCCAAGCCAACGGTGTCGCCACCGGCGCTCCCTTGTAGGCGCGCAGCACATATGGCGCGGCGATCGTCTTCGATTTCCCGTTTTGCAGGTAATCGAAATACACGCGATTCTTCTGCCGCTTGGAGACCGCGCGCGGCGTTGTGAACAGATCCGGCTTCTGGGCGATCACCAGGCGGGCGATCAGCTCGGTGAAGGTGCGCGTCTCCTCGTAGGTGTAATCCGGCTCCACGGGGATGTACACGTGCATTCCGTCGCCGCCGGTGGTTTTCGGGTAACCCGCGAGGCCGATGCGGTCCAGCACGCCCTTCACCAGCAGGGCCGCGTCCACAATGCGCTCGAAGGGGCACTCCTGCGGGTCCAGATCGATCAGCGCGAAATCCGGGTTGTCGAGTGTGGGCGAGCGGCTCATCCACGGGTTGTGATCGATGCAGCCCAGGTTCACCAGGTACAGCAGGGCGGCCCGGTCCTGGGCAAACACGTAGCGGATGGGCTCCTCGGTGTGGTTGGAGGCGATCGACTCGGTGCGCAGCCAGGGGGCGAAGGTGAGCGGGGTGTCCTTCTGAAAGAAAAACGTTTCCTTGATCCCGTTGGGATACCGCTTCAAGGAAAGCGGCCGGTCCTGGAGGTGCGGCAGAATCAGGTCGGCCACGCCGGCGTAGTAGTTCAGCACATCGCGCTTGGTGTAGCCTTCGTCGGGATAAAACACCTTCTTCAGGTTGGTGAACTTCAGGGTGCGGCCGTCGATGGCGAGCGTGGCCTCTTTGACATCGGGCAACAGTTCGCGCGCCGGGTCGCCGGCGGGAGCGGCATCTTCGCTCGCGGCCTCCTCGCGCACCACCTGGCGGGGACCGACGTCGTTGCGCAGGCCGAGAAAGACCGGGGCGCGCAACCGCTTGTCCGTCGTCCAGTTGGCGAATTTCACCTGGCAGACCAGCTCGGGTCTCACCCACGTCATGCCGCGATCGGGCTGCGGGCGCTCAGCAAACGGGGACACCTCCGTAATCAACGGCTGCAAGCGTGCATACACGCCGGCCAGAGCCTTCTGGTCGAAGCCGGTGCCCACGTTGCCCACCCAGTTCAGTTTGCCTGCGTCATACGCGCCCAGCACCAGCGCGCCGAAGTGGTCGCGGCTGCCCTGCGGCGCGGTGAAGCCGCCGATGACAAACTCCTGCTCGCCCACGATCTTGATCTTCAGCCACTCGCGGCTGCGCCGCGATTCGTAACCGCTGGCGGCATGCTTGGCCACGATGCCCTCGAGCCCGTTCTCCCGCGCCGCCTCCAGCAGGTGCTCGCCCGCGCCCGGGAAAGCCGCCGAGATGCGCAGCACCGGCCCCGGCGCCACCACCGCCTCGAGCAGTTTTCGCCGCTCGGCGAGGCTTACATCGCGCAGGTCGTAGCCATCCAGGTAGAGCAGGTCGAAGGCGAAATACACCACCGGCGTGGACCGCGCCAGGTGGGCGATGGCGTTGGGGTCGGTGTTGGCGATGCGCGGCTGGATGAGGTGAAAGCGCGACACGCCCTTTTCGTCGAGCACCGCGATTTCGCCATCGAGCACCACCTGCGTGGCGGCCAGGTGGTGCGCGATCACCGCCAGCTCGGGATACTGGCGCTCGCAGCGCAGGCCGCTGCGCGCCTGCAGCCGCACCTCTTCCCGGTCCACGAAGGCGATGGCGCGCACGCCGTCCCACTTGATTTCGAACAGCCAGTCGTCGCCCTGCGGCGGACGCTCGGCGAGCGTAGCCTTCATGGGCTCGATGGCGGCCGGCATCTCCGCCTGGCGCGCGCCCTTCAAGCCGCCGAGTGAGATTTCAGTTTTTTTTTTGCGGGCGCCGCGGTAGCTGCCGCGGCCGGGCCCGTCTTGACGCTGCGCTTTGCCGGACGGCTGCTCGCCCACACCCGGTCCGCCGCCCCCGCCGTTTTGCGCTTGGTCTTCCGCGCCGGCAGGTTTTGCGCGATCTCCTCCTGGGTGCGGCCCGAGAGCACGCTGTAGGCGTAGCTCTCCACGTCCCAGCCCGGAGCCGCGAACTCATCGCGCTTCTTGATGATGAGCCATTCGTTGCCCTTGCCGCGGCCCTTCATCCGCACCAGCGCGAAATCGCCGTTCAGTTTCTCCGCGTGCAGCCGGAACTTCAGATCGCCGCGCGCCATCTGCTCCGCACCCGTGGCCTCGCCCAGCAGATCGAAAGTGCCGCGGTCCCACAGCATCACGCTGCCCGCGCCGTAATTGCCCGCCGGGATGGTGCCCTCGAAAGCGCCGTACTCCACGGGGTGGTCTTCCACGTGCGCCGCGAGGTGCCTCACTTCGGGATCGAGCGTCGGGCCCTTGGGGATGGCCCAGGATTTCAACACGCCGTCGATCTCCAGGCGGAAATCGTAGTGCAGCCGCGTAGCGTCGTGACGCTGCACACAGAAGTAATTGGCAGGAGGCGTGCTATTGTCACCGGGGGGAGGTTCCGGAGTGTTGCCGAAACGGCGTTTGCGAGCGTACTCTTCGAGCGGCATAAACCCCCTTCCACCCTGCATTTACATCATATAGGGGAGTGTAGTATCTTGGAAACCACGTTGGGAAGGAGCGGCACACATGGCATCTAGCGTCTGGAAAGGCCACCTCACATTTGGATTGGTCTCGTTCCCCGTCCGGCTCTTCAGCGCCGCGCGCAGCGAAACCGTCAGCTTCAACCTGCTGCACAAAGACGACCATTCACGCATCCGGCAGGTCACCTACTGCCAAGCCGAGGACAAGCCCATCCCGCGCAACGAGCTGGTCAAAGGCTACGAGTACGAGAAGGACCACTACGTGGAGATCGACGACGAGGACATCAAGAAAGTGGCGCCCAAGACCGCCAAGGTGATGGAGATCCTGGAATTCGTCAAGGGCGACGACGTGGACCCGGTGTACCTCGAGAGCTCCTACTACGTGGCCCCCGACGAGGGCGGCGAGAAGCCCTACGCGCTGCTGTTCCAGGCGCTGCGCGAATCGAAGTATTATGCGCTGGCCAAGGTGGCCATGCATAACCGCGAGCACATCATCATCCTGCGCCCCGGCGCCAAGGGCATCCTGTCGCACACCATGTACTACCAGGACGAGATCCGGCAGGTGGACGAGTTCCGCACCGACACCAGCCTGGTGAAGGAGAAAGAGCTCGCCATGGCCAAGATGCTGATCTCCTCGCTCGAAGCCGAATTCGAGCCGCAGAAATACCACGACAGCTACCGCGACAACCTGCAGAAGATGATCGAGGCGAAAATCGAAGGCCGGACCGTGGTGGCCACTCCGGCGGCGCACACCGCCCCGGTGATCGACATCATGGAAGCGCTCAAGAAGAGCCTCGCCGAGAAGCGCAAGCCCGCCGCCGTGGCCACCGCCAGCGCCGCCGCCGGCGCGGGGGCCGCGGAGGAAGAGATGCCGCTCGAGGAAGCCCCCAAGAAGCGGGCGCGCAAAAGCAAGGTGGGCTGAGCTCGCCCGTCCCCTTAATTACTTAGTTACTTGTCTCGTCGGAATAGAGTACCGTCTCGATCTCATCGATTCGTTCACTGGCGTCGTTGTAACCAATGTCGATGAGGGCGCTCGTGTACTTCGACGAGAACAGCAGGTAACTCATCAGGTCCGCACAGGAGGCCGCATCGCGTCCCAGGCTGTTCACAAAGTACTGGATCAGATAGGGCAGGTCTCCCCGGTGCTCCTCCGCCAGGTGTGACAAATCGACTGAGGGCGTGATGAGCAGCGATTGCAAGGGACGCATCTTCTCGCAACCTTCCATACCGGACTCGGTGATGTGGCCATCGCGCAGCAACTGATTCAAGCGCTCGAGATGCTCGATGTCGGTAGTGAGATGGTCCAGGAACATGACATCGAAGAGGACTCCCATGACTTGCGCCAGCGAAGGAATCCTCTCATCCGCGCCTTCTTCCTGGTGTTCGAGATTGTCGCCGCGTACCCCGATAGCCAGAATCCTTTCCGCCCCCAGGCGTATGATCGGGCTCAGAGGTTGTTGCAGGCGCGCACAGCCGTCGCCGAAAAACGCCGTACCGCGCGCTGTTTGCAGCCTTACAGGCTGAAAGACGAAAGGGATCGCGGCCGAAGCGCAGATATGTTCCACAGTGACCTTTGTGGCCAGAGTAACTCGCCGGCTTCTGTTCCACATAGGGTGCCCTTTTTTTCCGTGGAGGAAGAGATAGCTCTTACCCGAGGCATAGTTAGTCGCGGATATCGCCAGGACGTAAAGATACCCCTTCTTGATGTTGGCGTCGATCCGGTCGAAGGGCAGGTTCTTACTGAGGTAGCCTCGCAAAGGGGTCGCGTCTAATAGAGAATGGGCATTACCTCCTCCCAGGATGCCGCCAAAGGAGAGATCCATGATCCAGGTAAGGGAATTACGAGCCTGTGAGAAGCCATCGCAACGAAAGACATCCGAAGGCCGCAGGCTCGACCAAAGCCGCGCCAGAGTCTTGGTCACGGAGGAAAAATCGTCGCTGCCCGCGGCCAGGGCGGAGCCATTGATTGCTCCGGCCGAGGCGCCCCCGATTATGGGAAAGGGGTTGCCGTTCTTTTGCACCCGCTTGATTTCGCCGATGCGTTTGAGAACACCGGCTTGATAGGCGCCGCGCGCCCCTCCGCCCGTCATCACCAAGCCCAGCATCTTGCCCATAATGTCTTATTATCCGCTACTCCGGGGCTCAATCGCGCGACAGGCTCCGCCGCCGGAACAGCCACACCCCCAGCAGGAAACAGACCAGCGCGTAATCTACCCCATAGGCCAGCGCGATGGCGTGATCGGTCCACGGAGTTCCCCGCAAGGTGGCCTTGGTGATGGTCAGATAGCGAATTTCCGATAGCAGTGTGGTCGAGGGCAGCACGTGATATAGCCCCGTCTTCAGCCACGCCGGCAGGTATGTAGTGCCGGACGACGGCGCCACAATCTGCGCCGCTATCGAGATCACCAGCACGATGCCCATGGCCACCATGGGGTGCATTACCGTGACCAGGAAGATGCCGATGGCGCTGTACAGGGCGTAGCGCACTAGCGGGTACACCAGCAGCACCCAGGGCGCCGACTGGATGTGCGCGCCGCCGATCCACGCCAGCAGGTAGCTCAGCCCGAACGTGCACAGCACGTAAACCGCCATCAGCAGTTGCACGCCCAGGTATTTGCCCAGCAGAAATTCCCAGCGCCGCACGGGCCGCGCCATCACCGCCAGAATGGTGCCCGATTTCATTTCCCCCGCCACCGCGTCGGCCGCCGCCCACGCCGCCAGCAGGCTGCCGAAGCCGCTCACCAGCGCCATCATGGCCCCGATCAGCGGCAGCACCGCGGCCTGCATCTGCTCCGCGGTCTGCGTGGCGCGCAGGGACCGCGCCATCAGCAGCGGCGTCAGCAACAGCAGCAGAATGCACAGGCAGCCCGCGCAGAACAGGATGATGATCTTGTTGCGCACCAGGCCGGCAAACGTATTCAACGCGATGGCGCGGATTTTCATTGAGCCCCCTGGCGATGGTCCACTTCTTTTAGAAACAGCTCTTCGAGAGTGTCTCTCACCGGGTTCATGCTCACCACGTCGCAGCCCGCGCTCCACAGCGCCTCGGCCGTTTCCCGCTTGCGCGCAGCCTCCACCACGATGGCGGCGCCGTGCGCGTTGCGCGTCGCCACCGCGCCTTGCGCGGCCAGCGCCTGCTCCGTTTCCACCGGCAGTTGGTCCACCACGATCGCCACGCGGTTGCCGCCCGCCAGCATCTCGTTCAGGCGGCCGGTGCGCACCAGCCTGCCGCGGTCGATGATCACCACGCGGTCGCAGATCTGCTCGACCTCGGGCAGAATATGCGAGCTGAGGAAGACCGTCTTGCCCTCGGACTTCAAAGCCGCCAGCAGTTGCAGCACCTCTTTGCGGCCGGCCGGATCGAGCCCGGAAGTGGGCTCGTCCAGGACGACCAGTTGCGGGTCGCACAAAAGCGCCTGCGCGATCCCCAGGCGCTGCACCATGCCGCGCGAGTACTTCCCGACCTTGAGCTTCTCATAGCCGTTGAGCCGGACCTTGGCGAGCAGATCGCCGATCCGTCGGCCGTCGCGCGCGGTCTTCCTCCCGGCGAGGGCCAGATGCAGCTCGAGCAGTTTGGGTGCGGTCAGGTATTTGTAGAAGGCGAAATTCTCGGGAAGGAATCCGATCTGCGCCTTGGCGCGGATGTCGCCCGGCCGGCAGCCGAGCACGCGGATCGAGCCCGAATCGGCGAAGAAGAAGCCCATCAGAAGGCCGATGCTGGTGGTTTTGCCCGCGCCGTTGGGGCCGAGGAACGCGCACACTTCGCCCGCCGCGGCTTCGAAGGAGACATCGGAAAGCGCCTCGACGCGCTCCTCGCTGAAGAGCCGCTTGTACACCTTGGTCACACGCTGGAATTCAATTGCCGCGGCCGGCATTGGTCGCTCCTGGTGGCATTCTCATGGGGATTCCGAGTTGTTGCGACAGCACCATCTCGGTACTGGGCTCGAAGCCGACCTTGCCCAATACCACCTTGCCGCCGGAGTCGATCACAAACAGCGTGGGAATGCTCTCCACATCGAAGGCGGCGGCCGTTTTTTGCGCGGGATCGAGGAGCACGGGAAACGGCATCTTCATCTGCGCGGCGAAGGTGGCGGCGGCCTGGCGGTCGTCATCGATGCTGATGGCCACAAATTCGAAATCCGCGCCGGGCTTGTGGCCGCGCTCGTAGAGCGAATCGAGCACGGGCATCTCCGCGCGGCACGGCCCGCACCAGCTCGCCCAGAAGGTAACGACCACTTTTTGCTTGCCGCGGAAATCGGCCAGCGCCACGGTGCGTCCGTCGAGCGTCGGCAGTGAAAAATCCGGGGCCGCCTTGCCCGCCACCGTGATCTTCTTCGCATCGTGATCGAGCCCGCGCTCCACCGCCTTGGCGCGCCACGTGATCCAGACGGTGAATACCGCCAGCGCCGCAAGCGCGAGCACTCCGGCAACGGATGGCCGTGATGGCATGTCCCGGCCATTATAGCTGCCGGCTACTTGGGCGGCTGAGCAGGCGCGCCCGCCGCGCCGAAACCCATGCTCATCATGAAGTGCTCCACCGCCTGCCAGCCCTCCGGGGAAAGCTTGCTCCTCATGTCCGCCAGGCCCGCCTTCAGAATGGCCAGCCGGTCCTGCCACAGCGCCGCCGCGGATTGGCGGTCGGGCAGTGTTCCGCGCAATCGCGCCGCGTTCATGACATCCATGGAGCGCTGCTGGTTCCCGGCCAGTCGCGCGTTGGTAGCGGCCGCTACCTTCTGGAAAGTTTCGCGATCGGCGGCGCTCAACTGCACCCCTTCGCCGCCTGGGCCCAGCACGCCCTGAAAGCGCACCTCCATGGGGACCTCGATGGCTGGCGCCGCCCCCACGTTGGCGCTGTAGCGGGCCGGCGGCACCACCGAGGGCAGCTCCACCAGCTTGCCGATTTCTTCGCGATGCGCATCCCACCAGCGCTGCCAGAAGGCGACGTCCTTTTGTGCCTCTGCGCTATCGTTCATAGGCGAGCGGTTGGGACAGTAGGCCGACATCTCCGGCTGCCAGAACAGTTGCGGTGGTGCCAGCAAACCGCACATCGACATCAGCGCGGCGTCACGCGCCGAAAAAGCCGAGCTGCCCGCCATGACCATCAGGTACGGCAGGAATTCCAGGCTGTGGGTTGAGCCGACTTGCATGGCAAAGATGCCGTCCATACCGGGAATGGTCTGCTCCGCCAGTGCCATGCGCGCCCAGGCATGGGCCGCCGGAAGATTCTCCCGGAGGTCGATTCCCATCATCGATGGCGAAACCCGCATGGCGCCGAAGCTCGCCGCCAGGCGCGGGAGATCCTTCTCCAGCTCGAAGAGCGCGTTCGCGTCGCCCGCCCTCAGTCGCCCCGCAATCCCCAGCAGCTTGAGATTTGCGTCCGCCCGCTCCGAGAGATATTGAAATACGTCCGCGGCCGTCCGCTGGTCGAGAGCATGCAGCATCATCTCGAGCGAATCAAACTGCATCTGCGTCCGTACCCATGGCGGAACTACGCCGGCCACCGGCGGTTCCGGCGGGTGCGGTCCCAGGTCCGCCGCATGGCGCGCCACCAGGTCTTCGAGCGCCCACGCCACTTCGCGGGCGATCTTGGCCTGTAGCAGCTGATCCGCCGCGTTGACGAACGCGGCTGGCGGGCCGGCTTCCGGGATCTCGACGTAGACGCCGCCCATGGATACGATCATGCCCGATGCCTGAAGCGGCTCGAACGACCCGTCCGCCTTTTCCCGCAGGAACCAGAGCGCGCGCACCGCCGGCACCTTTGCGGTCGCCGACGGGGCCAGGACCGGCTGATACTGCCAGGCCAGCGCCAGTTCCATCCCGGGGATTGTGCCGCCCGCGAGCACGCGCACCACGCGCACGGTCGCCTTAACGCTCACTTGCGATCCGTTGTCCACCGCGGAGCCGCTGACGATGTCCGCTACCAGCACATCGGTCGCCGTCTCCAGGGTGTCGGAAAAGTTCCACCCGCTATGCGACGAGAGCGTCTGCGCGCAGGCAAATCCGGCCAGAAAAAACAATCCGGCGAACGCGTATCGTGGCTTCATCGGCTCTTGTTTAACAATAGCTCCGCGTTGATCGCGCCGTCCGGGCTCTCTTCGTGCTTGAACATCAGGTAGAGATCGCGCCCCGTGGCCAGCAGTTCTTTGGCCCGCGCCGCGAACGCGTCCACATCCGCCTCGGTGTACTCCGGTTTGCGCAGACGGTAGTACACGAAGTCGGCGGTCAGCACCTCCGGAACTTCCAGCTTCTCCGATTCGGCCACGCACAGCGAGACGTTGCGCCGCCGAAGTTCCTCGTACACTTCGTCCACCAGCCACGACGCGTGCCGGAACTCGAAAGCGTAGCGCATGCCCTCCGGCAGGAGCTCCAGGTAGCTGCGCAGCAGGGCCGCGTCGCACTTCATGGCCGGAGGCAATTGGAACAGAATGGGGCCCAGATGCCGCGACGTGCGCAGCGGATCGATCATCCTCAGAAACAGCTCCGTGGCCTCGGCCGCGTTCTTCAGCCGCAGAATATGGGTGATGCGCATGTTCGCCTTCACCGCGAACACAAAGCCCGCGGGCGTGGCCGCAACCCAGCTTTCGAGCGTAGATGCCGAGGGCAGGCGGCGGAACGTGTAGTTGATCTCCACGCAGTTCAGCCGCGCGGCGTAGTGTTTCAGGAATTGTTTGGCCGGCAGTTTGGCCGGATAGAATCCCGGCTTCCACGCGGGGTACGCGAATCCGGACGTCCCGGCATACAAAGTCGCCATGGCTTATCATTATCTCTGGCTGGAGGCGAAAAATGCTGCTCCACATCCTGGTGAGCTGGCTGGTGAGCGCGGTAGCGCTATGGATCGTGGCGCAGCTCATTCCAGGCATCCAGGTGCGCGGTTTTGGTGCGGCGCTGCTGGCCACCGTGGTGATCGCCGTGGTAAACGCCACCGTCGGCCCGGTGCTCAAATTCCTCACCTTCCCGCTCACCATCCTCACGCTGGGGCTGTTCCTGCTGGTGATCAACGCATTGCTGCTGAAGCTCGCCTCGCTGTTTACGCCGGGCTTCCGGGTGCGGGGCTTCCTTTCGGCCCTGGTGGGATCCCTGGTCCTGACCATCCTCACCGCGCTCCTGCGCCACGTGGTGTACGTCTGATGAAGACGCCCGAGACCCCCGAGGAACTCGCCGAGGCCCTGCACAGGGCCGCGGTGCAGGAGCGCACCATCGCGCTCGCCGGCAACTCCACCAAGCGGCTGATGGCCGGGCCCATCGAAGCTGCCGATGAGGCGATCTCCACCGCCGCCCTGCATCGCGTGCTGGAGTACGAACCGCGCGACCTCACCATCAGCGTGGAGGCCGGGCTGCCCTGGCGCGAGCTGGTGAGCGCGCTGGCCGAGAACCGGCAGATGGTTCCGCTCGATCCGCCATTCGCCGAGCAAGCCACGGTGGGCGGCGTCATCGCATCGAATTCCAGCGGGCCGCGGCGGCGGCTCTACGGCACGGCGCGCGACCTGGTGATCGGCATGCGGTTCGCCACCCTCGAGGGAAAACTGGTCGCCTGCGGCGGCATGGTGGTGAAGAACGTAGCCGGCCTCGATATGGCCAAGCTGATGATTGGCTCCTTCGGCACGCTCGCCGCCATCGCCGTGGTGAACTTCAAGGTGCAGCCGGCGCCTGAAGTGGAGCGCAGCTTCCTGCTGCCGCTCCGCTCCCTGCCCGATGCCATCGCCGTGCGCAACCGAATTCTGGCGAGCGTGCTCCAGCCCGCCGCCATAGACCTGCTGAACCCCGCGGGCGGCTTCACCGTGGGCAACCGCACCTGGCTGCTGGCCGTGCGTGCGGGCGGAAACCCGGCGGCGGTGGATCGTTATGAGCACGAATTGGCCGCGATGGCCGACGGCATGGCGTTCGAAGACTCCCGCCAGGCGGCCCTGTGGCGGCACCTGGAGAGTTTCACGCCGCGATTCTTGGAAAAACACGCCGATGGCGCGGTGGTGCGCGCCTCGTGTACCCTGAAACAAGTAGAAGAAGTTATGGCTTCCTTCGAGGGTCCGGCCCTGGCGCGCGCCGGTACGGGAGTGTGTTATGGGTACTTCGAACAGCCCGCGGAGGCGCAGAGGTGGCTTTTGGAAGCAGGCGGGCGCGGCTGGAAGGCGGTCATCGAGTTCGCGCCGGAGGAGCGCAAACGCGCGCTGGAGCTGTGGCCTACCCCAGGGGGCGATTTCGAAACTATGCGGCGGGTCAAGAACCTGTTTGACCCGGGAAACCTGCTGAACCGTGGCCGACTCTTCCGCCGTATCTGAAAAAACCGCTCTCGGGCCGCGCCAGTTCGATCTGGACCGCTGCGTCCACTGCGGTCTGTGCCTGAACGCCTGCCCGACCTATCGCGAGCTGGGCCTGGAAATGGATTCGCCGCGCGGCCGCATCTACCAAATGGTGCAGGTGGCCGAGGGCGCGCCCATTGCGCCCTCCTACGTGGAGCACATCAGCCTGTGCCTGGCCTGCCGCGGCTGCGAATCGGTCTGCCCCTCGGGAGTGCGCTACGGCCGCATGGTGGAGGATGCGCGCGCGGAAATCGAGGCCCACATCCGGCGCGGTTGGTTCGCCCGCCGGCTGCGCCGTTTCGTGTTCGGACGCCTGCTGGAATCGCGCGCGGCCCTCACCTTCGTCGGAACCATACTCTATCTGTACGAGGCCAGCGGCATCAAGGCGCTGGTGCGCGCCATGGGGTTCCTCAAAATGCTGGGCCGGCTGGGAGACATCGCCCAGCTTGCGCCCTCGGCCGAGCCGCCCTTCTTCTTCAGCCAGATCGGACGCACGTTCCCCGCCGAAGGCCGCCGCGAACGCCGCGTCGCGTTCCTCGCCGGGTGCATCGCCAACATCTCCTTTGCGCGGCTGAGTGAAGCTACCGTGCGCGTGTTGCAGCGGAATGGCTGCGAAGTGGTGGTGCCCGAGGGCCTGGGATGCTGCGGCGCGCTGCACGTCCACGCGGGTCTTCCGGAGGACGCACGCCGGCTGGCGCGCCGCAATATCGACACCGTGCTGGCCGGCGGCTTCGATGCCGTGGTCACCAACGCCGCCGGATGCGGCTCCACCTTGAAAGAGTACGGCGACCTGCTGGAACACGATCCCGAATACGCCGGCCGGGCGCGCGAGTTTTCCGCCCTGGTGCGCGACATCACCGAGTTCCTGGACCAGAAGGGGCTGAACCCCGCCATGGGGCCGGTCGACGCCATCGTGACCTACCAGGACTCGTGCCACCTGGCGCACGGCCAGCGCGTACGCCAGGCCCCGCGCAAACTGCTGGCCGCGATTCCCGGCCTGAGCTTTAAGGAAATGCCCGCTTCGGACATCTGCTGCGGCAGCGCCGGCATCTACAACGTGGTCGAGAACGAGATGTCCATGCGGATTCTGGCCAAGAAGATGGAATCGGTGAATTCCACCGGCGCCGCCATCGTCGCCACGGCCAACCCAGGCTGCATGCTCCAGCTTCAGGCCGGCGTGCGCCTCCACGGCACCGGCCAGCGCGTGATGCACGTGGTGGAGTTGCTGGACCTGGCGTACCGCGCGAAGTAGCGCGAAGTAGCGGAAGGCCGGCGCGCCCCTGCGTGATATACTCCGGTATATACCAACAAAAGGTGGCTATGGCACGAACTGCGAAACTTTTCCGAAACGGCAGAAGCCAGGCTGTCCGTTTACCCTCGGATCTGCGGTTTGAAGGAGGCGAGGTCTACATCCGTCGGGACCCCGGAAGTGAGGATGTCGTCTTATCGCGCCGGCCGCAGTCCTGGCACGATTTCTTCGAACTGGTGGACCGGGAGCGTGTCCCTCGGGACTTCATGTCCAGCCGCAAGGATCGGACGCCTCAAAAACGCAATGTGCTTGCATGAGCCGGTATCTGCTCGACACCAACACGGCGAGCTACATCATCAAGGGCACCTTTCCCCAGATCCGTCCGCATCTCACACGAGTGCCGATGGAACGAATCTGCGTGTCCGCGGTTACGGAAGGTGAGCTGCGCTACGGAGTGGCTCGGAATCCGGACGCCAAACGGCTAAGAAACGTCGTCGACGAGTTCCTGTTGAGGGTCTGGAGTGTACCCTGGGATTCGGAAGCGGCCCGAGCCTATGGGCAACTCCGCGCCGATTTGGAAAAAGGAGGCAAGCCGATAGGAAACCTGGACCTGATGATCGCGGCACACGCGCTTTCCATGGGCGCCATTCTCGTGTCACACGACCACGTCTTTGAGCGAATCGGAAAGCTCAAAGTTGTCGATCGGGCGCGGTGAATGCCGGCGCCGCGCCCTCGCGCAACTCCTTCGCCCATGCCCACGCCCTACCTCGTGATCTGCTGCGCGGCGGTGCCGTCGGCGGCCATCGCCCAGATCTCCCAGCGCCCGGTGCGATTGCTTTGGAAGGCCAGCCGCTTTCCATCGGGGAACCAGGAGGGCGTTTCATCCTGGTAGGGCTGCTCGTGCGCCGCCAGTTTGCGGGCGTCTCCCGTCGCGGCGTCCACGATCCGGACGTGGGCCATGCTTTTCTGCGGCGTGTACACGCCCGCCTGGACGGCGACTTGCCCGCCGTCCGGCGACCACACCGGCCACTCCACGTGCCCTTCCCCGTCGGGCATGTGGGTCAACTGGCGCTGCTCGCTGCCGTCGGCATTCATTAGCCAGATGTTGGTCTTCCGGTCCGGCCCGGAACGTACGAAGGCGATCCGCTTTCCGTCGGGCGACCAGGTGGCGTCGAACTCCAGGGCTACTCCGGTGGTAATCGGCTGCGCCGGTCCCTCCGCGGCCGCGAGGTAAATGCGGCGGTCCGCATACAGCACCGACTTGCCATCGGGTGAGACCGCGGGATTGCGCGCCGGAGCGGTGCCGATCTGGCGCTGGCCCTTGCCATCCGCGCCGATCGCGTAAATGCGGCTCTGGCCATCGGCCCACGTCGAGAAGACGATGTGCTGCCCGCGCGCATCCCAGGCCGGCAAACTTCTCTGCTCGCTGCCTTCGGTGAGCTGCACTTCGCCGCTCCCGTCGCTGTGGACCAGGTAGAAATTGGAGGCTCCCCCGCGGTCGGAGATGAATGCGATTCGGGAGCCATCCGGGGAAACCGCCGGCGCTCCGCCGTGAACCTCGACATGGGGCCACTGCTGGCCCGCCATGTTGGGAGGCAGCCGTTTGAGGCGCCCGTCCAAAGTCTTCGCCACCCGGTCATGGCGCGCGGGCGTCAGCGCCGCATCGTTGGGCAGCAACGCCAGGGCCCGCTCGGCCGCGGTGCGCGCCTGCCCTGGCATGCCGAACCGCTCACTCGCCTCGGCGAGGCTGTCCTGGATGTTGGCCGACGACGGATACCGCGCCGCCGTCCATCCCAGCAGGTTCACCGCGTCGCCGACCAGCCCGGCGCCCATCATCCGGTAGGCCAGTTGGTTGAGCGTCTCGACGTTCATGATGCCGGCGTCGGGCGAACGCTTGACTACATCGTCCAGTGCCGCCGCGCCTGGGGCCCAACCTCCGGTGCGGATCCGTTCCATCAGCTTCGTCGGGGTGATGGGCAGCGCCTCGAATCCGGGATTGAACGTTCCCAGGCGTTCGGCGGCGTCGTACAGCGGCGGATAGAACTGCACGAAGGTGTTCTCGACCGCCGTCTTCACACCATGGCACGAGTAACAACTGGACTTGTGCGAGACCGCTTTGGCGCTCTCCACGGGCTGGCCCGGCATGAGGCTGAAGCCATAGAAATTCCACGGACCCTCGGGTGTGGACGCATCCTTTACCTCGGCCTCCACCCCCACGATTTCTGTCTGGAAGCGGCCGCCGTTGTTGATGGAGGCGTGACTTTCCGAGCGCCGCGCCTCCATCACGAGAACGGTCTTGTCCGGCCAGCGGCCGGTCTCGAGAAAGGCGCGGTAGGCCTCCGGGTTGACGAAGATGTTGTCGAACATGGGCGGCCCCCACTGCCCCTGCTCGGCAATGGGCCCGTAGGTCATGCCGACACCGGAGCTGAGAAAGACCCACTCGCGGTAGTTTGCGGGGAATTTCAGGCGGCCGTCGGCAGTGTACTCGGGTCCATTCATGGGGCCGCCAGCGTGCAGCGGGACAAGCGCCAGGGCGCACAGAAGTAAGTTGGCAAAGCGTGACATAGTTGTTTCCCAGTATCGGGCGCAACTCCGGCCGCCGCCATACGGCTCCCTGCATGGCGGTGTGGTTTGGCTGCATTTCACTTCCGGGCGCGCGGGGGAAACGGTAGAGTGGAAAATGCGGAATCATGCGCCGGTATCGACATCGGGGGGTTTGGATCGCGGGCATCTGGCTGGCGATCGCACTGGTGAATGCCACGCAGAATATCGTCGGGCTGCGCGGCGAGGGCGTGCGGCGGCCTCTGACGTATCACTTCGTATACACCACGCTGAGCTGGCTGGTGTGGGCGTGCGCGACGCCGCTGGTGCTGCGCATGGCGCAGCGCTTTCCGCCGGTGCGGAATGCCGGTCCGCGGGCGTGGCTGGCGCACGGGTGGCTCTGGCTGGCGATCGCGCTGGCCAACGCCCTGTGGGGGAACCTGTTGCTGGTGACCATCCAGCCGTGGGGTACCGACGGCCACCCGCGCCCCTTCGCCGAAGCCGCGCTGGCCCGCTTCCTGAGCCAGTTCCACCTCAACCTCATCTACTATGCCGGCATCGTGGCCGTGGGGCACACCATCGAATCGCGGCGGCGCGCCGCGGAGCTCACCGCGCAACTTTCACAGGCGCAGTTGGACGCGCTGCGGCGGCAGCTTGAGCCGCACTTCCTGTTCAATACGCTCAATGCCATTGCCGGCCTGGTGCGCGACCAGAGGAACCAGGATGCGGTGTCGATGATCGCCGGGTTGAGCGACCTGCTGCGCCGCGTGGTGGAAGACTCCGGGCGGCAGCAGATTCTGCTCGGCGAAGAGATGGAGTTCCTGGAGCGATACCTCGAGATCCAACGGGCGCGCTTCGCCGAGCGCCTGCACGTCACCATCGACATGCCCCCCGAGCTGCGCACCGCCCAGGTGCCCAGCCTGATTCTGCAGCCGCTGGTGGAAAACGCCATCCAGCATGGCAAACCCGTCCATCGAGAACGAGACCACAAAATCGAACCGTGGAAAGCGGCCATAGCCGAGCTGCTCGAAAAGGACCCGGGCGCCAATGCGCCGGTGATCGCGCAGCGCCTCCAACCCCTCGGCTTCGACGGGGGGCTCACCATCATCAAGGACTATCTGCGCACTCTGCGCAAGAACTCCATGGCCCGCCGCGCGTACGTCCGCGTCGAGCCCGGCCCAGGCGAACGCTTCGATGTGGATTGGCGCCACTTCGGCGCACTCGTCTACAACGGCGCCACGCGCAAGCTCTATGGCTTCTGCCTCGTCGAAGCCCACAGCCGGAAAATGTACCTGGAGTTCACGCACAGCCAGACTTTCGAGACTTTCGCCCGATGTCACATCCATGCTTTTCGATTCTTTAACGGAGTCAGCCGTGAGATCTGGTTCGACAATCTGGCCACGGCCGTCGCCGAGCATGACGGCAACCTGGTCCGCTTCAATCCGCGCTTCCTCGCTTTCGCGCGCGAATGCGGCTTTATCCCGCGTGCCTGTCACGTTCGGGCGCCCTGGGAAAAAGGCAAGGTCGAACGAGCCATCGGTTATATTCGTCAGAACTTCTGGCCGCTACGTTCGTTCACCGGTCTGCCGGATCTGAACGCCCAAGCCCGGCAGTGGCTGAAAGAAATCGCTAACCAGCGCCAGCACCGCGAAGCCGGCCAGAAACCGGAGGAGCGTTTTCAACCCGAATCGCTCCGGCCCCTGCCGGCGATGATTCCCGATTACCGCGATACGGCCGAAGCGCTGGTCTACAAAGATATCCGTCTGTCGTTCGACGGCAATCGATACTGCGTGCCGGCTCGTTTGGTGGGCTCCAAGCTCACGGTCAAAGCGGACTCCTCCTCCCTCACCATCTACGATCAGCATCACGAGGTGGCCACTTATTCCCGTTCTTGGCAACGCGGGCAGACCCTGGGCGCCGAACGTTTTGAGAAAGAACTCCGCGCGCAAATGGCCGCCGCGGAGCGCTCCGCCGCCCAGCAGCGCCTCATTGCTTTGCTCGGTCCGACCGCACACGAATATCTCGAACGCCTCGCCGATACGGATCGCTCGCTTTCGCGGCAGGTCCGTGAACTGTTTGCGCTGGTTCGTGAATACGGCCCGGAAGTGGTGGCCGCCGCGCTCGCCAAGGAGCATGCCGCGCGAGCCTTCGGCGCCGATTACGTTGCCAACATTCTCCGCCAGCAGTAACAGCGCCGCGATGTACAGCCGCCTTTGCAACTCCGCGATCCGGCGCTGAACGAACTCGCC
The DNA here is from genome assembly GCA_020073615.1 of Terriglobia bacterium. Lineage (GTDB taxonomy): Bacteria > Acidobacteriota > Terriglobia > Bryobacterales > Bryobacteraceae > JADGNR01. The sequence continues at coordinate 53,523 of JAIQEX010000030.1, forward strand.
ACCGACCCGCTCTCGCTGGCCGAGTATGACGCCTTCATTCTTCGTTCCCGAAAGGAGTCCCGTGACCACACTGCATCAGAAACTGAACCAGCTCAGCTTGACCTCTATGGCCCGCCAACTGGATCAGACGATTACTGACGCGGCGGCGAAGAACCGCAGCTTCGCCGAAAGCCTGGAATCGCTTATCGATTGCGGGCTCGAATCGCGCGACGGCCGCTCCATCGAGCGCCGCTTCCGGCTCTCACGCCTGCACGCCCGCCACTCCATCGACAGTTTCCACTTCAAGCATCACAAAAGCCGCATGGAGCTGAAGCCCCGCATTCTGCGCCTGCTCGATCTGGAGTTCATCGTCAACGGTGCCAGCGCGATTTTCATCGGCAATCCCGGCGTGGGAAAAACCTATTTAGCCAAGATTATTGGCTGGCGCGCCTGCCAGTCCAAGCAGCGCGTCCTGTTCACCACCGCCATGGACATGCTGAATCACTTGCTGGCTTCGCAGGTCGATCACTCCCTCATTCGCAAGCTCCGTGTCTACACCGAACCGGCGCTGCTCATCGTCGACTAATGTGAAGTTGTCAGAAATGTGGAGTTGACGTGCGAAGGACCCGGAAAACCGGGCTCGGTGATTTTCCAACTCCACATTTAAAGCGGTAGCATCGGAACGGCCGCCGTTCGGCGGCTAATCCCGTTTTTTCTGAGGTACCGATGCTACGTTCCGTGTTTCCGAG
>JAIQEX010000193.1 GCA_020073615.1 Terriglobia bacterium
GTGATGGAACCGAGATGAGCGTCTGGTTCACTCACTACGTTGACAGGAGGGCGCGCCCCACCGCAATCCGGCAACAGACGCGGTTGGCGGTGTACGACACGATCATCGCGGCACTTTAACTCATCACTGATGCGTACAGCCGCTCAGAGTAACTGCTGTTTTGGACAATAGTGTTATTTACGCGGATATTCGTGTCATGGTGCGCCAGCGTACGGGTTTAATGGTTTACGCGTACACCAGCCAGGTAGAGCCGCATCCAATTCCTCCGCTTTCAGCCACAGATCATTGTGGCGGGGGACACCATGATACGCGTACAACAGTGTACTTGCATAAGGGGACGCGGCCGCCACGAAAACCAGGCCATTGATCGCCTAAAAAGAAGGGCAGGGGGCGCCGATTTCAGCGGTGTGCGGTTCGGCGACGCTCAACGGCGGAGGCCGCATTCTGCGCCGTCCGGTGCGCATAGATCTCGCCGTTTTCGCGCGCCTTGCCGCTCAGCTCCATGAGTTTGTCGGCCGTCTCCTCGATGCTCCAACCCCAGGTGAGTGCGGTCATGCACCAGGTGAAGTCTGCGCGGCTGGTATCAGGGCCGGTATTGCCGTGATTGGGCGGCGCTCCTTCCAGACAGCGCTGGTAACTGGGCCATTTCCGACCGGCGGAACGTATGGGAGAGACGCGAAGAAGGGCAGGGGGTGCCACTTCCGGCGTGGCAACGAGTCCCAGCGCTTCCAACTGCTCTTTGGTCGCCACGCGACCAGGCGCGGTATGGGTAATCTCGACGCGCGGAAACGCGGGCGCGTACTGTTCCTTGAAATTAAGGCTGCCCGCGACGCGCGTGGCGCCGCTGGCCGCGGGATCGGCGCCTGCGCCTTTCCTGAGTCGGCGGGGAAAATCGGCATCCGGGTTGTCAGCCATCGCGATCCAGGCCTGATAGTTGCCGGAGCTAGTCTGCAAACACAAGAAGGCTGCGGGTTTCAGGCGTTCCATCACCTGCGCATCCAGATCATCAAGCTGGATAAACACGGCGCGGGGAGAGCAAGGGCGTACGATGACATTCTGCTGCTTATGCGCTCTCTCGTCTAGCAAGCGGGGCATGTCCTGGCGGACTTTCAAGAGGGGCACGGATTTTCGGAATCCGACTTTGTCGCCTTTCCGATTGGTCAGAGTGAGATAGAAGGTTTCGGCGCCAACGCTGGCAAATACACCCAGCATGTCGGAAGTGGCCGTAGGTGCCGTCTTTAGCGATTCTCCAGTCATACCCCCCGCCGTGTTTCATTTTCTTGGATTGTCCTGAAGGTAATTTGGGATGCGGTTGAATGCAAATGGAACGTATGAAATGCTATGGCGGGGATGGTCAAGGAAGGGGCTGGCCTATGGAAGCCCCTTCCTTGGGAAGCGAAAGCCCTCGATGGGCTTGAGCTTCCAAAGATCGGACCATCGGAGAGGGAAGATTGGTGCAGGGGAGGGTCTGTTGGTCGAAAAAGGTTCTGGAAAGTTCCAGTGTGTTAAATATGGGTTAAGAAACGTGTTAGACGGTGGACGAAGATGGGCAAGTGATTGAGCAACCCGTTGTTATTGGACATACCCCCGTCAACGAAACCACGAAAATGTCGTCAGCAAACCCCAGAAAAACCGTCAACGAAACCACGAAGCAAAAATAGCGGCACTCGGCGCACTGCCCGTCAGCAAAACCACGAAACCCATTGTCTGTCAACGAAACCACGAAAATAAAGCTTGCGTCAACGAAACCATGAATGTAGATTCCTTGTCAATGAAACCACGAAGTATGAGCGCACCAAGATGAGCGTAACCGCGGCTGCGGCAGAGTCTGCAATCCAGGAAGACAGAGCGTCCGGAAAGTCCGGCCTGCTTCCGCAACGTCACCCCAATCACGACCTTTTCATCTGCGACGTGCTGGACGCCATTCCCAAAGACGACATGGCGAGCATGGAGCATCCCATATTCTCACTCGCCACGAAGGCCGATACCAGGGTGCTGCGCTATGAGCACAGGAATGTCGTCGTCGAGATCGCCCCCAGCGTAAAGGGCCTTGCCACGATTTACGATAAGGAGATCCTGATTTACTGCATTTCGCAGGTGATGGCCAAGAAGAACGCGGGCGAACCTATCGCGCAAACGCTCCACCTGAACGCTCATGAACTCCTGGTATGGACAAACCGGGAGACCAGCGGCGACGGCTACCGCCGTCTCAAGGAAGCCTTCGAGCGTTTAAGCGGTACGCGCATCACCACGAACATCAAGGCGAACGGGGAGGAGATCACCGAGGGATTTGGCTTGATCGAGAGCTGGCGCGTGGTGCGTGAAACGAAGTCGGGACGCATGAGTGAGCTCAAGGTGCGCCTCTCTGATTGGGTCTACCGGATTATTCAGGGCTCGGAAGTTCTCACTCTGAGCCGCGATTATTTCCGCCTCAGGAAGCCCATCGACCGGCGTGTCTACGAGCTGGTCCGCAAGCATTGCGGCGAACAGGACGAATGGAAGATATCGCTTGAGCTGCTGCACAAGAAGACCGGCGCAAGCAGTCACGCGCGGGAGTTCAAATCGATGATCCGCGAGCTAGCGCAGCATGATCACCTTCCGGACTACCAAGTCTCGCTCGAAGACGAAATGGTGAGTTTCAGGAACCGGATGAACTGGCAGGCTCCCAAGGCACAAGTGCGCTATCCGATCCTCGACCCGGAAGCCTACCATGATGCCCGGCTCGTGGCTCCGTCCTATGATGTGTATTATCTTGAACAGGAATGGCGCGGCTGGTGGGTCGAGAGCGGCATGCCTGAGCTGGGCTTTCCGGGCAAGGCGTTCGTGGCCTTTTGCAAGTCACGATACCAGCGCAAGCCGAATCCGTAAACACGCGTGTACGCGTATGCTGGCATAACAGCAAATCGCCCGTTGTGCAGACCTACGGCGCTATTCTGTCCGGCGCGTTTTGCTTGACGGAAGAAGGGCAGGGGCACTCCATTTTCACTACGCCCTCCGGCCGCTGGTGATGTAGTAGGCGCGAGAGGGGAGAGGTTTTCCGCGATGCTCGCCCCTGGTAGACAGCGATAGTGACAGTAGTTCGGCCCCCGGAGGCGGCAGAGGCGGTTGTCACCAAAGTCGCACTATAGACGGGTCAACAGGAGTGAAAAACAAGGAAGAGCAGTGAAGTGCCGGGCCTGCAATCGTCTGGCTGGCAAGAGGATTTCTTGAATTTTGTACGACTTGCAAGCCCTTGAAGAATATGGCGGAGAGGGGGGGATTCGAACCCCCGGTAGAGATTTCTCCCTACGACGGTTTAGCAAACCGCTGCTTTCGACCACTCAGCCACCTCTCCGTGTCTAAGCGCGCCTGATTTCAGCGCGTTCGGGGTCGATGTCACTCCATTATACCGGCTTTCCTTTCCGCCCGTGGATGATTGTCCCTGGTTTGACGGGCCTTCGCTCCGCGCATTACCGGCCCAGCAGGTTCTCCACGAACACTCGCTCGATGGGCCAGTAGCCGATCACGCGGCGGCCCTCGCTGCGGAAGGCGCCGGCGGTAAGGACACCGCTCAGGTCGGCGGGGTTGGGCTTCTGATGCTCGCGCTCGATCAGGCTGCGCAAGAGATTGGTGGTGTCGGAGAGTTGCGACGCCACCTGCACCGCGTCGCGCTCGTCGACGCAGCGCACGTTCAACCTCGCCGCCAGCCGGTTGCCTTCCGGGACGAACGACAGGGTCACGCTCCGGGCTCGTTCCATGCTGCGGGCGAACGGGCGCGTGCCGGTGGGCAAACTCTCGCCCCGCAGCACCGCCCCGGGGATGGAAAGCCAGATGGGCGCATCGGGAAGTTCGAGGTCCGTGGCCGGCACCGGGGTACGCAGCCGGAGAGCGGCCGACGCATCGGGGCTCACGGCCAGGGCCATGAGGCCGGCTTGCAGGGGAAAGAATGAGATGCGCCGCTCGGCCGCGCTGCCCACCACGCGGCACAGCGAGCCCTCGCAGCGTCCATGCTCGGCCGCCACGTACGCGCGCAGGCTGTCCCAGTCGAAGCGCCCCCTGAGGAGCATGAACTTGCCGGTGGGCGCGAAGGCGACGAGCGCGGTATCGAGATCGCGCTGGTAATCGAGGTTGGCCCTGCGAACGAAGGTCTGATAGTCGGGATCCTCGCCGGTTTTCGAGCCATCGAGCAGTTGCAGGATCCCGGCGCGCCGCAGTGCGCTGAAATCGACGTATACCACCAGGGCATCTTCCGTGGGCAGCCGTTTGAGCAGCGCGGCGGTGGTCAGGGCGCCGGCGCGGTGCCACACTACTCCGCCCACCGCGGCGGCGCAAAGCACGGCAATGAGGACGATGAGTTGCCAGGGGCGGAGTTTCGGGCTCACGAGAGCAGTATCACATACCCCGCGCTTCCTTCCACAGACGGAGGTAAGGCGCGAGCTCGTGCATCATCTGTTGAAAGCCGGCCACCGTGAGCGACTGGGCGCCGTCGCTGACGGCCTTTTCCGGGCAGGGATGGACCTCGACGATCAGCCCGTCGGCGCCGATCGCCACGCCGGCGCGCGACAGCGCCGGGACCAGGCTGCGCCGGCCGGCGGCATGGCTGGGATCGAGAACCACCGGCAGATGGGTAAGCTCGTTGAGCACCGGGACGGCCGAGATATCGCAGGTATTGCGGGTGGCCGTCTCGAAGGTGCGGATGCCGCGCTCGCACAGGATCACGTTGGGATTGCCGTGGGCCACGATGTACTCGGCGGACATCAGCAGCTCCTTGATGGTGGAGCTCATGCCGCGCTTCAACAGCACGGGCCGGCCGCAGCCGCCGAGCGATTTCAGCAGCGCGAAATTCTGCATGTTGCGCGCCCCCACCTGCATGCAGTCGGTGTATTCGGCCACCAGCTCGACGTCGCGATCGCTCATGATTTCGGTGACGATGCCGAGCCCGGTGGCCTCCCTCGCCTTGCGCAACAATTTGAGGCCTTCCTGTTCCAGGCCCTGGAAATCGTAGGGCGACGTGCGCGGTTTGAAGGCGCCGCCGCGCAGCATGCGGGCACCGGCCGCCGCCACTCCCTCGGCCGTCTCCATGATCTGCTTTTCGCTTTCCACCGAACAGGGGCCGGCCACCACGATGAACTCGCCGCCGCCGATCTCCAGGCCGTTCACCGGGATGGCGGAATGCTCCTTCTTGAACTCCCGGCTGACGAACTTGTAGGGCGCCGAGATGCGCATGGCGCTCTCCACGCCGGGGGTGGCTTCGAGAGACTCCAGGCAGGCCGCCACGTCGCCCACGCCCACCACCCCGATGACCACGCGCTCCTCTCCCTCGATGGAGTGCACCTTATAGCCGAACTCGCGAATCCGGTCGCAGACGTGGTCGATTTCTTCTCGGGTGGCATGCTGCCGCATGGAGATGATCATTGGTAGCCTCTCAAACAAAAAGCCCACTCCAGGGAGTGGGCCGGTTCAAACTCGATTTCGCGATGCGCTTAAACCGACGCCACTCTACCGGATCTGGATAACACTCCAGAACCGGAACCTAAACCGGATGGCGGCGGCGGACAACATCGATTTCGAGTATACACCAATGGCCCTATCCAAAGCAACGTAAGCTATTGAAAATTTGAATTTGGATGCACCACCTTGCGACGGTGTATTTAGTTGGTGGAACGGTGGGCGACGTCCGCGTGCTACATTCTGGAATTGAAACATTACCCTATCTTTGTCGATCTGAAGGACCGGCCGGTCCTGGTTGTGGGCGCCGGCAAGGTGGCGCTAAGAAAAACCAGGGGGCTGGTGGAGGCGGGCGCGCGCATCACCGTGGTGGCCCCGGAATGGGAGGCGGAGTTCGAAACGCTGCCCGTGCGTCTGGCGCCGCGCCGCTTCCGGGCATCGGATCTGGGCGGCGTGATGCTGGTTTTCGCGGCTACCGACGACCGGCTGACCAACCACCGCATCGCCATCGCCGCCAAGGGCAAAGGCGTGTTCGCCAACATCGCCGATTCGGCCGCGGAGTGCGATTTTCTGGTGCCGGCGCGGGTGGAGCGCGGGGGCGTGCAGGTAGCCATTTCCACGGGCGGCGAGAATCCGCGGCTGTCGGCGGAATTGCGCAAAAAGCTGGAAGAGATCCTGTAGCAGGCGTGGGCCTGGCGCTGGAGCTGCGCGAGGCCGCGGCGCGTGCCAGATCAACACGGCGCTCTTTTTGTTCTGTGCTGTGTCTATCATGAGGACGTGGCCTCCCATGGATCTTGGTTCGCGTATTTGGCCTGTGGGAACCCGTAGATCTTTTTGAGCCGATGAACCCAGTCGTAGTGCTGCCAACATATAACGAGGCGGAGAACCTCCGCGAGATCGTCTCCCAGATCCACCAACAGCCGGGGGGCTTCCACATCCTGATCGTGGATGATGGTTCTCCCGATGGCACGGGCGAGATCGCCGACGAGTTGAGCGGGGAGTTCCCCGGCAAAGTCCGCGCGCTGCGCCGGACCCGCAGAGAGGGCCTCGGGCAGGCGTACGTGGCGGCGTTTCGGTATGCCTTGAAGTTGGGCTACGACGTCATCGTCCAGATGGACGCCGACCTGTCTCACAGCCCCACCTACTTGCCCGGCATGCTGCGGGAGATTGAGAATAGCGACCTTGTGCTTGGCTCCCGCTACGTCCGCGGCGTGAACGTCGTGAACTGGGACCTGAAGCGCCTGATCCTCAGCAAGCTCGCCACCACGTACACCCGACTCGTTACCGGCATGCGGTTTACCGACCTCACCAGCGGCTTCAAATGCTGGCGTCGCGAAACCCTGGAAGCGATCGGCCTCGACAGAATCATCTCCAACGGGTATCTCTTCCAGATCGAGACCACCTATCGAGCGCACAAAATGAAATTCCGCATCGTGGAGGTCTCCATCATCTTCTATGAACGCAACTTCGGCCGCTCCAAGATCAATTTCCGCATCATCCTCGAAGCGCTCCTGGGCGTGATCCGATTGCGCCTGAAGCGCATTGGCTGAGCGCCGGAACGGCTCGTTCGTGCCCCAATGGTATGGTAGTGAAATGCGCGCGCGCCGCTGGCTCGTGGCGATCTGGTTCTGCTTCCTCGCCAGGGCGTTCTTCTATTGCGCCGTCCTCCCGCTCTGGGAAGGCTTCGACGAGTGGTCCCACTTCGGCGTCGTCCAGCGCATGGCCTTCCGCGGCGAGCCCCTCGTCTCCCGCGACAGCCCGCTCCCAGGTGACGCCGCTGCCTCGCTCGATCTCGTCCCCCTGCCCTGGGAGTTGCGGAATTTCGCTCCGCCCTCCGCCACTCACGACGTCTTTTGGCGCCTGCCGCCCGCCGAGCGCGCCCGCCGCGAGTCCCTCTTCCGCGCGATTTCGCCGGCATGGGCCCTCCAGGACGCGGCTAATCTGAAAACTTATGAGGGCCTGCAAGGGCCGCTCTACGGCTGGATCATGACGCCGGTGCTTCTGGCAGCGCGGCACGCTCACCTGGCAACCCAGGTTCTCCTGCTGCGCTGGTTTGGCGTAACGATCGTCTCGCTCGTCATCCCTTTTTCCTTCTTTGCGTGCCGCCGGGTGTTTCGCGACCCCTCGCTCGCCCTCGGCTGTGCCGCCGTCATCGCGGCCATGCCCGGACTGCTGATCGATGCCGCGCATGTCTCGAACGAGTCCGTAGCTGTCGTACTTTTCACCCTCCTCATCTGGGTTTCGCTGGAAATCGCAGACCGGGGACTCTCGCTCCGCCGCGCGCTCTCGCTCGGCGCTGTCCTCGGGCTCGGCCTCCTGGCCAAAGCCTATTTCCTCGCCGCCCTGCCGCCGGTCTTCCTCCTGCTCGCGTGGAAATGCCGGCGCGACCGCCACGCGCTCCTCGTCCCGCTCGCCACCGCGGCCATCGCCGGATGGTGGTACGTCCGCAATCTCCTCACCACCGGAGCGGCCTCCGGCATGTGGGAGTCCGCGACGCTCCCCAACGCGACGTTCTTTGACCAGATCCGGCAGATCACCCGGATCCACTGGGGCGTGGTCGTCGATTCCATCATGTTCTCCCACCTGTGGCTGGGCTCTTGGAGCACCCTGACCGTGCGTAGTTGGATGTACCACCTCTTGTATCTGTTGATCGCCCTGGCGGCCGCCGGCCTTGCGTGGGACGCGTTACGCCCTGTCCGCACGAGCCAAACCCGCGCCCGCCTGCCGGCCTTTTCCGTCCTTGCCATGTTCTTCGTCGCCTTCTGGATGGGGCAGTTGTATCACGCCATCACGCTGTTCATGGTATGGGGAATCGCCACCACCTTGGGATCGTACCTGTACGCCGTCGTCACGGCCGAGGTGGCACTCTCGGTAGCCGGGTTGCGCGCCCTTGTCCCGCTCGCTGCCCGCTCCCTGGTGGCCCCATTCGGAGTCGCAATCTTCGCCTTACTCGATCTCTATACCATTCACTTCATCTGCCTGCCCTACTATGCCGGACTCATCGCGCACCGCCCCGGCGGATTCCTGGCGACATTTCATGTGGGCGGAGCCGGCCTCGCCGAAGTCCTCGCCCGCCTCCACGCTTTCAAGTCCAGTCTCCTGAGTGAGCCGTTCCTCGCGGCCTTGTGGATCGCCTATCTTGGGGCCACGGCCGCCCTGGCCGCGATCGCTTATGTCTCCCGCTCGCGGGGACGCACAGGGGATTCTTAGCGGGAACACCGTGCCACAGAGAGGCTGGGATGGGTCAAACCGGCCGGACTTCTGCGCAGCCTCCGCTAACGCTGGTTCCTGCCGGCGCAGACCGATTCGGCGAGCACCACACCCTAGGCGTGAGTTCAACCGACTTCAAGCTCGCTACGAATGACACGCGGGGCGGCCTGTTCGTGATGGAGCATACCAGTCAAGAAATGGGCGGGCCCCCTCGTCACCTGCATCACAACGAGGACGAGTGGCTATATGTAATCGAAGGAGACTACATCATGGAGATCGGGACCGAACGTTTCCGGCTGCAGTCCGGTGATTCAATCCTTGGGCCTCGGGAGATTCCTCACGCCTGGGCATTCGCCGGCGGCACTCCCGGAAAGATGCTCATCGCTTTCGCTCCCGCGAACAAGATGGAGGAATTCTTTCGTTCGTTCAAGCCCCGCGGTGGCACGTATTCGAATTGGAATGACCCACAAGACAAAGAACGCATGCGCGCGCACGGCATGGAGCTTCTTGGACCGCCGCTGTCCCTGGAGTGAGATCGCCGATGGGCAACGCATTTTCCGCCGTTTCGGGTACGGCGTCGAGCCAGGCCTGTTCGTGTGGGGGCAACCGGCCTGACGTAAAACGGGTGCGCGACATGAAAGTTGGAGATCAGGCGGCCCGGTCCTCCCAGTAGGCTTCGAATTTGCCGCTGACGCAGCAGCAACGGAGGGCGATGATCGCGTTGGCACCCTTCACCGTCCAGAACATGCCCGACTGTTTGAGCC
>JAIQEX010000031.1 GCA_020073615.1 Terriglobia bacterium
CCCGACCCCGATCCCCCCGCCCTCTCCCCGCTTCCCTCCGTCCTCCTCCCCGCGCCCGATCCCCTGCCAAATCAATCGCCGCGCCCCCAAATTGGCTTTGTTCCTGACACTCACCCCGATCCCGCCGCCGGTCCCGTTCCCCTCTCCGCCGCCCCCTCCGTAACTCCCGCGCCCGCCCCGTTCTCCAACGCGCCGCTCTTATTTGACTTGCTCTCCGCCCCTTCGCTATGCTGAATTCGCGGTAGAGGTGCGGCGGCCATCAGTAGCCGGGCTGGAGTTCCGATTGCGCTTCGGAGGCCTGTGTCAAAGGGGCCGGCGGTTTCCGCCGAAACCGGGACGGGAAGCCCAATCCCTTCCGGTTGGCGAGCCGGGCTAATACCCGCTCGCTGTCACCCGCTTCTCCGGCGGGTGGAGCGCTATCGGGGACGAAAACACGCCCGCGGCCCAGGCGCACTTTCCTCCTCTTTGGCTTTCCCCCTAACGACGATATGAACGTCTTCGAGCTCACGCGCGCGCTGGTCGATATCGAATCCATCACCAATAACGAGGAGCGCCTCGGCGAATTCCTCTTCGCCACCCTCGCGCCCCTGGCCGCGCGCTTCGACGGCCGCGTCGAGCGCATCCCCGTCGAGCCGCACCGCTCCAACGTCTTCGCCCAGTGGGGCGATCCCCTCGCCGTCACCCTCTCCACCCACATGGATACCGTCCCGCCCTTCTTCGCCTCCCGCGAGGACGACACGCACATCTGGGGACGCGGCGCCTGCGACACCAAGGGCATCATCGCCGCCATGATCAAGGCCGCCGAAGCCCTCCTCGAAGCGGGCCAGCGTGGCTTCGGCCTGCTCTTCGTCGTGGGCGAGGAGCGCAACAGCGCCGGCGCCTCCCATGCCGCCGCCCACCCCCGCGGCTCGCGCTACATCGTCAATGGCGAGCCCACCGAAAACCGCCTCGCGCTCGGCTCCAAAGGCGCGCTCCGCTATGAGGTCGTGGCCGCCGGCAAAATGGCCCATTCCGCCTACCCCGAACTGGGCGATTCGGCCATCCACAAACTCATCGACGTCCTCTCCGAGATGCGCCGCCTCCCCCTGCCCGTGGATTCCCTGCTCGGGCCCAGCACCCTCAACATCGGTACCATCGCCGGAGGCCGCGCCCCCAACATCGTCGCCGATGAGGCCCGCGCCGAAATCATGCTCCGCCTGGTAGGCGATTCCTCCGCCACCAAAGAGGCCCTCGCCCGCGCCGCCGCCGGACGCGCCGAGCTCCGCGAGGTCATCGAAATCCCCGCGCTCCACCTCAACGCCGTCGACGGCATCCCGACTACCGTCGTCGCGTACACCACCGACATCCCGGCCTTCTCCGGCCAGTGGGGCGAGCCCTTCCTCATCGGACCCGGCTCCATCCACGTGGCCCACACCCTCGAAGAGCGTGTCCCCAAAGCGCAGTTGCTCGAGGCCGTCGCAATCTATCAACATATGGTGAGGCTCTTATGCAAACGCGCATCGAAGTAGGTATCCTCGGCGCCACCGGCATGGTGGGCCAGCATTTCGTCCGCTTCCTGGAAGATCACCCCTGGTTCGATCTCAAGTGGCTCGGCGCCAGCGACCGCTCCACCGGCAAGAAATACCGGGACGCCATGACCTGGCACCTCTCCGGCACCGCCCCCGATTCCGCCGCCTCGCTCGCCGTCGAAGAGTGCACCCCCGGCAACGCGCCGCACCTGCTCTTCTCCGCCATGGATGCCTCTGTCGCCACCGAAATCGAGCGCGCCTTCGCCCAGGCCGGACACATCGTGGTCTCCAACTCCCGCAACCATCGCATGGAGCGCGATGTCCCCCTGCTCGTCCCCGAGATCAATCCCACCCACCTCAGGCTCGTGCCCGCCCAGCAGCGCGCCCGCGGCTGGAAGGGACAGATCGTCACCAATCCCAACTGCTCCACCATCGTGCTCACCATGGCGCTCGGCCCGCTGAAACCGTTCGGCATCGCCAAGGTGGTCGCCACCACCATGCAGGCCATCTCCGGCGCCGGCTACCCCGGCGTGGCCTCCATGGATATCGTGGGCAACGTCATCCCCTTCATCGGCGGCGAGGAAGAGAAGATGCAGCAGGAGACCCAGAAGATCCTCGGCGAATTCTGCGGCGACCGCATCGAGCCGCTCCCCGCCAAGGTCAGCGCCCACTGCAATCGCGTCGCTGTAGTCGATGGCCACACCGTCGCGGTGTCGGTCGAGTTCTCCTCCAAACCGTCGGAGGACGACCTCCGCCATGCCTTCGAGAACTTCACCGCCGTCCCCCAGGAGCGCCGCCTCCCCAGCGCGCCCGTTCACCCCGTCATCTATATGGAGGAGGCCAACCGCCCGCAGCCGCGCAAGGACGCCGCCCGCGAGCGCGGCATGGCCGCTTGCGTGGGCCGCCTCCGCCCCTGCCCCGCGCTCGATTTCAAGTTCGTCGCCCTGGGTCACAACACCATTCGCGGCGCCGCCGGCGCGGCCGTCCTCAATGCCGAGCTGATGCAATCGGAAGGAATGCTGGACTGATGATCGTCATGAAGTTCGGCGGCACTTCGGTCGAATCCGCCGCCGCCATCGAGCGCGTCGCCCGCATCGTCCACGCGCGCCAGGAGCGCCGCCCCGTGGTGGTCGTCTCCGCCATGGGCAAGACCACCAACAGGCTGCTCGCCATCGCCCAAACCGCCATCGCCGGCCGCCGCGAGGACTACCTCACCCAGATCCACGACCTGCGCGATTACCACTCCCGCGAAGCCCGCCCCGTAGTCCCTCTCGCGCAGCGCGCCGAGCTCGACCGCACCCTCGACGAGCATTTCCAGGAGCTCACCGAGCTGGCCAAGGGCCTCGCCATTCTCGGCGAATTGACCCCCCGCTCCATCGACGCCATCTCCAGTTACGGCGAGCGGCTCTCCAGCTACATCGTCACCCTGGCCTTCCGCCACTACGGCATGAGCGCCCAGCGCCTCGACGCGCGCGCCCTCATCGTCACCGGCGCGCAACATACCCACGCCATCCCCGACTACCCCGAAACTTATGCCCGCCTCGCCGCCGCCGTGCCGCCCGTCGCGCAGCATAGCGTGGCCGTCATGGGCGGCTTCATCGCCGCCACGCGCGATGGCGTCACCACCACGCTCGGCCGCGGCGGCTCCGATTTCACCGCCTCCATCGTCGGCGCCGGCATCGGCGCCGAGGAAATCCAGATCTGGACCGACGTCGACGGCATGCTCACCGCCGACCCCACCATCCTCCCCGGCGGCCATCGCGTCAAGACCATCTCCTTCGCCGAGGCCGCCGAGCTCGCCTACTTCGGCGCTAAAGTGCTCCACCCCGCCACCGTCGTCCCCGCCATGGAGAAGAACATCCCCGTGCTCATTCTCAACTCCCGCCGCCCCGACGTCTCCGGCACCCGCATCACCGCCGCCGCCGTCCCCTGTGGCAACGTGGTCAAGTCCATCGCCTGCAAACGCCCCATCACCCTGGTCAATATTCACTCCACCCGCATGCTCATGGCCCACGGCTTCCTCCGCCAGATCTTCGAGGTCTTCGAGCGCTTCGAAACTCCCGTCGATATGGTGGCCACCTCCGAGGTCAGCGTCTCCCTCACCATCGACAACACCAGGCACGTGGACTCCATACTCGCCGGCCTGCGCGAGTTCGCCGAGGCCGATGTCGAGCACGACCAGGCCATCGTCTGCCTGGTGGGCGAGAATATCCGCTACACTCCCGGAGTCGCCCGCCGCGTGTTCATGGCCCTCGACGGCATCAACATCCGCATGATTTCCCAGGGCGCCTCGCTCCTCAACCTCAGCTTCGTCGTGGCCGGCGCCGATCTTCGCCGCACCGTCGAATCCCTGCACGGCGCCTTCTTCGCCCAGCTCGATCCCAATGTCTTCGAGCGCTATGAGGCCGTCCATGCCTGACCCGCGCCGCCTCGCCATCGTCGGTTACGGCAAGATGGGCCGCCTCGTCGAGCAGCTCGCCCCCGAGTACGGATTCGCCGTCGCGCTCAAGCTCGATGAGTTCAACAACGCCCGCGGCGAGGGCCTCACCGCGGAGAATTTTTGCGGCATCGATGTGGCCATCGAGTTTTCCATCCCCGCCGCCGTACTTCCCAACGTCGAGGGCATCGCCGCGTGCGGCGTCAACCTCGTGGTCGGTACCACCGGCTGGGGCGAGCACCTCCCCGCCGTGCGCCAGGCCGTCGAGCGCCATGGCATCGGCCTGGTGTGGAGCCCCAACTTCTCGGCCGGCGTCAACGCCCTCTTCCACCTCGTCGCCGAAGCCGCCCGCCTGCTCGCCGCGCACCCCGAATATGGCGCCTGGGCCTGGGAGATCCACCACTCCACCAAGAAAGATGCACCGTCCGGTACACTACTGAAGCTGGTGAACGAGATGAAGACAGCCGGATACCCGCGGCCCATCGACGTCGCGTCCAACCGCGCCGGCGCGCACCCCGGCACCCACGAGATCGGTTTCGACTCCGCGTCCGACACCATCACCATTCGCCACACCGCGCGCAGCCGCGAAGGCTTCGCCCGCGGCGCCCTGAAAGCCGCACAATGGATAATTGGCAGGAAAGGTTTACACGAGTGGGGCAGGTCCCCCGGCCCGCCCCCTGGAGGTCCTCATGTTTAAAGGATGCGGCACCGCGCTGGTAACTCCCTTCCGGCGCGACCTTTCGCTCGACGAAGAAACCCTGCGCCGCCTGGTCCGCCGCCAGATCGATGCCGGCATCAATTTCCTGGTCCCCTGCGGCACCACCGGCGAAAGCCCCACCCTCACCCGCGCCGAGCACCTGCGCGTGGTCGAAATCGCGCTCCAAGAGGCCCACGGCAAGGTCCGCGTGCTGGCCGGCGCCGGCGGCTACAACACCCACGAGGTGATCGAGCTTGCCCGCGAGCTGCAGCACATGGGCGTCGACGGCATCCTCTCCGTGACGCCCTATTACAACAAGCCCACGCAGGAGGGACTCTTCCGCCACTACCAGGCCATCGCCGCCGCCGTCCCGCTGCCCATCGTGGTGTACAGTGTGCAGGGCCGCACCGGCGTCAACGTCGAGCCTGCGACCTTGGCGCGCCTCGCCCAAATCGCCAACATCGTCGGCGTCAAAGAGGCTTCCGGCAATATCGGCCAGATGGCCAACGTCCTCCATCAGGTGCCCTCGCATTTCACCGTACTCTCGGGCGATGACGCCGTCACCATCCCGCTCATGGCGCTCGGCGGGCGCGGCGTCGTCTCCGTGGTCGCCAACCAGATTCCCGCCGAGATGACGCGCCTCGCCCAGGCCTGCCTGCACGGCGATTTCGCCCTCGCCCGCGAAATCCAGGCCCGCTACCTGCCCCTCATGAACGTCAACTTCATCGAGTCCAATCCCATCCCCGTCAAGGCCGCCATGGGCCTCATGGGCCTGCTCGATCCCGTCTACCGCCTCCCCATGTGCCCGCCCGACCCGGCCAGCCTCGCCAAGATCGGGAAGGTGCTCGAAGCCGCCGGCCTCGTCGGGAGCGTGCGCGTTGCAGGCTGAAATCGAGCGCCTCTTCGACCAGAAGCCCCCCGTCTACACCGAGGAGCACTTCCGCCTCTTCGCCGGATTCAAAGCCGCCCTCAACGAAGGCCGCGTGCGCGCCGCCGAGCCTTGCCCCGGGACCCCCACCGGTTGGCGCGTCAATGCGTGGGTCAAGAAGGGCATCCTGCTGGGCTTCCGCATGGGCGGCGTGGTCGATATGTCCATCGACCGCGAACGCCAGCCGTTCTTCGACAAGTCCACTTATCCGGTAAAGTACTTTACCGAGAAGAGCGGAGTCCGCCTCGTGCCCGGCGGCTCCAGCATCCGCGACGGCTGCTACGTCGGCTCGGGCGTCACTTGCATGCCGCCCATGTTCATCAACGCCGGCGCCTGGGTGGGCGAGGGCACCATGATCGACTCCCACGCCCTGGTGGGCAGTTGCGCCCAGGTCGGCCGCAACTGCCACATCTCCGCCGCCAGCCAGATCGGCGGCGTGCTCGAGCCCGTGGGCGCCATGCCCGTGATCGTCGAGGATGAAGTCCTGGTGGGCGGCAACTGCGGAGTCTACGAAGGCACCGTGGTCAAGCGCCGCGCCGTGCTGGGCACGGGCACCATCCTCAACCGCTCGACCCCGGTCTACGACCTGGTGCGCCGCACCGTCCACCGCGCCACCGGCGGCGAGCCGCTGGTCATTCCCGAAGAGGCCGTCATCGTGGCCGGCGCGCGCGCCGTCACCAGCGGCCCCGGAAAGGACTGGGGCATCTCGGTCTACACTCCCGTCATCGTGAAATACCGCGATGCCGCAACCGACGCCAAAATCCAGCTCGAAGATCTTCTCCGATAATGCCCCGCATTCTGCTGGCCGACGACGATCTCACTCAACTCCACCTGCAGCAGCAGGTGCTCGAGGCCGCCGGGCACCAGGTCGACGTGGCGCCCACACCATCGCTGACCCTCCGCCACGTGATGCGCTCCGCGCCGGACCTGGTCATCATGGACCTCCGCTTTCCCGACGGCTCTGCCCTGCCGGACGCCCGCGAGGGCCTGCTGCTCATCCGCCGCATCCGTGAATTGGGCTGCCACGCCCCCGTGATCGTGCTCTCCGGATGGCCCGACGACCTCCACGGCCAGCCCGAGGAGGGCATGGTGTCGCACGTCATGGTCAAGCCCGTGAAGATGCGCGTCCTGCTGGCGGCGATCGGCGAACTGGTGGGGTAGCCTCCGCCCGGCGCCGGCCAGGCCGGAACCCTACTGCTTGCGGATCCAGCTTGCGATCTTCTCCAGCACTGCCGGGGAGATGGTCTCCTCGATCTGCTCGTACTCCGGGACCGAGCCCGTGCGGGCCGTCTGGAACAGATGGTTCAGGCCCGGCATTTCGGCGGCTTCAAAGTGTCTGTTGCCGCCTTCTTCGAGCGCCTTCCGTATGGCCGGCAGGTTCTGCCCGGGCGGCACCTGCGTATCCTTCCCGCCAATAAGAGCCAGCACCGGACAGGTGACTTTGCGCAACGCCGGCGCGGGATCGTACGTCAGGAAATAGCGGAACCAGGGGGAGGTCAACACCGCGATCTGCGCATCCAGCCGATCCGCGGCAATCAGCCCGGCCAGTTTCTCGCGCCGTTTCGCGGGGTCTTTCTCATTCTCCAACACGTTGAGGATTTCCCGCTCACCGGCGCCAACCTTCTGCGCGTCCGCATGGCTCATGCCCGCCGCTTCATTGCCGGCGGCCACCTGCGCCACCAGCACCTCATCGCCGCGCACGCCGGCTCCGGCCAGCATCACGATGAAGGCGATATCGCGGTTGCGCGCCGCTACCATGGGCGCGATGGTTCCGCCCTCGCTGTGGCCGATGAGGCCGATACGATGCGGGTCCACCTCCGAGCGCGTCTGGAGATACGCCACGCCGGCTTCAGTGTCAGTGGCGAAGTCGGCGGTGGTGGCGGGGGCGAAGATGCCTCCGGATTTCGCCACGCCGCGATCGTCGGCCCGCAGCACGGCGATGCCCTGCCGCGTCAGGTAGTCGGCCAGAACCAGGAACGGCTTGTGCCCCTTCAGGCTCTCGTCGCGGTCCTGCGGCCCCGAACCGGTGATCAGCAACACCGCGGGAAAAGGTCCTTTGCCCTGCGGGATGGTGAGCGTGGCCGCCAGCCGGATGCCCGCGCGGCCGTTTTCGTAGAACAGCTCCTCCTCGCGATACGGATACGGCTTCGCCGGGGTCTGCGGGCGCCGTGGCGGGGTTGCCGCCTTCCGTAGCCCGGCCGCATCCACCCGCGCGAGCACCAGCGGCCGCGGGGTGCCGAACTGCGTAAAGGTGCCCGCTATAGTGGCGCGATCCGGGTCGATCTTGCCTTCGAAGCGCGCGGCCGACGCCTTGAGCTCGATCTTGAGCGAGGCGCCGTCGCGCGTCACCGAGGTCACCGGCATCCCCTTGGCATCCTGGTCCAGGCTGTCCCACGTGGCCATCAGGCCATCCTCGGTGTTGGTGATGTGGAATACCAGGCGCAGCGTCTGCACGCCCATATCGAGCGTACCCATCCACGCGCCATCGATGTCGGACGGCTTGGCCGGCTTGTGTTCGGCCGGCCGCGGGACCCCGCGTGCCAGGTCCAGCGGCAGCGGCTGGCCCTGCGACCATACGCCCTGGATCGCAGTTCCATCGGCATTGACCTTTCCTTCGTAACTGCCATGGACCGCGTCCACGGTGAAGGTCAGTTTCGAATCCTGGAGCACGACGGAGGAGATATTGAATTTGGCGCCCTGGTCGACGCTGTCAAATGTGCCCGTGAGCCTTCCGTCGCCGCCGTTGGTGAAATGCACCACCAGGCGCAGTTCCGCGCCGCCGGCTTTAATCGTTCCCTGCCAGTCGCCGGCAAGGCTCTGGGCGTGCAACGCAAACGCTGCGGCCATGGCCAGAGACGCCGGCATCAGGGTATTTCGCATATTTCAGATCTCCCGGGCCATTATCGCAGCCCAGAAGGGTTGGGCGGACGGGGGGGGCAAATCAAAGGGCCCCCGAGAACAACTGGGGGCCCTGAAGAACAGACTCGAGCAGATGGCGTCGCTCAGCCACTCCATTGCAGCAGGTTTCGCAACCCGGGAGGGAGTATCTTTCGACCAGTGGTTTTAGGCCTCGATCAGGCCCTGGCGGATGGCGTAGCGCACCAACCCGGCGGTTTCGTGGATGGCCAGCTTTTCCATAATGCGCGCGCGATGCGACTCGCCGGTGCGCACGCTGACGCCGAGCAACTGGGCGACTTCCTTGGTGGTCTTCCCCTCGGCGATCAGTTGCAGCACCTGCCGCTCCCGCAGCGTGAGCGTATCTTCTTCGGCTTTGTTCTTGTTCTGCATCTCGCGAATCACCGCTCCCGAGATGCCGGGGCTCAAATACACATTTCCCAGGATCACCTCGTGGATGGCCTGCATCAGGTCGCTGGCGGCTTTGGATTTCAGAACGTACCCGACGACGCCGGCGCGGAAGGCGCGCAGCACATGCTGCTCTTCGGCATGCATGGTCAGCAGGATGGTGGGGGTGCCCGAATCCTTGCGAATCTCCGCCGCCGCGTCAATGCCGTTCATGATCGGCATGGACAGATCCATGACGACCACCTGCGGCCGGCAATGGCGCACCAGTTGCACCGCCTGGGCGCCGTTTTCCGCCTCTCCCACTACCGTCAGGTTATGTTTCTCGAGGAGGATCTTCAGGGCCTCCCGCAGCATCGCGTGATCGTCGACCAGAACCACTCGAACGGCCATTTTGGCTCCCTCCTGGAAAGCGGCCACGCCGCCGTCCCCTCGCGTTTTAAGTAAGTGTAAATTTGCATCGGAGAAGTTCACATCCGTAAAATCCGGGGTTCCGCGACCCGTGAAATACGCACCATGTTGGGCGCCAGAGGCTTCCTTTCAGAACAGGTAAGCCAATGCCAAGTCGTAATGGTTGTTGATGCGGGTTCCGCGGTTGAGATAGACCGTCCGCAACTGGGTCGCTTCCAGGCCCAGCAGGACATTGGGCGCCAGGTGGAAGTAGGCGTTGCCGCCGTAAAGCAGGTTCTTGCCGATGTTGCCGGGGCTCAACACGCTATTGCTATCATCCGTCTGCCCGGTAAAGAAATGGAGGTCCAGGCGCTTCAGCGTGTGAATTGTGATCTGGCCCCACCCGCCCCGGCTCTCCACGATACAGACATCTTCAGGATCAATCTGATAGCCCTGGCCGGTGCCGGTACCGAGATGCGCCACGTTCTGCCCGGTGTAGAAAGCGCCGCTGAACTCCACTCGCCGCCAGGGGTTAAAGAACCAGTCGAGCGAGAACAGGCTGGAGGGAACCGACATACCCTGCGAGTGGGTAGTGCTGGTGTGAAATCCGGGGGCGATTTCCAGCCGCCGCTCCTCGTCGAAGCTGTGAAAGAACTCGAAGCGGCCTTCCAGACCGGGCCGCGACGCCTCCGTGATGTCGTTCGATTGCCCGTAGGGCCCGATTTCATGCGTCTGCACGACACCCATCACCGCGCGCAGGCCAGTGGATCGGCTGAAATGAAAATCCTGCTCGGCGCGAATCTGCGGCAGCCATTCATAGAGGTTGCCGGCGCCGGTGAGGGGCGAAATGCCCACTTGTGCCAGCGAGCTGGGCTCGCGTCCATTGAAGATCGGCTTGTCGATGCCCACGGTCACGCTGCGGCTCTGCCAATCGATTCCCACCGAGCCGGTCCGCAGGCGCATCTCAGGGTAGGTGGTGCCCGGAAAAAAGTCCATGTAAATGGAGCCATGAACCCGGCCTCCCCAGACGGTGGCCGGACCGTGGAACTCCAGGCCAACGATGGTCTGGCGCAAAGTCGCGCCCGAACTCCGCACGCCCGGCTCGGACGCCAGAATGGGGTAATTCACTCCTCCGCTCTGCTTGGAGTTCAGAAACGCGTTAAACAGCGCCATCCCCGTAATGCGGATCGGGAAACGCTGCGAAGCTTCCACTTTCGTTTGCGCCTGTTCGTCAATGCGCTGCTGCTGAATATCCAGCTTCTCGTCGACTGTGGCTCCCGGTGCGGGGGTGGCCGCTGCCGAAGGCTGGACGCCCGCCGAATCGCCGGCGCCTTTAGTCAACCGGGCAGCGGCCAAGTCGGCGCGCAGCGCCCGGACCTCTTCGGAAAGGGTGCGGTTCTCCTGTTCGAGCCGGTCCAGGCGTTGCAGGATATTGGCCAGCTCCGGCGCGGTTTGCGCGCCTAGAAAAAGTGGAAACAGTAGTGGCGCCAGCCAGATCAGCGGTCGGGAGCGTCCCATAGAGAAGTTCCTCCAATCCCGCGGCGACAGCGTTCCAGCGCGATCCCCACGGCGTGTAAATGAATTGTATGGTTTTTGTAAACAAACCTGCATCCGTAAAGTTGGGGATTCTCGCTCCGTAGAAGGTGGGAGATGGCCGTTTGTGCGGCTGCGGTTCATCCGCAATATCCGTAATATTCCCCCCGGCGATTCCGAACTTACCCTCTTCTGGCTTCCCATGGTGGAGGATTACAGTTGTAAAGGCGGAACGGACGTTCAATGGCTAAGGACAAGACCCGGGCCCCCAGACGCGTGCGCAGGAGTTGTGCGACACGGCGGCCATCGAGTGGCGGGCCGGCGGCACCCGAGCATCCCTTCGTTTTGCTGCAGCAACTGAATAAGGCGCTCGAAAAGGACAAGAAGCCGTTCGCCAAGGTGGACGACGACTACGGCGCGCAACTGTTGGCGGTAGCTCATCTCCATCTTTCCCTGGCGGCCCAGGACCTGCCGGCCGGATGCGGCCGATGTTTCGCGGAAATGAATCGGACCCTGGGGCAAATCCAGGTCCAATTGCCGGCCGTCTCTTACTACGATCCCGATTTCCTTTCGGCCCTCAAAGGTGTGGCTACCGCCGCGCTGCAAGGGACCAACCTCCCGGTCACCGTCGAGGGCTCGGTGGGGACCCTGCCGCGAGCGTTTCAGGCCTCCATCCTCCGCGTCGCCGAGGAGATCCTGAGGAATGTAGTCAAACACGCCCACGCCGGCGCTGTGACTGTGCAGGTGTGCGAAGCCGGTGAATTCCGGTGTTCCATTCGGGATGACGGTGTGGGCTTCGAGCCGGACGATGTGTGGAGCGGAGAATCCGGTCATGGCGTAGGTCTGCTCGGGATCCGCGAACGCGTGCGGCTCCTGGGGGGCGTACTTTCGGTCTGCTCCGCCCCCGGCAAGGGAACCGAGGTGGTCATTCAGTTGCCCCAGGTGGACCACGGCTCCTGACGCGTATCCGTAGTATTCGGTCTGCAGATTCCGGGCTTTGCACGATTGGGTTTCCGCCGCGCTGGGGTTACACTTGTTGCAGAGACGGAGGGAACCCGTCGCTCGATCATGCCCGCTCAGCCGTCGGAAACACTCCGCGAGTATCGCCACACACTCTACGATTACGCCGTGGGAGGCGGGGAGCCGGCATTGCGCCGGGCCCTGGTGTTGCAGCGCCAGGCATCGGCCGAGGGCTGCAATGCGCTCGAAATGCTGGAAGCTCACCATGCCACGGTGCTGCCGATCCTGATGCCCGCATCCTCGCCGGAAAAGGCCGTCTCGCGCGAGAAATCGGTGCGCCTCTTCTGCACCAGTTGTCCCAGTTGGGACCCTCAACTCTCCCGGGATTTCGTCGATCGCGACGCGGTGGCGGACTGTCTCCAGCGGCGCGCTCCGGCATCGGCCGACCAGCCGGCGCCGCCCGTCGAGCCTTTGATCGTGCTGCGCCATCTGAACCAGGTACTGGGCGAGGAGAAGCGGCCGTTCGCCAGGATCGTCGACAACGAGGCCGCGCAATTATTGGCGGTGGCCAATCTCCGCCTGTCCATGGCGGCCAGCGATCTGCCGCCGGGCTGCAGCCATTGTTTCATCGAGATCAAGAAGTTCCTGGAGCAGATCCAGGTGCAACTGCCGCCCGCCATGCTGTACGATCCCGATTTCCTCCCGGCCCTCAAGACGGTGGCTGAGAGCACTCTGCAGGGGACGGGCATTGCGGTCACCGTGGAGGGTTCCGCGGGCGCGACGCTGCCGCAAGAAATTCAGGCGGCGATTCTCCGCATTGCCGAAGAAGCCTTGACCAACGTTGTCCGGCACGCCTATGCGGGGACGGTAAAGGTGCGGGGGGAGGTGCGAGACAACCGCGAATTCTATTGTTCGATCGCCGACGACGGAGTGGGTTTCGCGCCCGCCGATGTCTTGTCGGGCAAAGCCGGACACGGAGTTGGCCTGCTGGGCATGGAGCGGCGCGTGCAGCTTCTGGGCGGCAAGTTGGCAGTCACTTCGGGCCGCGGTAAGGGCACGGAGATTGTCGTCCGGCTGCCTTTGGAGCGTTGAGGGCGGCAAAGCGGATGCGGCGGGGTCCGGATTCGGCATAAGCTGAAGGTATGGTAACGGCCGGCCGGCGGAAGTCGATCGCCTTGTTCATCGCGCTCGGCGTCGGCCTCATTTCGGTCATTCTCCTGCTCTATATCGGTTGGGTCCTGCTCAACTGGCGTCACGGCCCCCTTCTGTTTCTCGGCGTCCTGCTGCTGGCCATGATCATCAGCGGCGTGGTGCTGAACACCATTTTCCTGGTCCGGGAGATCCGCCGCAACGAACAGCACGATGCCTTCATCAATGCCGTCACGCACGAGCTGAAAACCCCCGTCGCCAGCCTCCGCCTGTATCTCGAAACCCTGCAAACACGGGAGCTCGACGAGACCCGGCGCAAGGACTTTTACCGCATCATGCTGGAGGACAGCGACCGCCTGCTGGCCGCCATCGAGCAGATTCTGCGCACCGGGCGCATGGGCGCGGCCAGCCGCAAGCTCAACCTTTCGCGCATCGACGTGAGCCCCCTGGTGGAGGAATGCCTGACACGCGTGCGGGCGCTGCACGCCATACCGCCCGAATCACTGGCCTACCATCCGGGCCCGGCGATGGCGGTTCTGGGGGATGCGGACGAAGTGCGGGCCGCGGTTTCGAACCTCATCGACAATGCGGTGAAGTATTCTGGAAGAAGCGTCAAGGTGATCGTGGAAACCGCCAAGGTGGACGGGAAATATGTCTCGGTGCGCGTGCGGGATGAAGGAGCGGGCATTCCCAAAGGAGAGTTGAAGCGGGTGTTCCGGCGTTTTCACCGCGTGCCCGGGCCGCTGGCTTCCCGGGTGAAGGGAACCGGTCTGGGGCTGTACATCGTGCGTTCCGTGGCCAAGCGCCACGGAGGCCGCGCCTGGGCCGAAAGCGAGGGGCCGGGACGCGGCAGCACCTTCGTTCTGCAACTGCCGATTTCCCCATGAGCCGGATACTGATCGTGGAAGACGAGGAGCACCTGGCCAACGGGCTGCGGTTCAATCTGGAGGCGGAGGGCTACCAGGTGGAATTAGTGGACACCGGGGAGTCGGCGCTCGACCGGCTTCGCGTGGATGCGCCGGCCTTCGACCTGGTGATCCTGGACGTCATGCTGCCCGGCAAGGACGGCTTCACTGTAATGTCGGAGCTGCGCCAGGCCGGCCAGTTCATTCCCACGCTGATGCTCACTGCGCGCGGCCATCCCGACGATGTGCTGCAAGGCTTCGCCGCGGGCGCCGACGATTACCTCGCCAAGCCCTTCGAGTTGGCCATCCTGATCGCGCGCATCGGCGGCCTGCTGCGCCGCCGCGAATGGCTGCGCGCCTCGCTCGATCGCTCCGCCACGCCGGAGCCGGATGCCGTGTTCACCTTCGGCGACAAATCGGTGCATTTCGATCTTCTCGAGCTGCGCGTCCGCAAGCAAGTCTTTCCGCTGACGTTGATGGAAGCCAATGTCCTGCGCTATCTGATCCAGCACGAAGACCGGCCGGTCTCCCGCAAGGCCATGCTCGAGGAAGTCTGGGGGCTGCACGAAGACACCGACACCCGCGCCATCGACAATTTCATGGTGCGCCTGCGCCGCTACATCGAGCAGGACCCCACGCACCCCCGCCACCTGATCACCGTGCGCGGCGTGGGCTACCGCTTCGTTGCGTCGCCGGACCGATCGGCGGCGGGCCCGGAGGGTGCCTCGTAAGGGGAGCGGGTTGTTCGACGTGACGCACGGGCGGCTTGCCCATACCGCGTACGCAATGCCAGTCGTAAAAGCGCGCCGGAGTTTGACCGGCAGGTACCCTTTGGCGAAGATGGCCACGGCCATAAACCTCCTTGCCTCGCGGGTGCTCGCGAAATCGACATGGAAGGCGGTGCGTCCGGGAGAATACTTTCCGTTCGCGACCGGGCCACAAGAGCGCAGTGGAAAAGGACATAGCGGATCGGGAGCGCGAAGAGGAGGAGGTCACGAAGACCCATCCGACGCCTCCCGGCGTCAACGAGAAGTTCGAGCGTATGCCGCGGCACATGCTGGCGCGACGAAGCTGAAGGATGGTTCGTTTCCTGGCGGATGCCAGCCTCCGCGATGCGATCGTCAGCGGTTGCTTACGCCGCGAACCAACCATCGATTTTCTCTCCGCCAACGGTGCAAACTGGCGGAAGCTCCCGACCCCGAGGTGCTGGCACTCGCCGCCGCAGAAGGCCGAATTCTGGTCACTTCCGATCTGAAGACGATGCCGCGGCATTTCGGCGAGTTCCTTGAGGCCGCGGGTTCCCATGCAGGCGTGTTCCTGGTGAAGCAACATACACCGGTAGCGGACGTAGTTGAGGCCCGTTACGGCTCCGGAATCTCCAGGATCCGGTTCTTCCATTCGTCCGCGTCCGAAGCCGCCCAAACCAGCAGCAGGTCGAACGTGTGGCCGAACTCGTGGGTGCCCTCTTTGACCAGGCGTTCCCGCAGCAGGCCGCCCCGCGCCGGGCATGCCGTAGAACTCCTCGTGCAGCAGGCGCCGTCGAGTTGGGCCTCGCCGAACACGAAGGTCAGGGCGGGCACGTAGAGGTCGCCGGGGGTGACGCCGAGCACGCGTACGTCGGACCGGCGGCGCGTTCCAGCTTCTGGATGCCTCCGGGCGGATGCCGCAGAGAGTGCGGAAGATACGGGCCAGCGCCACCGCCAGGTGCTCCGGCACGCCGAGCACCTGCCTCCGCTTCGGGGTCCTTCACGCTGCTTGACAGACCAAGGGGCGTGGAATAACAAACTCCCAGGGAGTCGTCATCCCCAAACCAATACTTGCGCAACTGGGTATGGACGCAAAGGCGGGAGTGGAAATGACGATTGAGGATGGCGCTCTGGTGCTGCGCAGGCCCGCGAGCCCGGCCCGCACAGGATGGGCTGCGGCCGCCAGGAGTATCGCGGAAGCTGGCGGCGACGAACTCGTGATGGGCGAATTTGGTAATGCGGGGGATGCGGAGTTGGTCTGGTGACGCGGGGAGAGATTTGGCTGGTGGTTCTTGATCCTACCGTCGGGAGCGAAATCAGGAAGACACGCCCGTGCGTCGTGGTGTCCCCGTCCGAAATGCACGATCATCTGCGCACAGTACTCGTCGCCCCCATGACCACGGCGGGCCGCGGGGCGCCGTTTCGGATCGGTGTCAAGCATGGCGGCCGGAAGGGTTTGATCCTGCTCGATCAGGTTCGATCCGTGGACAAGACCCGGTGGCGAAGAAACGGGGAGTAGTCTCGGCAAAGACGCTCACCGTCACGTTGCGGACGCTGCAGGAGGGATTCGCGGAATGAGACTCGCGAATCGAGGACCTCACAGACGGCGTCGCGTGAGGACTCGCTCAATTTCCCGTTGCATTGTCAACGCCGGGCTAACTAGCCAAGGGCTGCGCCCTTGATATCCCCATGGGATATGGAAGTCAGGAGGCAGAAGACGAGGAAGTCAGAATGGCGGCCGCGTAGGCGCTGAGCAAGCGGCTGACTTCTTCGGCCGCGCCGGCCAGTTTTGAAGGGTCGCCATAATCCAGGTCCTGAGCCAGGATCAGGTAATAGCGGCACTCTTCCAACGAGCCCTCCGCCAAGTTCATGAAACGGGCCTTGTCAACCTTGCCGCGCCGGCGAAAGCCCTCAGCGATGTTGGCCGGAATGGAGACAGCGGCCCGCCGCATTTGCGCCGCCAAACCGTAGGTTTCCTGTCTCGGGAAGGCTGCGGTGAAGCCATAGATTGCCAGTACGAACTCGTGCGCTTTGCGCCACACCAGCAGGTCGCGAAAACTTCTGGCTGCGGGTCTCGACGGCATACGCAAGGGGAGGGCGTCCACGGGGGTAAGCTTCAGGTATCTGACCACACTGGAGGTCCCCATGAACGCCTTTTACGAACATCACCACGATAACATTCGTTTCGGCTACCGGTGCTTCGACCGGCTTCTGCTCAACGGCTTGATCCAACCGTTTCAGCAACCGGAACGAGTGATCGGGTTCTTCAACACGTATCGCCAGCAATACCCTGTGAGCCGGGATGTGCTGCGCGAAATCGCCAGCCAGTTCCAGAACTGGGTAGTAAACCGGTCACAAAAGGGGAACGTTCCCATCCTCGAAGCGCCCGAAGACCGCCGCGACAAGTTCCTCGATCCATACTTCCGGAAGGCGAAGCCCAATCAGGTAGTTGCGATCGTGAAGGGCCGTGAACCGGCCCGCATCATGATCGCCATCGGGAACAAGAAGGACAATCGCTGGCATCTGCAGATCGCGCAACGCTGGGTCGTGCAATACAACTTCTACGTCCACGACGAGCACTGGGGCCGCATGTTCGTCCGCATGTGTCCCTACCTGCCGTTTTCAGTGCGCGTCTGCCTCAATCAGCATCACTGGCTGGCTATTCGCATGTGCGAAGAGGGCATCGACTTTCAGCAATGCACCAACGCTTTTCTGAAATGCTCCAACCCCGCCCGATTGCAGGAACTGGCCGATTCTCTCACGACGCGCGACCTGCTGAACTGCGGTCAGAAGTGGCTGGCCACCTTCACTCCTTTCTTCACCGAACGGGAACGTAAACAAGCCGGTTGCCAGCACCGCCTGTTTTTCGCTCAGGTCGAACTTTGCGATAACCTCATTTTCCGCCGCCGCGCGGCGCTGGACCAGATGGGAGAACGTCTACTGGATGCCAATCGAGGGGTACCCTCTGGGTCCGGCCAGCCCAACAAGATCACCGTCATCTTCGGCCGAAAAATCACCCGGCAATACCGCGGGAAACTACAGACCGTCATCGAGGACATGAATCTGCCCAACCCCGTGATCCGCAGCCACTACGGGAATGGCTTCGTGAAACAGTATGTCCGCGATCACGTCCTGCTCCGCACCGAGCCGGCTTCCAACAACGTCAACGACTATGGATGCAAAAAAGCCGTCGAGAATCTTCCCCCACTGCGCGAGAAGATGTCCTCGGTGATCGATAATTATCACAATGTCCAGCAGGACATCCTGGAGACGTTCGTCGATCGCGGGCAACTGCGCAAGCTGGCCGAACCCACGGTTTTACCGAATGGCAAACGCATCCCTGGCCTCAAGCTGGATCATCCCCGGCAACTGGCCCTGATGCACGCTCTGGTCCGCTTCAGCCACATCGCCGCTCAGAATACCTTCACGACTTCGGAGATCTACGCCGACACCCTGGCGGTCCTGGAGGTCTCCCCCAAAGACTACAGCTTGGCTTCACTCCGCTACGACCTTTCCAAGCTTCGGGCCAAGAGGCTGGTGGAGAGAGTTCCACGCTCGCGTCGCTACCGCCTGCACCGCGATGGCTACTCGATCTGCCTCGTGTTCCTAAAGCTGTTCGAACGGATTTACGCGCCTCTCACCGCCGGTCTGCTGCGCCCCTTCTCGGGCGACACGAAACTGCAACAGCAGAAGTGTACCCAACTCGATCGGCTGTATCAGCGTGTCGTCGATGATCTCGATAAGCTCATGGACGCCGTCGGCCTGAAGGCTGCCTGAAGTCACCGCACAACGAGAACAAAATTCTCGTTACGCTTCGCATAACGGGTTAAAGCAGTATTCAGCAGTAAGCAGTACTCCATGGCTATTAAGTCAATAACTTAGGCCATCGGCTATGCCGCCAGATCCCCCCATTTCCCCTCCCGTCTAGCACAAAATCTAGCACACGAGAAATATAGGGTTGGCCTTTCGCGCCGCGTCCGGCTGCGGACCAAGTCTGCGAAAGGCAGCGCGTGGCGGAGCTTCGACCTGAAGAAGGCGCCGCAGATCTGGCAGGCGGCGCGAGGCTCCGGCGCCAAGCCTGAGGAGTCTCTCTGATGGCGGGAGGAAAAGGCAAAAGGAAAGCCGGGCAAAACCGGTCCGGCAACCTCGCGTTTTATATATCCAAAGGCCCTCCGCTCCGAGACTTCACCACTGCAGTTGGTGTCCCCAAAACCAAAACCGCCCAGAACGGGCACAGAAGGCCCGGTTTGACTGGGGGCTTGGTGCCGTCAGGAACGCGACCTCCCAAAGAATCGAATCCACCCTACCACGCACCCTCCAGTCGAACCGTCAAAACAGGACATTTCTACTTGCGTTGACACTTCCGCGATCTCGCCGGCAAGATCATCGAGCGACAAGTCAACCGGTTCTCTGCGTGCCCGGCTGCTCGGTGCACGAACCCAAAGGGCAATCCGAAATGCGTGAACCCGGTGCGGAACGCGCACTCGCGGCTGAAGCCGGCGCTCTTCGTTCCATACCACCATCTGCGTGCTCGAGGGACTGCTCGAATACGAACGAGCAGGGCGCAAGTCGGCGGCCGTCCTCGGTACGCACTTGATCGACGTGTACGGACAATAAGTCGGAATTAGAGACCGGCGGCAGCGACGGCGGATGGGCAGACTGCACTTTGGTGACGAGTTCTTGGAGTTCGGGATGTGGCGACTGGACCGCTGGGGCCGGTCGGTCACGGACCTGCTGGCAACCCTTCAGGAACTGGAGCATCTCGGCGTGGGCTTCGTGTCGCTGACCGAGGCGCTGGACCTGACCACGCCGGCTGGCCGAGCGATGGCCTGCCTACTTGCTATATTCGCCGAGTTCGAAAGGGAAATTCTGCGGGAACGAACTCGGGCCGGCCTGGCCCAGGCCCGGCTGAATGGCAAACGACTAGGTCGGCCGGAGACGGCGAGACTCCAGGCTGAACAGGTGCGGAAACTGCCGCATCGGCGTCAGCAAATCGGAAATCGCCCGCCGGCTGAACATTGGGCGAACTTCTGTCCGCCGCATTCTGGCGACGA
Organism: Terriglobia bacterium; assembly: GCA_020073615.1. Taxonomy (GTDB): domain Bacteria; phylum Acidobacteriota; class Terriglobia; order Bryobacterales; family Bryobacteraceae; genus JADGNR01. The sequence continues at coordinate 19,608 of JAIQEX010000031.1, forward strand.
GTAAGATGTAATCGTGGCGAAAAATCGAGCCCCGTATCAATTAAAGATAACGTTGCGGGACATTCAGCCGCCCATCTGGCGGCGCATTCAAGTGTGGGAAGACGCTACCCTGGCCCAACTGCACACCATATTGCAGATCGTCATGGGATGGGAGGACTACCATCTCCACGAGTTCGCAATCGGCCGCCGTCATTACTTGGATCCGGCGTGAAAACGCGGTTTCAGGGCTGAAGCGGCTTCAATCTGGCGGCTCTGGCGAGTATCGTTTCTGCGAGGCTTTCTATCATCGGTGAAGGCCGGAGTCTGAGCACCGGGCGATTTTGTGGGCGCGTCAGTTCGCCGGGAATGAGAAACAGCCTATAGCGCAACTTCTGCAAGGTGAGGTATTGCCAGGATTCATCCAAACAGTGGCGCTGAAACGCAGTCACCAGATTGTACACGAGGCGCACGATCTCCAGGTAGAGCGCGTTGGCGGGGAGCGCGTTGGCGGCGAACGACGCGGTGGGAAGCCCGGCCTGCCAGAGGACGGCCGGATCGAACAGCCCTTCCACGAGTATCACGGGGGACGAGTGCCCTATGGCGTCCCATGCAACGAGGCCACCTTTGGAACGTGGCAACAAGCGGTGCGGAAAAGCAGTTCCGATACTGCGTCCATACAGGTTGACGATCTGGCCGTACTGCCGGCATGTGAAGATCACACTCCGGCAAAAGGCGTCGCGGCCCTGCTGGTTGATCAAACCAATGTCGAGCAGAACCTCGAACGAGTAGCCGAGAGTGGCCAGATGGCCACGCAGGTTTCCTCCCGGAGCGTAGCCGATGCCCAGCTCTTCGATGATGACGGGATCGTGCAGCCCACGCTGTTCCAGATACCGGGCCCCTTCCGAATAGCGCTGCAGTTGCAGTTGGTAGAAAGCAACCGTTTGCTCCAACAACTGGGAAACAGAAGCGGGCGCCAGTTCCTGCTGCAGGTGCGCGATGCTTTGGCGGAATGGCAGATTCAGAAAAAGCTCTACGAGCGGATCAGATCGCCGCCGCGCCCACATCCGTGACAGTAGAACAGATTCTTGCAGGGATTGACATAGAAAGAAGGACGGCCTTCGCCGAGCAGTCCGGTGGCGGCTTTTTCCACTGCGGAATCGCGGCGCACGACGCGGCGAGCCGCTGCATCGTAGAACCCCCTGGTGGGTTCGTCGGCGGATACCACCTGTCCTTCGCTTCACCCAAAGGTTTGCACGGCTGGAAGCATAGGTTTGCAGCAAATGCGCCCGCTGACGGATGGCGGCGCGATCCCCGGTGGGCTGAGACTGGAAGCATAGGTTTGCACGAAGTTCCGTTTGGAAGCATAGTCTTGCAAAAAACATTTGGAAGTGGCTACTTTTGAACGACGCAGAAGTGACTGCGTATCAACAGAGTAGGAGGGAAAGGCGGTTGTGGGGTGGACACAAAAAGGCGGGATATGAGAATATCCCCGGTTTTCGTTTGTCAGGATCACAAGCTGGCGTACGCCATGAAACTGCACGGCGTCCGGCGGTTTGCAGTATCGTCCATCAACATCCTGAATGCCACAATTCCATCAGTATGTTGTTTTAAACATTTCTGCTGCTCCATGTCGGAGCTGGTCATGACCGGCGGACTGCGGTTTAGTGTGGTTCGATCGCTTGGTTGGCATCCAGACGTCCGATATGGCTCCAGCACACGGCGAGAGGGGCCGCAGGCTCTATGAACCGGGAGGGTCAAATTCAACGCTGGGGTCGTGAGCCAACGGCGGCTGGCGAACCGCCTGAATCGCATAATTCCGTCGTCCACTTGGTTGTCGCCATTGCGAAGACCTGTCAGCCGTCCGTGGATCAGCAGATCGCCCGTCGTCCTAAAGTAGCCACACCCAAAACATTTCTGCGGTAAAATGTTTCAAAACGCTGCTTCCTTGGTATTGGATCGAAGAGGCATGGGATGCTGGACGAACAACGCTACCAGAGTTGGTGTCGGAGTCTCGGTTTCAAGCAGGAGACCAAGGAACTTCTCGACCGGATTCGGTCCTCGCCGCCCGCAGGCCGGGTCGGTGGAGGCAAAAAGAACGTGGCCGGGAGGTACCCGAGTCGCAAGATGGGAGTGACCATCCAGTTCGAGAGCCACGCCAATGAACTTGCCGCAGTTCTCGATCATGAGAACGATCCCGATTGCCTGGAGTTCTATGACCAGCCTCAGCCGTCCATCCCGCTGGAGTACGTGGCGAAGAATCGTAGACGGCTTCACGTCTTGCACGCCGCGGACTTTTTCGTTTTGCGGACTGCATCAGCGGGCTGGGTGGAATGCAAGACAGACCACGATCTCGCGACCCCGACCGAACAAAGCCCGGAGCGCTCTCGAAAGGCCGAGGATGGTACAGGGCATTGCCCGCCGGGAGAAGATTACGCGAGCCGACTCGGGCATCGTTATCACCTCCGGTCGTCGGATGCGGCGCGCACAACCATCCTTGCGGTGGTTAGAGCGAAGCCGGCCATAACGATGGCAGAACTGATCCAGGTCACGGATCCGTTTGGACCGGACGACATCTATGGTTTGATCGCCGCCGCAGATCTGTACGTAGATTTGCGCGCTGCCCCCTTGACAGACGCAGCACGAGTTCCCGTCTTCTGCAGCATGGAGGAGGCCCATGCTCACTCCACCGTGACGAGATTATCTCCACCCGTCACGATGGATAGGAAGCCTTTCGTTTCGGTAGCGGCCGGCAGGCGGTTTCATGGGACGGAAAGCGATGGGAGATCGTCAACATTGGAACCAGCAAGACAGGTCTTTTGGCGAGCGACGGATCTCTTGTCGAGATGCCGCATTCAACATTCGAGGAACTGGCCCGGGCTGGAGGGATCACCGGGATCGTGCAAGCGCCCGCTGGTCTGGACACAAGAACACGGAATAGGATCGAGAGCGCCAGCCCTCGCCAGCTTCAAGAGGCCAACCGCCGGTATGGGATTATCATCCGGTCGGCCCACCGGCAGGCGGACGAGGGCGTCCGCAGCGGTCCAGGTGGGGGCGCCCCACCAAATACCCCCGATCCTGGCTACCCAGCGCCGCGCTCCGCGCCTCGCACTACCTCCGCCACCGCCTTCGCTACGCCCCGTTTCGCGCGTGCCGACATCGGCTCGCCCAGCTCGAACCGCTCTCCGCCCACCGAAATCAACTTCGCCGCGGGCGTCGCGCCGTACACGTCGCGCGCCAGGAGCAGCAGGCCGGCCGGGCTGGCGTGGTGCTCCAGCACGCTCGGCGCTGCTTCGCCCGGATACACCGGCTCGACCGCAATGCTGCCCGGCGCCACTTCCGCACTGGCGTCGATGAAGATCACTTCGCGCGCCGCCGCCACGCGCTCCGCCAGCTCCGGCGTAAGCTGGTGGACGGCGATGGCGTCGAAGCCCCGCTTCGCCAGACGCCCGGCGGCGCGCTGGCCCGCGGCATCGTCGCCGCGCAGCTGGTTGCCGTAGCCGATGATCAGCAGGCCCTCACGCGCCCGCGGCGAGCTCATCGAGCACCGCTCCATCCGCGCCGACAAGCTGAATGCGCATGGGAGCCAAACCGCCCGCATGGGTGGAACAGCTCAGGCACGGGTCGTAGGCGCGCACCACCGCCGACACGCGGTTCAGCATGCCCTCTTCCATCCGCTCGCCGTGCACGTAGTGCTTGCTCACCTGCTCGATGCTGCGGTTCAACGCCAGGTTGTTGTGGCCGGTGGCGATGATCATGTTGGCCCACTTCATGGCGCCGCGCTCGTCCACGCGGTAATGGTGGATCAGGATGCCGCGCGGCGCTTCCGCCACCCCAATGCCTTCGAGCGCGTTCACCGCGGCGTGGGCGCGCACGTGCCGGTCCAGGATCAGCGGCGAATTGAGCAGCGCCTCAAGCCGCTCCAGCCCATACACAATCTCGATGAGGCGCGCGTAATGGTAGTGGAACGAGCTCTCCGCGATCGCACCGCAGCGCTGGCGAAATTCGCCCAGCTCGATATCGGCGGCGGGAGTGCCGCAGCGGTCGGCCACGTTCAGCCGCGCCAGCGGGCCCACGCGGTAAATGCCGTCGGGGTAGCCGAGCGGCAAAAAGTAGGGCGCTTTCAAATAGGAATCGGCCAGCGAAGCTTCCCCGATATAGTTGTTGTAGCGCGCCGCGTCGATCTGCGCCACAATCCCGCCGGTGGCGCTCTTGAAGCGGATCTGGCCGTCGTAGAGCTGCAGCGCGCCCGCGGCGTCCACCAGGCCCGCATACATGGTCGGCATCCGGCCGAAGTGCTCGATTTCGCCGCGGAAGCCGTCCAGGATGGTCTTGAACAGCTCCAGCGTGCGCCGGGCAATCGCCACCGCCTCCGGCAATTCCTGCAGGATCGCGTCGCGGCCGGCCGCCGCCAGCGGAGCGGCCACGCCGCCGGGCACGATCCCGGAGGGATGAATCCGCTCGCCCGCGATGCGCTCGATCACGCGCTGCCCGAATTTGCGCAGGGCGATGCCGTCGCGCGCCAGCGCGGGATGCTGTTCCGCGAGGCCCAGGATGTTGCGCCGCGCCGGGTCCGAATCCATGCCCAGCAGCAGGTCCGGCGCCGAGAGGTGGAAGAAGCTGAGGGCGTGCGATTGCACGATCTGCCCGCAGTGGATCGCTTCGCGCAGCAGGGCTGCCACCGGCGGGATGCGCACCGCCATGATGGCGTCGCACGCCTTGGCCGAGGCCAGCAGGTGGCTGAGGGGGCAGATGCCGCAGATGCGCGCGGTGATGCCCGGCATCTCGTAATACGGCCGGCCCTCGGTGAACTTCTCGAAGCCGCGCACCTGCGTCACGTGAAACTGGGTCCGCGCCACTTGGCCATCGTCACCAAGGTGGATGGTGATTTTGGCATGTCCTTCGATGCGCGTCACGGGGTCGATGGTTATTTTTCGCATGGCGGGGCTCCTATCCGAATTTCACCGCGGGAAGTTTCGGCGCGCGCCCCTCCAAAACCGCGCTCAGCAAGGCCAGGATGGCATCGGGCCGCGGCGGGCAGCCGGGCAGGTGGAAATCCACTTTGACGTAATCGTGCAGCGGCCGGGCTTGAGGCAGCAGGGCCGGCACTCCCTGGGTGGGCACGGCCGGATTCACGTCCGCGCCGGCCACGTAAATAAACTGGAGGAGTTTCTGCACGGGGATGGTATTGCGCATGGACGGCACATTGGCCGTCACCGCGCAATCGCCCAGCGACACCAGCAGGCGCGTGCGCGCGCGGATGGTCTGCAGTTTGCTCAGATCTTCCTGCGAAGATACCGCGCCCTCCACCAGCGTCACATCCACCCCGGCGGGGAATTCGGTGGCATCCACCAGGGGCGAATAGACCAGGTCGGCCTGCTGCGCCACCGTGAGAATGCCTTCGTCCAGGTCGAGCAGCGACATGTGGCACCCGGAGCAGCCGTCCAACCACACCGTCGCCAGCTTCAGCTTGCTCATAATGAAACGCCTTTCCGGACGGCCGCGCCCGCCACCTGGGCGGTGCGTTTGACCATCTCCTCCACGGCCCAGCCCTTTTCGGCCATGGCCCCCGTGGGGCAGGCCTGCACGCACTTTCCGCAATTGGTGCAGGTCGATGCTTCGCCCCACGGCTGGTCGAGCTCGCTGATCACGCGCGAATGAATGCCGCGCCCCATCATGTCCCAGACGTGCGCGCCTTCCACCTCCGCGCACACGCGGATGCAGCGCGAGCACAGAATGCAGCGGTTGTGATCGAGCACGAACCGCTCCTGGGAAAGGTCCAGCGGCAGGCTGGGATAGCGGTAGCGAAAGCGCACGCTGGTCACTCCCAGCGACGTGGCCAGCGATTGCAGCTCGCAGTGGCCGTTGGAAACGCACACCGAGCACACGTGGTTGCGCTCCACCAGCAGCAGCTCGACGATCATGCGCCGGTACGCCGCAATCTCGGGCGAGTTGGTGGTCACCGCGAGGCCCTCCTGCACGGGGGTGGTGCAGGCCGGCACCAGGCGGCCGCCGTTGAGGGCCACGATGCACAGGCGGCACGCGCCCACATCCTTCAAGCCATCCATATGGCACAGGCTGGGTATGCGGCGCCCGGCGCCGCGGGCCACTTCGAGGATGGTCTTTCCCTCAAGCGCGGGCACCAGCTCGCCGTCGATTCGTATGGAGATTTTCTTTTGCGCCATAGTTTGTTTCCTCGCGTTCCGTCAACCCCGAATGTCGCACCGCAGGCAGCGGCAGGACTCGTCGCCCGCTTCCGCGTCCGTGAGGCCCACCATCACTTCGTCTTCGCCCGCGACGCGCACCGCCGGTTTCAGCTCGGCGGAGCGGTGCCGCGGGCTGGTGCTGGTGGTCTCCGGCGGCTCCATGGAGTATTGGAACCCGCCGGCCAGGCCCGCGAAACGCTTCGCGCCCATCAGCCGCTCGTCGATCTTGCGCGCGGCCTTCTTGCCGAAGCCCATGGCATTGGACACATTGGACGCTCCGCTGATCGCGTCGCCGCCGGCAAAGAAGTTGGGCCGGCTGGTTTCGAGCGTGAAGCGGTCCACTACGAAAGTGCCGGCCTCGCGCAAGGTCAGCCCGGAGGCGCGCGCGAAATCCAGGTCCACGGTCTCGCCCACGGCCAGCACCACGGCGTCGCAATCGAGGCGGACGATTTCCGCGGTCACCACCGGTTTGCGCCGCCCCGAGGAGTCGTATTGGCCCAGCCGCGTCTTGGCGATTTCGAGCGCCCTCACATTGCCGCGGGCGTCGCCCACGATGCGGTGCGGCGCCGCCAGAAACAGGAATTTCACGCCTTCCTGCTCGGCCGCGTCCACCTCTTCCTTGATGGCCGGCATGTCTTTCCGCTCGCGGCGATAGACGATGGTGGCGTCCACGCCCATACGCACCGCGGTGCGCGCCGAATCCACCGCCGCATTGCCGCCGCCGATCACCGTCATCTTCCGCCCGAGTGCCGGATTGGTGCCCGTGGCCACCGACTCGAGGAACGGCAGCGCGGGCAGCACCCCCTTCAGCTCCGTGCCCGGAAGGTTTACCCACGATTCCTTCCAGGTGCCGATCGCCAGAAAGACGGCGTCGAACCCTTCGTCGAGCTCGTTCAGCGTGATCGCGGAGCCGACCCCGGCCCCGAACTGGAACTTCACTCCCAGGCGCCGGATCAGCTCCACTTCCTGCGCCAGCACGCGCTTGGGGAGCCGGTACTCGGGGATGGCGTAGCGCAGCATGCCGCCGGCTTCCGCCTTGTTCTCGAATACCGTGACGTCGTGGCCTACCAGGGCCAGGTAAAACGCGGCGGTCAGGCCGGCGGGACCGGCTCCCACCACTGCCACGCTCTTGCCCGTAGGCGCTTTCTTCCGCGCCGCGATGCGCGCCGCCAGAGGCTCGAAGCGATCCGTCAGCAGCACCGCATCGGCGATGAAGCGGTGCACCTCGCGCATGTTCACGGGCGAATCCACTGTCTGGCGCCGGCAGCGGTCGTCGCAGGGATGCTGGCAGACGCGGCCGGTGGAGGCGGGCAGCGGGTTGTCGAGAAACACCGCCTCGAAGGCGTCGTCCGCGCGCCCCTCCTTCAGCAGGTCCAGGAAGCGCGGGATGTTCATGTGCAGCGGACAACTGTTCTCGCAAGGGGAGAGCGCCAGGCTGTGGCACACCCCCGCGCGGCAGCGCTTGGCGATGATGTGGTCGTCGAATTCGTGGCGGAAATGCCGCATGGTGGTGAGCACCGGGTTGGGCGCGGTCTGCCCCAGCCCGCACAAGGAGGTGTCGCGGATCATGCGGCCCAGCTCGTTGAGCAGGGTAAGCTGCGCCGCCGTGCCGGTGCCTTTGGTGAAGCCGTTGAGGATCTCCAGCGCCTGGTCCAGCCCCACGCGGCAGGGGACGCACTTGCCGCACGATTCCGAGTGGGTGAATTCGATGAAGTAGCGGGCGATGTCCACCATGCAGTTGTCTTCATCCATCACCACCATGCCGCCCGATCCCATGATGGAACCGAGCTGCGCGAGCGTTTCGTAGTCCACCGCGGTATCGAACATTTCGTGCGGGATGCATCCGCCCGACGGTCCGCCGGTCTGCACCGCTTTGACCGTCCGGCCGGCGGCCGCGCCGCCGCCGATGTCGTACACGAACTTGGTCAGCGGCGTGCCCAGCGGCATCTCCACCAGCCCGGTGTTCTGCACCTTGCCCACCAGCGAAAAAACTTTGGTGCCGGCGCTCTTGGTGCTACCGATTTCGGTGAACCACGCCGGCCCCTTCAGCACGATGGGCGCGATGTTGTACCAGGTTTCGACGTTGTTGATGTTGGTCGGCTTGCCCTGCAGGCCCTTTTGCGCCGGGTACGGAGGCCGCGGGCGGGGCCGGCCGGAGAAGCCTTCGAGCGACGCAATCAGCGCCGTCTCTTCGCCGCACACAAACGCGCCCGCCCCCTCTACCATCTCGATATCGAAGTGGAACGGGCGGCCCAGAATATTCGCGCCCAGGATGCCGTATTCCCGGGCCTGGTCGATGGCGCGCGCCAGGTGGTGGACCGCCAGCGGGTACTCGGCGCGCACATAAACGATGCCCTGCGAAGCGCCGGTGACGTACCCGCCGATGATCATGCCCTCGAGCAGCCCGTGGGGGTCGCTTTCGATCTCGTTGCGGTTCATGTAGGCGCCGGGATCGCCCTCGTCGGCATTGCAGATGATGTACTTGCGGTCGTCCTTGGCTTTGGCCAGGAATTCCCACTTGATGCCCGTGGCGTAGCCCGCGCCGCCGCGCCCTCGCAGCTTGGAGGCCTTGATCTGCTCGATCACCGATTCCGGCTTGCCGTCAATCAGCACTTTGTAGAGCGCCTGGTAGCCGCCCACGGCGATGTACTCGTCGATATCGTCGGGCGCGATCAGGCCGCAGTTGCGCAGCACGATCTTCTTCTGCCCGCTGAAAAAGGGCAGCTCGCTCCACAGCGGCAGCTCGGGAAAGCCTTGTCCGTAGCGCAGATGCGCGGTGATGTGGTCCCACTCCTCGATCTTGCACCACGCCAGGTCGGGGGTGATGCGTCCCCGGCTGAGGTCGTTGAGAATACGCTCCACATCGGAGGCCTGCACCCGCCGCAGGATCACCAGCGGCTGGCCCGGCAGCCACACGCTGACCAGCGGCTCTTCCGAGCAGGCGCCGAAACAGCCCACCGCCGCCAGCCGTATGTCCAGCCCGTCGCGGTCAATGGCGTGCGACAGCGCCTGGTACACGCCTTCCGCCCCATTGCCGCGGCCGCAGGTGCCCATGCCCACCGCAATCCGCGGCATCGCCGGAAGCACTTTCGCCAGCCCCTCTTCACGCATCGCGTTGAAGATGCCGATGTCCTCGATGCGGCTCATTCGTGTCGCTCCTGTCCCAGGGCATCGACCTCGCGCGCCAGCGCCCGCTCATTCATGTGCCCGCAGATCCGATGGTCCAGCTCCACCACCGGCGCCAAGGCGCACTGGCCGAAACACGCCACCGTGCGGATGGTGAACTTGCCGTCGGGCGTGGTCAGCGTCAGCTTATCGGCGCCGGCCTGGCCGGGAGCCTCCTCCATGCCGAGTTCCAGGCGCAGACTCTCCAGCAGCGTGCGCGAGCCGCGCGTGTGGCACGCCGTTCCCCGGCAGATGCAGATGGTGTGGTCCCCCTGGGGCTCGCGGTTGAACAGCGCGTAGAAGGTGACCACGCTGAAGATCTGCGAGAGCGGGATGTTGGTTTTTGCCGCAATATAGCTCAACTCATCGGCGCACAGGTACTTGCGCGGATTGCGCTCCTGGACCGCTTCCAGGATGCCGAGCAGAGCGCCGGGACGGCCGTCGACGCGGGCAATCACCTCGTTGATGAAGGCGTATTTGGCGGCGTCCGGCGGATTGCCGGCGGCAGCAGTCTCGCCAGTGCGGGCAGATGGGTTGCGAAGGCTGGGTTCAGGGTGATTCATAGCAGACTTTAGGACCTGTATAGCTCAATTATACAACATCGGAACATCGGTCCGGCAGCTATAGGGGCTTCGGCCGTCGAATAATTCTACAGGCAATTTCACCCAGTTGGGTGCGCGAAAAACTCCTATCCGGCTCATTCCGACCTCCACACTCCATATAAAACCCGCCTTTTGAATGTGGCACTTAGAATGCACTGCGATAGCGGGCAAAAGGACCCGCACGGTCTCCGCTATGCAACTGACACGAGCAGCAGACTACGCCATCCGGGTGATGATCCACCTGGCCGGCTTGCCGCAGGGAGCGCGTGCCAGCCGCGCGGAACTGGCCGGAGTGGCCGAGTGTCCCGAACAATTCCTATCCAAGGTGCTGCAAAGCCTGACTCGGTCGGGGCTGGTGAACTCCCACCGCGGCAACACCGGCGGCTTTGAGCTGCCGCGCATCCACCGTACGGCGTCGCTGCTGCAGGTGGTCGAGGCCATCGAGGGCCCCATCCGCCTGAATATCTGTCTGGACTCGGAGCGCTCCTGCCAGCGCCAGGACAACTGCCCGTCGTTTCCCATCTGGGCTGAAGCGCAGCAAGCGTTGGTGAACGTGCTAAAGAGCGCCACCATTGGCGAGCTGGCGGAACGGATGGCGCCCGCCGGCAAGGATGGCACGGTGGTCGAAATCCCCAAGTGGAACTAGCGGGGCTGCGCCGCGGACCGGCCAGCAATCCCGGCACGCCCACTCGACGCGAAGCCGGGGAGGGCGCAGCGCAGCAGAGCCGCCAGGGCATCGCCTCGTCAGGGGTTGGTGAAACCCGTCACGGAATCGATTCTCCCGTCTGGCCGGAACACGAAGACGCTGGTGCCGGCCATCCGTTCTTTCCCGTCGCCCGCCACCGCAATCCAGTCGGCAAGCACGGTGCCCTGGCATTGCCGGACCGTCCCTTTCCGCTCGAGCCGGATGCCCGGCATGAACCGCTGTGCGGCGCCTGTGTGAGCCGTCAGGTCCGCCAACCCGTCGAGCACGCTGAACCGGTCGCGAAAGAGAATCCCCGGCGCCGCAATCCCGGCAAACGTCTCCGCGCGCGCGGTATCGCCGGCAATGCTCCACGCGCCAAACCAGATATCGACTGCGCTGGCCGCGTCCGCGTACACTTCGTTCGCCACCGCGTTGGCGAACAGCGAGAGCTGAAACCGCCAGCCTTGCACGTGTTCGTCGCGCGGGCCCGCTTCGGCGAATTCGTGCCGCAGGTGTAAGCGCGTGCCCGCTTCGTCCGGCTCCAGGCGGATGGTCACCCGCGAGCCTCCGGGCGGTACCGGTTTCCCGGCGGCAAAGCCGTAGGTAAACACGATCCGCTCGGGAGGGCGCACTTCCAACACCTCACCCAGAGATTCCACGCCGTTGGCATGGCGTATGTACACCTTGCCTCCCGGCGTGGCCTCGATGGTCGAGCCGGCCCCCCACCAGGCGGCCCATCGCGGGCTGTCGGTGAAGAATCGAAAGACGGTTTCCGGCGTCGCGCGAATCACCACGCTTCGGTCCAGATGGTATGGCAGTTCCGGCATAAGTCCTCACAGTCCTGGTTTCTTCTTACGGCGGCGGGGCTTGGGGCCCCGGCGCGTTTCCTCCAACTCGGCGGCCAGCTTGAGCTTCCAGAGCGCGTCATCCCACATGCGCTCGAGGATCTCCGCGACCGGGCCCAGCGCCTCCCGGCGCGCCCGGTAGAAGCGGTTGCGCTGCGCCGTGCGGGCCTCCACCAGACCGGCCTCCACGAGCGTCCGCAACTGCAGGGAGACCGCTCCGAAGGTAACGTCCGGCATGGCCCGGTGAATCGCCCCCGCGGTCTGCTCCTGGTTCCAGACCAGGCGCAGAATCTCGCGGCGGCGCGGCGAAGCGATGGCGTTGAGCGCGGCGGGCCCCATGCGATGTAATTTAGTTTAAACTAAATTATATGTCAAGAGGTAATTGTGTAATTGTGCCACACGGGGCCCACCACCGGGCTTCTCCAGCCGCGCCCAATAAAGGCAGAATCGAAGCCTGGCCTACAAACGGCGAGCTGTTGGACGCTGCCGAAAAGGCGCGGTTCGACATCCTGCTAACCCGTGCCCGGCCTCAGTGTGGTGCGCGCTTGACGGCGCTCAGTCTCACCGGCTCGCCAGTTTCCTCCCCGCGTCCAGGCTGTCGAAATTCAGAATGGCGTTGAACACCAGGAAGTAACTGCCCTTGGTCTCCGCCCTCCAAAAAGGGTTATTCGAGAACAGCACCACGTGCCCCTGGCCATAGGGCGCGTCGATCACGGCGGCGTGCTGCGCCAGTTCTCCGCCGTTGTCGAGCAGACCCGAGACCAGCAGTTCATTGGCATTGGCATAGCGCAGAACCACGCGCGGGCGCGCCGCCGGCGGGATCACGTTCACCGGGTTGCGAAGCTGCTCGTCGGTCAGGGGCAAGGCCTCCCAGGCTTCCGCGTGCGGTTCTTCGGGGGGTTCTACGGGCGACCGCGCCTGGGGAAGATCGGGATCGTCGGCCGTGCCTCGTCCCGTAGGCCGCTCGCGTTCCTCGGGGCCGCGCCGGCCGCCGCCGCCGCCCGCCATGTTCGTCAGGTTGAACACCGGGGGATTGGAAGCGAAAATGGCGAGGTTGTCGGCATACCCGTAGACGATCGGACTGGCGGCATCCACGGTCTTCGAGCGCAGGGCCGAACCGGTCACCTTCAGCCGCGCCGCCGGCGCGATGCCGACGCCCGGCGCGAATCCGAACGACACGGCGAAATTGGCGGTGTCGTTGGCGGTGATCAGCAGGCCACCCTTGCGGACGAACTCCTGCAAATGCTCGAGGCCGCCCCAGCCGAGCCCGGGGCGCATGTCGTCGGTCTCATCGATCTTCCCCAGGTTCGGGGTCAGCGCGGTGACTTTCCACGGCAGCGGATTCCCGAACATAGGCATGCCGCTGACGATCGCCTGCGGATTGCCGCGCACGCCGGGCGCAAACACGATCGCGTCGTACCTGGCGCGCAGGTCGCCCTCGCGCGCCACCGTTTGCGTGCTGATGTAGTCGTACGGTATTTTCAGGCGGTCGAACTCCAGGCGCCACCAGCCTTCGGCCTGCGTGCCCAGCCAGGTGTGCATGAGCGCGATGCGCGCCGCGCGCAGGGGATGGGTTTTCACTTCCGGCGCGGCGGCCACGGCATAAGCGCGCACGCCCAGTTCCGCGCCGGCCTTGTTCAGTTCGCCCGCGGCGATATTGCGGAGAACGAACGAGCCGCGGTTGAACTTCCGTCCGGCCGCTTCAAACGGCTCCTCGGCCGCCTCGAAGGACGCATTCGGAAAGCGGTACCGCAGGGTGATCAGAGCGCTGTCGGCGTTGTGATTGATAAGGAAGATCTCACCCGAGTTCTCCACGCCGCCGGGCGCTTCGACGCGGCCCTCGCCGCGAGTCATGCTGGCGTCCAGCACCTTCAGATCGGTCACCCGCGCCACCTGCACGTTGCCTAACTCGCCGAAGGTCCACCCGGTGTCGTCGTAGATGCTCTTCTGCGGATCGTTGACCGCCCAGTACTGGTAGTCCAGCAGGGCATCGGCGATGCGGCTGTAGGGCTGATCCATACGCAGCACATAACTGCCGGCGGGGAAGGTGCGCGGCTCGGGCTTGGGTTTTTCGGCGGGCTTGCGCTCGCTGCCGTCGGCGGCAGCCTCGTCGGTTGCACCCGCCCCGCCAGCGCCGCCGGCGGCCCCGGAGCCACTGCGTCCGCCGCGGCCTCCGCGCGGCGCCTTCTTCCCCGGCATCATCACGATGAAGGGCGCGCTCACCCGGGAGATTTCGCAGCCCTGATCCTGGAACATGCGCAGCAGGTCGGCCTGCGCCCCGAGCCGCGGATCGTCCGCCGGAAACACGTAGGCGGCCGGCCCCTCGGTGCGCGGCTTCTCGATGGAGCGCTTCGCCTTGGCATAGAAGTTGCGCAGGAACAGCTTGTTGTTGGAAGCAAAGTATTCGAGCGCGGTCAGAATCCCGGTCTGTTCGTAGTTGTTGTTGTTGCGCTGCGACCACTTCGTCTTGGGAAGCGGCGGATTCTGCTTGTACCAGGTGCGCGCGTACTCGTTCGGGCGGAGCGTGCGCTCCTCGGTATCGGCGCCGCCGTTGCCGAAAGTCTCGTAGAGGCGGCTGATGCCGTTATGCATCGCGGCAATGAACATCAGGTAGCTGGGAGACCAGGTGTCGAAGGTGCCGTGGGTGAAGACGCCGGGCATTCCCAGGCGGGTCATCTCGGAGACGTTGTTCCAGCCCAGCATCTGCCATTCGCCCGCCAGAATGGGATCGATCCACGCGTTGTACGGGCCATCGCCCACGGTGTTGTCGTAAAGGTAAGGCACAGATTCATGCAGATCGTGCAGCACTTGCGCCTTCCACCCCACGAAGGTCTTGAGGACGTTGCGCGTGAGCTGCAAGGTGAGCCCCATGGAGTCGCGGTTGTTGTCGTGGGCGACGTAGTGGCCCCAATAGACCAGCGGCGGCCACTGCTTGCCGGGATTCTCGCGGTGCCAGCGATAGATGTCCACCATGCGGTCGCGCCCGTCCACCTCCACCACGGGCGTGATCAGCGTGATCACGTTTTCGCGGATGTGGCGGATGTACGGACTCTCGTCCACGGCCAGGCGGTAGGCCAGCTCCATGAGAGCGGTGGGCGCTCCGGTCTCGGGCGAGTGGATGGTGCCGGTGATGTAGTAGACCGGCGTGGACGCGGCCACCAGTTTCTCGGCCTCGGCATCGTCCAGGTTGATGGTGCGCGGGTCGGCCAGCTTGGCCAGGCGGGCGCGGTTCTCATCGAGGGAGGCCAGCAGCCGCTCGGCGGCAACCGCGACCGCGATCATCTCGCGGCCCTCTTCGGTCTTCCCTATGCTGAAGACCTTCACGCGCGGGCTGGCCTTCTCCAGCATGCGCATGTAGCGATAGACCTCCTCGGCGTAAGGCAGGATGCCGGGCGCGCCCGCCACGTCGCCAAGAACCGCCTTGGGCGTAGGCACGTTCTTCGAGGCGGGCAGATAATCGGTCAGCGGCGAGTTGAAGAACTTCTCGGTGGTGTACTCCCGGATCTTCCTGGTGTACTCCTCGTCGACGGGCTGGCTCGCATCGCGCCCCGGCTTGAGGGCAACGCTGCCGGTGGGCTGGCCGAAGAGGGGAAGGGAAAGGACTACCGAAGCAAGGCACCAACTCAATCTCATTCCACAGACTATACCGCAATGCGCGTGGGGGAGGACTCCGGGAAGAGGGCTCCGCGCCTGCCCGGTTGAATCTTTCGTGTACACTGTAAGCCATCAAAGGTCCAGAGGAACAAATTCATGCGCCAACGGCTCGGTCTACTCGCGCTCATTCTCGCGTCGGCGGCGTTTGCCCAACCGCTCCAACCGCCGCTGAAAGGCCTGCAATATCGCCAGGTGGGCCCGTTTCGCGGCGGGCGAGTGCTGGCCGTCACGGGCATCGCGGGCGACTCCGGCACGTACTATTTCGGCGCCGTGTCCGGCGGAGTCTGGAAGACCACCGACGGCGGCGCCAACTGGAAGCCGCTGTTCGACAAGGAGGCGGTGTCATCCATCGGCGCCCTCGCCGTGGCGCCGTCCGACGCAAATGTCATTTACGTGGGAACCGGCGAGGCTTGTCTGCGCGGCAACATCTCTTATGGCGACGGCGTCTACAAGTCCACCGACGCGGGCAAGACCTGGCGCAACCTGGGACTGCGCGATTCGCGGCACATCGGGCGCGTGATCGTCCATCCGCGCAATCCCGACGTGGCCCTGGTGGCGGCCATGGGTCACGCATTCGGCCCCAATGCGGAGCGCGGCATTTTCCGGACGGCGGATGGCGGCCAGTCGTGGAGCAAAGTGCTCTACGTGGACGACCGGACCGGCGGCATCGACGTCGAGTTCGACCCCAACAACCCTAACATCGCGTTCGCTTCCATGTACCAGGCCGTGCGCAAGCCGTGGACGTTCGAAAGCGGCGGGCCGGGGAGCGGCCTGTACCGCTCCGACGACGGCGGCGCAACCTGGAAGCGCGTGGCGGGCAACGGGTTTCCCGAAGGCCTGCTGGGCCGCATCACCATTGCGATTTCCGCGGCCGACTCCACTCGCGTGTACGCCATGATCGAGGCTGAAAAGGGCGGCCTGTACCGCTCCGACGACGGCGGCGAGAAGTGGGAGCTGGTCAACGACGATCAGAAATACCGCCAGCGTGCCTGGTATTTCAGCCACATCTTCGCCGATCCGAAGAACCCCGACGCGGTGTACGCGCTCAATACCGGCATGTTCCGCTCCACCGACGCCGGCAAGATCTTCACCCTGCTGCCGGCGCCGCACGGCGATCATCACGGCCTGTGGATCGACCCGGCCAACCCGCTGCGGCTCATCAACGGCAACGATGGCGGCGCCACCATCAGCGTGGATGGCGGCAAGACGTGGAGCTCGCAAACCAACCAGCCCACCGCGCAGTTCTACCACGTGGCCACGGACAACCGTTTTCCGTATTACCTCTACGGCGCGCAGCAGGACAACAGTTCGGTCGCCATCGCAAGCTGGGGCGACAGCGGCGTGATCACCATGCGCAACTGGTACGAGGTGGCCGGCGGCGAGAGCGCGTACCTGGCGCCGGACCCGCGCAACGACGCCATTCTCTACGCGGCCGGCCAGGGCGTCACGCGCTTCGATAAACGCAGCGAGCAGGCGTTCGACATTTCGCCCATGCCCCTCAACACCTCCGGCCACGGCGCGGGCGATTTCGCGCATCGCTTCCAGTGGACCGAGCCGATTCTGTTTTCGCCGCACGACCCCGGCGTCATCTACACCGCGGGCGAAGTGGTGTTCAAGTCCTCCGACCAGGGCAAGACGTGGAGCATTATCAGCCCCGACCTGACGCGCAACGACAAGTCCAAACAGCAGGCTTCGGGCGGGCCCATCACCAAGGACAACACCAGCGTGGAGTACTATAACACCATCTTCACGCTGGCCGAATCCCCCGTCGAGAAAGGCGTGCTGTGGGCGGGCAGCGACGACGGTCTGGTCCACGTCACGCGGAACGGCGGCAAGAGCTGGGACAACGTCACCCCGGCCGGCCTGCCGGAGTGGAGCATGTTCAGCCTGATCGAAGCGTCACCGCACGCCGGCGGCGCCGCTTACGCCGCGGTGGACCGGCACAAGCTGGACGACTTTCGCCCGTACATCTACAAGACCAGCGATTACGGGAAGAGCTGGACCGCCATCGCCGACGGCATCCCCGCCGGCGCCTACGTGCACGCCGTGCGCGAGGACCCCAAGCGCAAAGGCCTGCTCTACGCCGGGACCGAGACCGGCGTATGGGTTTCGTTCGACGACGCCGCGCACTGGCAGTCCCTGCAACTGAATCTGCCCACCGTGCCGGTGCACGACCTGGCGATCAAGAACGACGACCTGGTGGTGGCCACGCACGGCCGCTCGTTCTGGATTCTGGATGACGTCAGCCCGCTGCGCCAGTGGACCGCCGCCACCGCGGCATCGGAAACCGTGCTGTTCCAGCCGCGTTCCGCGTTCCGCGTGCGCTTCCCCGACGAGGTCAACAAGCGGCAGCCGGTGGGCGAAAATCCGCCGGCGGGCGCGATTCTGTATTACTACTTGAAGGCCGCGCCGGCCGGGGAAATCAAACTGGAGATTCTGGACGCGCAGGGGCAGCCGGTCAAGACGTATACCAGCCTGAAGAAGGCGGAGGAAGGCCCCGCGGAATGGCCCGACGTGCAGAAACTCGACGAGACGCTTCCCACCGTAGCCGGGCTCAACCGCTTTGTCTGGAACCTGCGCTACGAAGATCCGGAGAAAATCCCGGGCGCGTTCTACGAAAGCGACACGGCTCCCAAGGGTGCCATGGCGCTGCCAGGCGTCTACCGGGCGAAGCTTACCGTGGCCGGCCAAAGCCAGACGGTTTCGGTGGAGGTCAAGCCGGACCCGCGCGCCGTGGTTTCCTCCGGCGATCTGGAAAAGCAGTTCGACCTGAAGCAGAAGATCAGCCGCCGCCTGACGGTGCTGCACAAGACCGTCATACAACTGCGCGATCTGCGCGCGCAGGTGCAGGCGCTCGGCCATAAATATGCCGGCACGGCGATGTGGGAACCGCTCGCCTCGGGCGCCGCGGGACTGATCGCGAAGCTCACCGCGCTCGAAGAATTGCTCGTGCAGACCAAAATCAGAAGCACCGAGGGGGACCTGAATTTCCCCACCATGCTGGACGAGCAGATGACGTACCTGAGCTTCGCGGTGGACGCCGGCGACGCGGCTCCCACCGCAGCCCAGAGCGAAACGTTCGATTTGCTGAGCCGCCGGATCGAAGAGCAGTTGGGCAAGTGGGACAACATCCTCAGCCAGGACCTGGCGAACCTCAACCGCCTGGCCGAAAAGCAAAGGCTGCCGCTGCTCGACGCGCGTTCCAGCCGGTAGGGCCTGAGCCCGCGCCCTCGCGCGTGCGCCAATTCAGATGGAAGGCCCGCCCCACTCCTGTAAAATGATGGCAATGGTGTTTACTCGCCGGGGGTTCATTCGTTCCATCTGCGGGGCAGCAAGCGTCTTTACCCTCGACCAACTGGCCGGCGCGCTGCCGCTCGGGGTGCAGTTCGTCAACGTGGCGCGCGAGGCGGGCCTGCGCTCGAAGACTGTTTTCGGCAGTGAGAAGAAGAACAAGTTTCTGCTCGAAACTACCGGCTGCGGGGCCGCGTTCTTCGACTACGATAACGACGGCTGGCTCGATATCTTCCTGGTGAATGGCACGCGCTTCGAGGCGCAATACGCCAAGGGCGAAGCGCCGACCAATCGTCTCTACAAGAACAACCGCGACGGCACCTTCACCGATGTGACCGCCGCCGCCGGTTTGCTGCGCACGGGGTGGGGCCAGGGCGTGTGCGTGGGCGACTACGATAACGACGGCTACGACGATCTGTTTGTGACCTACTGGGGAGATTGCGCGCTCTATCACAACAACGGCGACGGCACGTTCACCGATGTGGCCGCCAAAGCCGGCGTGACCACGCGCACGCCGAGCGGCCTGAAGCGCTGGAATACGGGCTGCGCGTTTGTGGACTACGATCGCGACGGCCACCTGGATCTGTTCGTGGCCAACTACATCGACTTCGATCCCAAAACGGCGCCGCTGCCGGAATCCGGACCGTGCCTCTACAAGGGCCTCATGGTGGCCTGCGGCCCGCCGGGCTTGCAGGGCGGGAAGAACATTCTGTTTCACAACCAGGGCGATGGGACTTTTGCCGACGTGTCGGCGGCATCGGGAGTCCTGAAAACGGCGGGCACCTACGGTCTCGGAGTGCTGGCCGCCGATTTCGACAACGACGGCTGGCCGGACATCTACGTGGCCAACGACTCCACCTCGTCGGCGCTATACAAGAACAACCACGACGGCACGTTCACCGATGTCGCCATTGAAGCGGGCGTGGCCTACAGCGCGGACGGAAAGCCGCAGGCGGGCATGGGCGTCGCGGCGATCGATTACGACGGCGACGGCAATCTGGATGTGGTCAAGACGAATTTCGCGGGCGACACCTCGAGCCTGTACCACAACCAGGGCAACCTGTTTTTCGAAGACCAGACGTTCCAGGCCGGGCTGGGCAAGAACACGCGATTCCTGGGGTGGGGCGTCGGCTTCCTGGATTTCGACAACGACGGCTGGCCCGATATCTTCGTCTGCAACGGCCACGTGTATCCCGAGGTGGGCGAGACCGATCTCGAATCGGGCTACCGCGAGCGCAAGGTCCTGTACCGCAACCTGGGCAACGGGAAGTTCGCCGATGTGTCCATGGACGGCGGCCCGGGCATTCTCGAGAAAGTGCCGGGCCGCGGCTGTGCGTTTGGCGATTTCGATAACGACGGCGACATCGACGTGCTGGTGAACTGCGTGAACGACGTGCCGCAACTGCTGCGCTGCGATCAGGCGGCCCGGACCAACTGGCTCAAGGTGAAGACCGTCGGTGTGAAGTCCAACCGCTCCGGCATTGGCGCGCGCATCTATTGCGCGACGGAAGGCCACCGGCAGATGGACGAGGTGCGCAGCGGCGGCGGCTACCTCTCGCAGAACGATCTCCGCGTGCACTTCGGGCTGGGCCGGGCGGAGACGGCCGATCTGGAAATTCACTGGCCCAGCGGGCAGGTGGACAAGCTTCCGTCGCTCGCCGCAAACCATATCTACACCGTGGTTGAGGGCAAGGGCCTCAAAGGGAAATGAACCGGCGCCGGTTTCTGGGCAGCACGGCCGGGGGCGCATTTTGGGCCGCCGAACTGCGGCGAGCGAAGGCGGGGGGCGCCAGCCCGTTTCATTTTGTGGACGTGGCGGCGCAGGCGGGGCTGGTGCAACCGGTGGTCTACGGCGGCATCGAGACCAAGAAGTACATCCTCGAGACTAACGGCTGCGGCATCGCGTTTTTCGACTACGACAACGACGGCTGGCTGGATATTTTCGCTCCCGGAGGATCGCGCATCGAGGGCGCGCCGCCCGGCGCCACCAACCGGCTGTACAAGAACAACCGCGACGGCACGTTCACCGACGTCACGAAGAAGGCCGGACTGGAGCGCGTGGTCTGGGCGTCGGGCGTGTGCATCGGCGATTACAATAACGACGGCTACGACGACCTGTTCATCAGTTGTTGGGGGCAGAACATTCTGTATCGCAACAACGGCAACGGCACCTTCACGGACGTTACCAGGGAGGCCGGATTGCTGCACGGCAAGCCCGAGTGGGGCGCCGGCTGCACGTTCGTCGACTACAATCGCGACGGCTTCCTGGACCTGTTCGTGAGCACGTACCTGAATTTCGATTTCAAGACGGTTCCCGAGCCGGGCGCCACCGCCAATTGCACCTGGAAGGGCATCGCCGTGAATTGCGGGCCGCGCGGCCTGCCCACGGGCCGCAACTTTCTGTACCGCAACAACGGCGACGGCACCTTCACCGACGTATCCGCGGCCGCGGGCATCGCCAAGGTGGACAAGCGCTACGCCATGACCGCGGTGGCGGCCGACTTCGACGACGATGGCTGGCCCGACATCTTCGTGGCCTGCGACTCCACGCCGAGCATTCTGTACAAGAACAACCACGACGGCACCTTCACCGATATCGCGCTCGAAGCGGGCGTGGCCTATAACGAAGACGGACGGGAGCAGGCCGGGATGGGGGTGGCCGTGGGCGACATGTTCGGCCAGGGGCGCCTGGACATCTTCAAGACCCACTTCGCCGACGACACGCCGATTCTCTACCGCAACAAGGGCAAGGCGCTATTCGAGGACATGACCAGCCGCTCCGGGCTGGGCGCCTTCACGCGCTACGTCGGCTGGGGTGCGGGCTTCGCGGATTTCGACAACGACGGTCTGGCGGATCTGCTGTTCGTCAATGGCAGCGTGTATCCCGAGGTGGAGAAGATCTTCGCGGAGTTCAAGTATCGCAACCCGCGGATGGCGCTGCGCAACCGCGGCGACGGCGCTTTCGAAAATCTCAGCGACGCGAGCGGTCCGGGCATCACCGACCGCCACTCGAGCCGCGGCTGCGCCTTTGGCGATTTCGATAACGACGGCGACGTCGACATTCTGATCATGAATATGAACGAGCCGCCTTCGCTGGTCCGCAACGACGCGCGCAACGACAATCGCTGGCTCAAGCTCAAGCTGATCGGCACGAAATCGAATCGCAGCGCCATCGGCGCCCGTGTACTCGTGACCGCGGGAGAACGCCGCCAGCGCCAGGATGTGCTGAGCCAGTCCAGCTTCTATTCGCAGAGCGATCTGCGCCTGCATTTCGGCCTCGGCCAGGCGCAGGAGGCCGACCGGGTGGAGATCCGCTGGCCCTCGGGCATCGTGCAGACGCTGCGCGGCATCAAGGCCGGCCAGATCGCCACTATCAAAGAACAGGCTACGCCATAGGGTGGGCGCGCTGGAGGTCCGGCGCGAATTCCGCCCGCGGCTCCCGCTCCCCGCTCTGTTGCAGCAGCTTGGCTACCACGCCGGTCCAGCCGGTCTGATGGCTGGCGCCGATTCCGGAGCCGTCGTCGCCGTGGAAGTACTCGTAGAAGAGAAGCAGGTCGCGCCAGTGGGGATCGTCGCGATACAGGCGATTGGCGCCGTGCACGGGGCGGCGGCCGTCTTCACCCTTGAGGAAAATATGCGTCGTGCGGCGCGAAAGCTCGGCCGCCACTTCCCAGAGGTTCATCATGCGGCCCGAGCCGGTGGGGCACTCCACCTGGAAACCGTCTCCCAGGTAGTGGTGGAATTTCTGCAGCGATTCGATGAGCAGCAGGTTCACCGGGAGCCAGACGGGGCCGCGCCAGTTGGAATTGCCGCCGAAGAGGCCAGTGGAGGATTCCCCCGGCTCGTAATCCACGCGGTATTCCATCCCATTCTGCCGCAGGATGTACGGATGGTCGCGATGGATGCGCGAGACCGCGCGAATTCCGTAGGGGGACAGAAACTCGCGCTCATCCAGCATCACCTTCAATACCCGCCGCAGTTGGCCGCCATCCACGATGGACATGAGACGGCGCGCGCCCGCGCCGGGCGTTTTCATGCAGGCCAGGTTGTGCGTCAGATCCGGGCGGTGCTGGATGAACCACTCCAGGCGGCGCTTGAAGCCCTCCAGTTTGTCGCAGATGCGCGGCTCCAGCGTCTCGACGGCGAACAACGGAATCAGCCCGACCACGGATCGCACCTTCAGCGGGCGGTGGCCGCCGTCCGGCATGTGGAGCACGTCGTAGTAGAAGCCGTCCTGCTCGTCCCACATGCCCGTGGTATCGCTGCCCAGGTGGTTGATGGCGTTGGCGATGTAGAGGAAGTGCTCCCAGAACTTGCTGGCCACATCTTCGTAGGCCGCGTCTTCGCTGGCCAGTTCCATGGCGATGGCCAGCAGGTTGAGGCAGTACATGGCCATCCAGCCGGTGCCATCGGCCTGCTCGATGTAGCCGCCGTTGGGCAGCGGCTTGCTGCGGTCGAAGACGCCGATATTATCGAGCCCCAGGAAGCCGCCTTGAAAGACGTTGCGGCCCTCGCTGTCCTTGCGGTTCACCCACCAGGTGAAGTTGAGCAGCAGCTTCTGGAACACGCGCGCCAGGAAGGCGCGATCTCCCACGCCGCGGCGCTTCTTGTCGATTTTGTAGACACGCCAGGCAGCCCAGGCATGCACCGGCGGGTTGACATCGCCCAACGCCCACTCGTAGGCGGGCAGTTGTCCGTTGGGATGCATGTACCACTCGCGGGTCATCAGGATGAGCTGCTGCTTGGCGAATTCGCAATCGACCAAGGCGAGCGGCAGACAGTGAAACGCCAAGTCCCAGGCGGCGTACCAGGGGTACTCCCACTTGTCGGGCATGGAGATGACGTCGGCGTTGTAGAGGTGGGACCACTCGCAGTTTCGACCGTGAAGCCGTTCGGGCGGCGGCGGCGGAAACACGGGATCGCCCTGCAGCCAGTCGCGCACCACGTAGTGGTAGAACTGCTTGGACCACAGCATACCAGCGAAGGCCTGGCGCATCACGTTGCGTGCGTCGGCGCAGAGGTCCGCCGGGATGACGGTGGCGTAGAACTCGCAGGCTTCGTGGATTCTCTGCGCGAACGTGGCGTCGAACGCGGCGCCGAATCCAGCCCCGCCGCCATCGTCCGGCGCGAGGCGCAGGCGCACGGTCCGGGTCTCGCCCGGCGCCAGAGAGAGAACATAGCGCGCCGCCGCCTTGGTGCCGGTTTGCGCCGGATTCACCGCAGCGTCCGCGCCCTGGACCACGTATTCGCCGATGCCGTCCTTGACGTATGGGGAAGGGTTCGGAACGCCGAAGAGGCGCTGGCGGTTGGTGTCGTTTTCGGTGAACAGCAGCTCGGGGCTTCCTTCGCACTGGAGCAGGCGGCGCCCCAAGATATGGTGCTCCAGCGCGATCGACCCGTTGGCCTGCCGCAGCGCGGGCAGCGGCCCCTCGTCGTTGCACCACGACCAGGTATTGCGAAACCACACGGTGGGCAACAGGTGCAGCGCCGCGCGCTCCGGAGCGTGGTTGGTGACCGCGATGCGAATCAGAATATCTTCGGGCGAGTTCTTGGCATATTCGATGGTCACATCGAAGTACCGGTTTTCCGAGAAAACCCCGGTATCCATCAGTTCGAATTCGGGGCAGCGTTTGTCGCGGCGCCGGTTCTCCTCGACGAGCTGGGCGTAGGGAAACTCCGCTTGCGGGTACTTATACAGGTACTTCATGTAGGAGTGCGTGGGCGTGCTGTCCAGGTAGAAGTAACACTCCTTCACATCCTCGCCATGATTGCCCTGTTTGCCAGTCAGACCGAAGAGCCGTTCCTTGAGGAACGGGTCGCGGCCGTTCCACAGCGCCACGGCGAAGCAAATGTACTGATGGCGGTCGCAGATGCCGGCGATGCCATCCTCGTTCCATCGATAGGCGCGGGAGCGGGCGTGATCGTGCGGCAGATACTCCCAGGCGTTGCCATCCGGGCTGTAGTCCTCGCGCACCGTGCCCCACGCGCGCTCGCTCAGATACGGGCCCCAGCGCTGCCAGTGGGCGCGCTTGTGCCGCGCTTCTTCCAGGCGATGTTCCTCCCGCGTCATGAATTACCATGATAGATCCTATGATTCCAGGCGCTCCCCACCAAGCCCGCTGGGTCCGGCCCGGCACGCGGCGCGCGCCGGAGGCGCCGGCCTTGCAGCGGATCGTTCACACCGCGTTTCCGGGCTGCCGCGTAGCCGCGGCCCAGCCGCTCGCCGATGGCCTGCGCAACGCGAATTTCAAGCTCCATCTCGACTCGGCGGGCGGGGTGGCGGTGCTCCGCATCTACCAGCACGATGCGTCACTGTGCCAGAAGGAATTGGACCTGATGCGTCTGGTCGCGGGCTCGGTTCCGGTGCCCGAAGTGATCCACGCGGAGCCGCGCGGCCTCGACGATGTGCCGCCTTTTGTCCTCATGAGCTATGTAGAAGGCATCAGCTTCCGCGAGTTGAAACGGGGTGGCGATAGCGATGCGATCGCGCAAGCGGCGTACTCCGCGGGCGCCACGCTGGCGGCCCTGGGGCGCGCCATTTTCGAGCGCTCGGGATGGCTCGGCCCCGGGCCGGCCGTGGGGGCGCCCCTGTTAGCGGGCGCCGATCCCATGCCGCGCTTCGTGGATCGGTGCCTGGAATCGGCGGACCTCGCGGGGCGGGTGCCGGCGGAGTTGCGCCGCGCCATCCACTCTCTGGTATGGTCGTTTGCGCCCGAACTCGCTCACGCGAGCGATGAAGCGCGCCTGGTGCATGGCGACTTCAACAAACGCAACCTGCTGGTCAAACTCATCGCCGGCCGGTGGCAGGTGGCCGCCGTGCTCGATTGGGAGTTCGCCATTTCCGGCTCTCCGCTGGCAGACGTGGCCAACTTCCTGCGCTACGAGCGCGCCCGCCGCCCGCTCGCCGAACCGCACTTCTCGAACGGCTTTTTGGAGGGCGGCGGCACGTTGCCGAGGGAATGGCGGCGCTTCTCGCGGGTAATCGATCTCATCGCCTTATGCGAGAGCCTGACCCGCGACGAGCTCCCCGATGACGTTGCCGTGGACCTGATGGAGCTGGTGCGCGCCACGATCGAGGATCGCGACCTGCGGTTGTAGCGGCACCGGCGCTACCGCCGCACGAAGCGTATGCCGGCCACGCGATTGCCCCCCATGGTCAGCGCGGTCACCTTGCCCCCGGCATCGCGCACGAACCTCACATCCGGCATGAACCAGGCGGCGCCGCGGAACTGGTCTTTGGCCACCGGAGTGAGGGCGATCTCGCCGTGGTGTGCGTGGTCGGCCACCAGCTTGCCGTCCCTCAGCACGATGGTGTATTGCGTCTCCAGTTCGTCGCTCCAGTACGTTCCCGGGTACTGGTCGAGGTCCTTGGGATCGAACCCGGCGAAACCGAACCGCTCGCCATCCACGTTGCCGAGCGGGGTCGCAAGCGTCATGGCCATGCCCTTTGCAGGTTTCGGTGTGAACTCCAGTTCGGCCTGCATCGGCGCTGCGTAGAAACGCGCCGGCGTCATGGGCTGCAACTCCAGCAGAGCCGCGCCGGGCGGCGCCGCGAGCAGTTTGCCGCCTTTCTTCACGACCTGGATGACCATGTCGTTCGACAGCCGGTAAAAGCCTTCATACTGGTCGAGCGCAGCGGGCTCGATGGCGATGAAGGTGCGCGCCGGCTGGGACTTGGAGGGTTCGGACTTGGCGGGTTCCGCAGTCATCTGCTCTTCCAGATAGACCGCAGCCACGCGATTGGCGACGCTTCCGGTGTTGAAGCTCGCCAGGTTGCTCAGGACCGCGATGCCCAGTTGCTGCTCGGGGTACCACACCACGTAGCTGCGGTATCCCGCGTCGGAGCCGCCATGCGAAATCGTGCGCAAGCCGCGGCAATTACCGATCGAGACGCCGAGAGCGTAATCGATTTTGGCGCCATCGGCCAGCACCGCCTGCTCCTGCAGGCGCGCCACCGCCGCTCGCCCACCCACCTTCGGTTCGCGGAAGTTGTCGAGCCATTTGGCCAGGTCGGGCGCCGTAGTGAACAGGCTGGTGGCGCCCACATTGGCGTAATTCAGCGGCGAAGCCCGATACCCTCCGGCGGCCGCCTCATAGGAGTACGCGCGATCGTGCACGATGCGCCGATGGTCGTCGTGGAAATGCGTGCGCGTCATACCCAGCGGCCGGAAAATCTTTTCGTCGCAGAACTCGGGCAGAGGCTTTCCGGACACGCGCGCCACGATTTCGGCCGCCAGCGTGTAGCCTCCGTTGGAATACAGGTGCCTCGTGCCAGGCGCGAAGTTGAGCTCTTTTTGCCGAAACAGCATCCGCAGGATCTGTTTTTGGGTGATCACGTCGTCGAGGCGCCATCCGGCCAGCCCCAGGGTCTGCCACTGGTCGCGGATTCCGCTGGTGTGCTGCAAAAGGTTGCGGATGGTGACGGCCTTGCCGTAGTCGGGAAGCTCGGGCAGGTACTTGTGCACGTCGTCTTCGAGCGAGAGCTTTCCCTCCTGTTCCAGCAGCACGATGGACATGGCGGTGACCTGCTTGGACACGGAGGCCACGTGAAAAACGGTGTCGGGCGTGATGGGGACGTCGTACTCCAGATTGGCCGCGCCGTAGCCCTTCTGATATGCCAGTTTGCCGTCACGCACCACGGCCACGGCCGCGCCGGGCGAGCCCGGTTTATTCCCCTGCTGAAAAATTTCGTCGATGCGCCGCCCGGCGTCGTCCTGCGCGCACAGGACGCACGCGGCGGCCGCCGTCAGCAAAAGCGAGCGGTGAAGCATGACACCTCCTTCCCGGTGGCTACAGTATCACGGCGCGCCGGCTCATAGATACTGAACGCCATTCTCCGAGTCGGGGACGATCCGCCCGAAGCGCAGATTCGGAAGCGGGGTTACAATGGAAGAGGAGTGGGTTTTGGCCCCTCGGGGAGTTCCCTCACCAAGAACCCAAGTGCGTTTGTAGCAGCCCGAAAACTTCAACAGGCGTTAGCAACAATCTTCGCTCAACTGGAGCACTCAAGGTGACTATGAACAAACTGAAGACAGCACTACGATTCGGCCGCTCGGCATGCGAGTGGCTGGTTAGCAACGAATGGAAGATCGGCCTGATCTTCTACATCGGACTTGGCTGCATTCACACTTGGGGAGGGACCAAAACCCACTCTTGGCCCGACCAGGCAGTATCGGATAGACACGGCGCGAAAGTGGCCTGAGAGTCCCAAGGGCCCGGTCGCATCACTGGCGGCCAACTGCCCTTTTGAGTCAGGCGCCCATCGACATCTGCCACCCACATTGAGGGTGTGGCTCTCATGCTGGACAAATCTTCGAAAATCTGATAGAACAAGCTGTCGAAGGCTGTCCAAAACGCGGGAGGGGTTATGCCCAAATTGGTGATCGAAGTTCCAGAACAGTTTGTTGAGGTGGGAAAGGCGATGGCCGAACACCTGGCTATGCTGCAGCGAACTGTAGATCGGCTGGGTGGGGGGAAGGCGGTGGATTATGCAGCGGTCGAAGCGGCGATCGCGGAAGGGGCGTCCAGGACAGAATTAGCAGCCCACAGAGCAGTATTGACGAGTCTGGACATTGATGTTCCAGCAGTGATGATCGGCGGGGTTCGGTACACGCGAGTGGGACGGTGTGAGGGGGCTTACCACACAATGGTGGGTTCGGTATCGGTGGAGCGATCGTTGTACCGGCAATCGGGAGAGCGAGGTGGACAGCCTGGGGGCAGGGTGGTGGACGCGGTTAGCTTGCGCGCGGGAGTGGTGGGGGACGGGTGGTTGCCGCAGACCGCGCGGGCGATGAGCTTTGCCGTTCAGCAAGGTACCTCGCGGGAAGCGGAGAAGACGGCGCAAGAATTTAGACGGCTGCCATATTCGCGTGCCAGCTTCGAGCGGGTCACGCACGTGGTGGGCGCACTGGCGGTAGCGGATCACCAAGATATCGAGGACGCATTGATCGATGCCGTCGAAGTGCCCGCGGAGGCATACGCGGTGAGTGTGTCGCTAGACCGGGTCAGTGTGCCGATGGAAGAACCGCCGCCGCGGCCCGTAGGGCGGCCCAAAAAGGGAGCGGCTAAGAGGCCAGTGGAACGTAATTTCCGCATGGCGTATTGCGGCACGGTGACGCTGCATGACAAGACCGGAGCCGGCCGATATACGATCCGTTATGGATGCATGCCGGAGGGAGATATCTTGGGCTTGCGCGACCGCATGGTGGCCGATGTGGCGACGCTGCGGAGCAAGCGGCCGGACCTGAAAATCGAGTTGCTGTGCGACGGGGCCCCCGAGATGTGGAATCTGCTGGAGGAAGGCTTCACGCCCAAATTCGGAAACGACCTCGAGCGTTTTGTAGACTTCTATCACACGACGGAAAAGCTCAGCGCTGCAGCGCATGTGCTGGAGGAGGCGGCGGCTGCGGCCGGCGAACGGCTGGGAGGCTGGAAGCAAGCCCTACTCCACCGCAGCAGCGCAGCAGCCGACATTCTCAAGGAACTGATCGCCTCGGGGCGCGATGAAGGTGTAGGCACGGATCATCCGGTGCATGAGGCGATCACCTACCTACAGAACCATGGCTGCGAAACGGATCGCATGAATTATGCGCGTGCGCGCCGACTTGGATTGGCGCTCGGAACTGGCAATGTCGAGGCAACCTGTAAGAGTCTGTTTGAAATGCGGATGAAGCGCTGTGGGGCGCGGTGGAAGGAGGACACAGGCCAGCACATCGTGCAGCTCCGATCTCTCGCACTCAGTGACCGTTGGGAGCCTGCTATAGAATTGACACTTCGTCCGCTACGGATGGCTGTTCGCGCAGCTTGAGGTCAATGTCCAGGATGAGAGCCACACCCTATTGAGAAGTTCAGGAAAGCACATTTCCTGCTATTGCCAACAAATTGTCCTTGCTTTCCAAATAGGGATGCAAGATACTTTGTTAGGTCAACCCAGGAGGGTCTATGAGACTTAGACTATTTATCGTTCTAACGACTTATCTCTATGGAATGACAGCCACATCAGTGATTGCACAAACATGTGGTGGCAACTGTGGCTGTTACGACTGTAACGGCAATTGTCTGTTCGACTCTACAAATGGTTGCTGCAGCATAAGCCCAATCATAGTCGATGTGAGCGGACGCGGATTCTCGCTGACGACCGGTCAGAATGGCGTGGATTTCGATTTCTTCGGAAATTTGGACAAGATCCGTATTGCATGGACGGCGCAGGGATCTGACAACGCTTGGCTTGTCCTGGATGGGAACCAGAATGGGCTCATCGATAGCGCGAAGGAGATGTTCGGAAATCTCACGCCGCAGCCGAAATCGACAAATCCCAACGGCTTCTTGGCGCTCGCAGTCTTTGACCGCCCGGAATACGGAGGAAATGCCGACGGAATAATCGACGCAAGAGATAGCATCTACTCGTCTCTGCGTCTGTGGATCGACAAGAATCACAATGGGATTTCTGAGCCTGGTGAGCTGTTCACGTTGCCCGAGCTCGATGTCTTGTCTATTTCCCTCGATTACAAATTATCGGAACGAGTCGACGAGTTCGGGAATCGGTTCCGTTACAGGTCCACCATTCGGGGGATGGCACATTCCCGCATAGATCGAGTCATCTATGACGTGTTCTTGGTTGCAGCGAAAAGTACAGCAGTTACTGCTTCCGCACCCGATCTTTGGCGAAGAGGGGAACACAATGCCATGGTTGGAAAGGGAACATGTCCGGTGGCTCCGGTGGCAATCTCTGGCCGAGTCCGTCCCGTCGCGCGCTAAACTGCGGATTCCGATGCAGGCGTTCGGCGCACGCGCTCGTCTCGTACGGAAAAGGAAATTCGATCCGGCATGTCAAATCTGGTCCATAGCGTGCCTGTCATTATCTATTGCAGGACCATCGTTGGCTTAATCTTGCTCATTTCTGGCGGACGCAAATTGACTACCCTTTCGGATTTTGTGGAGATCGTTAGGGGCTTTGCGCTCATTCCGGCAATGCTTACGCGGGCGTTCGCCATCATCCTGCCCTTTTTTGAGTGCGGGACTGGCATTTGCCTCATATCATCAGTCATCGTCGGAGAAGACGTGGCGCGCTGGGGTGGTGCCATAGCAATGTTCCTGTTTGCGATATTCACTGTCGCGGTGGCGATCAATCTGGCGCGCGGGCGCCGGCACATTTCTTGCGGCTGTGTGGGCGGCAGAGGCACTAACATAGGTCTTCCGCTGGTGCTGAGGAACTGTGGCCTGATCCTTCTCGCGTATGTTGGGCTACCAGTCGGCGCGGGCCTTTGGCAGGCAAACGGCGTCGAGCGTTTACCGCAAATTGCCTCTGCAGCGATCGCCTTTTCCACGGTGGTCGTGTGGAAGATCTTGTCCACGATCCGTGGCTTGGCGGCGTACGGCAGGCCGGCGGAGAGCCAACAGGAGGTTACAGGATAATTCATGAATTGGCCTTTCGTAGCATCCTACACGGCTTTGTGGATTCTGGTGGTGTTGTTGGCTGCCGGATTTGTGGCGCTGGCGAGACAGATCGGTCTTTTGTATCGGCGGTTAGGTCAATCGGGAGCCCGGATCGAGAACACCGGCCTCGATCTTGGCCAAATAGTGGAACCCTTTGTCGCGACCGACCTGTTCGGAAATCGAGTGCGGGTGCCCTGGTTAGGGCCACAACATACGCTGCTGATGTTTGTTGCCCCGTTCTGTTCCGTATGCGACCAAGTCGCCCCGGCGGTGAAATCGATCTCAGAGACGGAAAAGGGCGTGGTTGTCGTCCTGGTTAGTTTCAATGGCGATGCCGATAGCAATCGGGCCTATGCGGCGAAGCATGCGATGTCGCGGGTACCGTACGTCCTTTCGCCGGATCTGGCTTTACGCCTTCATGTGTTGGCGACGCCGTACGCCATTGTCCTGGACAGCACTGGCGTAGTCCGGGCCAAGGGGCTGATCAACAGCAGGGAGCACCTCGACAGCCTCCTCAACGCCATAGAGCTGAACTACGACAGCGTACAAACATACCGGAAAATCGTGCTAGACCAAACCGCTTCTGCCTAAAGGAGGGCGAGAATGGGAACCAGCCGACAGAGCGACTCCGGGATCGAGAGTTTCATCGCTCGGTACCTTTCTGACTCTTCTCAGCGTGTATCTTCGCGCAGGGGCCTGTTCACATGGATAGGTCGAAACGCATTGCGGCTGTCCGGCTTGACCTTGATACCTCTATTACCAATCGATCGTCGATCCGTGGCGCTTGCGCAATCAACCTGTTCGGACTGGAGGCTGTGCGGGCAATGCGGCAACATCTGCGCAGCATGTTGTGGTGGATCAGGCGGTGGCGCCAGTTGTCCGAGTTGTCTCGCGAAGGGCCAATTTGGCTGGACGAAATGCTGCTATCCGGATGCTTGTAGTACCCCCGGTACCGGTACGATGTACGCTTATTGGGACTGTTGCGGGAGCACGTCCGCATGCCATGGGACAGCTTGCACCGCCAACTGCCCGCAGACCGCCTGGTGCCTCGATTCCAGCGGGGCGTCTCTTGGTACTTATCAATGTACGATCGCGATCCCGGGGGGTAGCTGCTGATTATGGACACGGCACGTACCTTGTACGGTGTATCTCCTCCGTCTCGCGGGCGGCGCGCAGTTTGTATTTGTACGACGACGGCAGTAGGCGCCTGGCTCACTTTGTTGTTTGGCCCTTTATCGGGATTCTGGTCAATACTTATTCTCTCTGGTGTGGCGGGCATCGCATCGCTTTGGTCACCCTGAGGCTTCTCAATGGTATCAACCATAATTCCCATGGTCGATGGGAAACGCGCATGGCTCCCAAGAGTGCTAGTCGCTCACGCGGCGGGCTGTTTGCTTGGAGGCGTCTGCACCGGTTTGGTTTTGAGCCTTCTGGCGGAGGCTGTTGCTGGGACCATAGCGGGGAGCGCGTTTCGTTTTCCCCGCGGTCTGGCGGCTGGGGCGTCGGGGGTGGTCGCGATCGCATATGCTCTCCGGGAGGCGGACCTGGTGAAGCTGCCGGCTCCGCAATCAACGTGGCAGGTACCTCGCTCCTGGCAGGGTTGGGAGAAACGAGCAATTGCGGCAAGCCTGTACGGCTTCGGTTTGGGCGCCGGCGTTCTAACCCGCATAACAAGTAGTTTATATCCGGTGATTGTGTGGGTTGCGCTGGCTTCGCGTCCCGCGCAGAGCGCTCTTGTGATGGGCTGCTTCGGGTTGTTTCGGGCTGTGCCGCTCTGGAGTATCTATGCAGCGTGCGCCAATGCCAACCAGAGGGATGTTTGCACATATGTTCTTCATGAATGGCATGCGGCTTCGCGCCTGTTGAATTGGATGGCAATGGCGCCGCTCGGTGCTGCACTCTTGCTACGCGGCGTGTTTTGAAGGGGGGTATTTGCCGTGAAAAGAAACTGGCGAGTACGTGAGTCTTTATGGATCGTGATTGGGGCCCTGGCAGCGTTCGGGCCGCGCGCAGAGCATGCGCTACGCGCGCAGGGGCCAGATCCAGGCTACCTCTATGTGCTCGACTCGGCCCGGCGTGGTTTGACCTCGCAGGTGCTGGCGATCGATTTATCAACCAGCAAAGTAGTCAGGACCTTCAGAGCTGGTCATATGCCGGACCAAGTCGTTTCTCCCGACGGAAGTCGGTTGTACATCAGCTCATCAACGTGGGACGATTACGCCCACTTGTGGAAGTCGTCATTAGATACCTACGATACGAGATCCGGAGTGCTCACCGCGCAAGCGGATAATCCCGATGACATGATATACACCGGGGAGGAATACCCCACAAGAATGAAAATGTCTCCATCGGGTAAATTTATATTTATCTTGAAGAACCACCAGACCGTCGCCAACGACGAGTACTACATGGCTATCTTCGACACGGCGCTCAATGCGTTTCTGCCCTACCGCGTGTCTCTCCCCGGCTGCCGTGCAGCGGTGTTCTCCCCTGCCGATGAGGACCCTGAAGCGGACATTGCCTGCATCGACTACCAAGATGTTATTCGAGTGGCTTTGGACGCCGGAAGAACGTCGGCGGTAGAGTCCCGCGTGTTTCTCAGAGCGTCGGGAGAGCCCGATATCCATGTTGGCGCAATTATCCCCGCTCCAACTGGCGGGCTGCGGCGCTTCATCACGCGAGAAGGAAATGGGCTGGTGCTGACACGGGCAGCCGCTGGCGTGCGGAAGATCAATCGAGGGTCAAACCCTGGGCGTTGGGTTAGATTCTTAAATCGGAGATCGTAAACAAGAATACTTCAACATTTTTGGTGTAACATCACGCTGCAGCAAGCAGGTCAACGATTTGCTGGATGGCCTTGTCGGCCTTGTGATAGGCAGCTTCGAGTTTGCTCTCGGGCCGGTGAGCGGGGTCGGGCTGGTGGTGGAAGCAACTGTTGGCAAGTGGACCGCAGAGACGCTTGTGGAAGAACAAGAATAGAAGCGCAACCTGCACGCCCTTGGTGGTGAG
>JAIQEX010000194.1 GCA_020073615.1 Terriglobia bacterium
GTCCACATCTTCGCCGCGCGCCGTCAGCATGATCACCGGGACTTTACTTTTCTCGCGCAACCGCCGCAGGATTTCGAAGCCATCGAGGCCCGGCAGCATGACGTCGAGCACCACCAAGTCTATGCCCGGCTGGAGCGCCCGCTCCAGGCCGCGATGGCCTTCGAGCGCGCATTCCACGGTGAAACCTTCACGCGTCAAGAACTCGCCGAGCAGCGCGCAGAGCTCCGCGTCATCGTCTACCAGCAGGATGTTCACGGCTACAATTTACCATCCCCGGGCTGGGCCGGACGTAAGTCTTGGTCTCGCTCGCGTAAGAGTTTGTAAGCCGCAACTATGGGATGAAGCAGGGGTTTATCTCACGTGAGAGCGTAATTTTACACTCATTTACCGTGAGATCACACCAGCTTTACGGCAGCGCTCTACAGTCGGAATTGAAAGGAAGGTAACCGTGAAACACCGCTTGATGACATTCGCAGCAGCCGCGGCGCTCGCCACCGGCATGGCCTTTGCGCAAACGCCGGCTCCCGGCGCCACGCCGGGCAACGCGCCCAGGGGGGGCGTCCGGGCCGCCATGCACCGTCACCTGCTCCAGGCGCTGAACCTGACCGATGCTCAGAAGCAGCAGGCCAAAGCCATCTTCCAGGAGGCGCGCCAGTCCGCACAGCCCATCGCCCAGAAGGCCAAGGACAACCGGGAGGCGCTCGCCGCGGCGGTGAAAGCCAACAACTCCAGTCAAATCCAGTCGCTCGCGACGACCCAGGGCGGCCTGCAGGGTCAGTTACTGGGGATCCGCTCCGAAGCGATGGCCAAATTCTACGCCATCCTCACGCCGGAACAGCGGACCAAGGCCGACGAGGTCCAGCAGCAGATCCGGCAACGCCTGCAGCGGCGGCTCGGCCGGGGCAACAACGGCTGATAACGCAGCGGGGCGGACCCGCGGGTCCGCGGCCGGCCCCCTGGCCAGGCCTTCGGCCGGAGGCCGACGAGCTACGTGAACGACCAGCCCTTGCGGAAGGTGGGCTTGATGTACTTGTTGGCTTCGGCGTTATTGGTGATCTTCATCTTGATGGGGTCCCACTCCAGCTTGCCTTCGAAGTGGAGCGACACCACGCCCAAGGCGATCCATTCGGTGAACGAACCGGCCACGCTGAAATTCGAGCAGGCCGGCTCGCCGCCTTTAGCCGCGCGGATCCAATCGTGATAGTGTCCCGGGGACCGCGTCAATACTTCCTGCGGAAAGCTGTAGTCCTTCATCTTCTCGACCGGCAGGTGGCGGGTAACTTCGCCGTAGGTGCCGGTAGTAATCATGCCTTTATCGCCGATGAACAGGCTGCCATTGGGGACCGCCGGACGGGTGGGAGGGTTCTCCCGCAGCCACTCGATCTGCGCCCAGTTGAAGACGCGGCCGGTGGTTTCGGTGCGCGGCGCCTCGTCACCGCCCGAGCCGCGGCCGCCCCGCCTGCCGCCTGCTCCGGCGGCCTCGGCCGGAGCACGCGAGGGTGCGGGCAAATCGCCCAGATACTCGCCCTCCGGGACGCCGGGGATCTTGGGCTGCTCCGTGAGGGCGTCGTACCAGAAGAGCTTCACCGGGGGCATGGAACCGCGTGCCGGGAACTCGAACTTGATGACCGACTTCTTGGGGAACATGAAGCCGCTCACGCCTTCCTTGCTGACGCACTCCACGCTGGTGGGCGCACCCAGCTTGAGCGCCAGGTTGGGGGCGCCCAGGATGTGGCAGGCCATATCGCCCAGGGCGCCGCAGCCGAAATCGTAAAACCCGCGCCAGTTGGCGGGCAGGTAGAAGCCGCCATCGGCAAACCCGGCGGGATAGCCCGCGCCGCCGGCGGTGAAGGGGCGCGCGGCGGCGATGCCCAGCCACAAGTCCCAGTCGAGCGTGGACGGCACGGGCGTCTCCGGCGGGATTGCGGTGAGGCCCTGCGGCCAGATGGGCCGGTCGCTCCACGCGTGGACTTCGGTCACATTGCCGATTTCGCCGGCCCAGATCATCTCCGCGCACTGGCGCGTGCCCTGGTTGGAGTAGCCCTGGTTGCCCATTTGCGTGGCCACTTTGTATCGGGCGGCGGCCTCGGTCAGTTGCCGGCACTCCCAAATAGTGTGGGCCAGCGGTTTCTGCACGTAGACGTGCTTGCCCCGCTCCATGGCGTGCATGGCCGCGGTGGCGTGCATGTGGTCGGGGATGGCCACGATGACGGCGTCGATACTGGCGGCCTCTTTATCCAGCATTTTGCGGAAATCTTTGTACCTGGGCGGCTTATCAAACTGCTTGTAGATAAAGGAGGCCTGTTTGTCGTCCACGTCGCAGAGGGCCACGATGTTCTCGGTCTGCGCGCAGGCCCGGATATCGCTATAGGCCTTGCCGCCAGCGCCGATGGAGGCGATGTTCAGCTTCTCGTTGGGCGATTTGTAGCCCAGCATTTTCAGCGATGGCGTGCTGCCGAACCCGCCCGCCGGTACGACGCCGGCCAGAAGGGTACCATAAAAGAAGTGCCGCCGCGAGAATTTGCCTGACATAACTCCGCCTTTCCAGGTCTTCCAACGGTCAATCGGGAATGCCGCCAGTATATCAAACGGCACCCGTGACGGCGGCGGGCCAGGATATGCGGGTCCGCTCTTCCGCCGGGCCCGCCCGCACGTGATACGCTGGCAGGGTTATGGAACTTTCCGATGTCTACCTCGGGCTCGGCGTGGAGGCGTTTGGGCAGCTCGTGCGCGGCATCTCAATCGGCAAGCTGAAGACGTACCAGGTTTACGAGGGCTTCAAGGTGCGCTCGCATCTGGCCAAGCTCAACACCGAACTGTTGCGCAAGGCGGTCCCCCGGTTCTGGGCGCGGCTGGGGGAGCGCGATGAGGCGTTCGCCAAAGATCTGGCACAGGCGGTGCTGGTTTCGCACCTCGATATGATTACCGCGGTGCTCGATTTTCTGGGCGTGCCCCATGAGAACGGCTTCTTTGCCAAGGATATGGATGCCCAGCCGTATTTCCCCGAAGGATGGGAAGAAAGCGTGTCCCAGAAATTCCGCGGAATATATTCGGATGCGATTCTTGTCTTTTATATCAATCATTTAAGGTGGGAATTGCTGCACGCCACGGACGCTTACCGCCCCTCTTCTCCCAGTACGGCTTAAGTTCGGCTGGTGGCGTGCACATGGTTTGTGAAGACCATGACAGTTCCCGGACGGAATCTGCTGCCCGAAACCCGACAAATCCTGCTCATCCCGTGGAAGTCCTTACTTTGTAGCGAAATCCGGATGGAGCCCCAGCGCCTACCAGGAGGCTGCGCTTGACCTGGGGGTGTTGGGTTTTTAACCACAGGGAAACACCCATGCGTGAATACACCCAATTCGTGCATCTCGATCCCGAAACTGAATGGTCCTTTAAACACGCGAGGTGCCGGTCATGAATCATTGCGATTTCCATTATTCCCATCTGTTGCCCAAGAAGCCGGGCATTCTCCCGCTCGAGGAGACGATGACGAAGCAGTGCCGCCGGTGCGGCGCCCCCTTCATCACCAGGTCCCGAATCCGGAAGCGCTGCGACGTATGCCAGACCGTCGTTTCCGCGGAGAAGCAGAAGAAGGCCAATGAGCGCCTCAAGGCCCGCCGCGCCGCCCGGCGCCTGTGCCTGCTCAAAGCCAGCTAACCAAGAGCTAACCTGAGTTTCGCGTTTGGGGCGGGTCGAAGGCCCTAACTGTCGTGGAATCAGAAACGGCTATCGAAAGGCCTTCACCACAGACGGGGTTTCTGCGACCGCTGCCGGTGTTCGACTCAGCGTCTGCTGGCGCCGAAGGCCCCGCGCGGCCGCCGGCTGCTCCGCCGCGCGGCCATGGCTAGGCAAGCCACCGCCACCGCCGACAGGGCCAGCGTTCCCGGCTCTGGGACACCGGCGGCGGAGCTGTAATCGTGGCCCGAGTCGGCCAGGACCGTGGCGCCCGAGACGAGGACGGGATTGTTGGGATCGGTGGTGTCGAACGCCTGGAAGCCGGTGATTTGGGCGGTATTCATGGCGTTGACGCTCTGCGTAGAGCCGACCGCTCCTGCGTTGACCTCCAGCGCCAGAATCACGTGGAAGGGAGAGCCGAACTGGAACGACAGCGTGCGCGTCCCGCTCAGCGAGAATGCGCCGGGGTCGCTCAACGGCCTGCACGAACCAAATTTCGTGCAGCCTTGGCTGACCACCTGAGCCGGGTTGCCGCCGGGATAGTCCACGCCAATCCACGTTCCCAGGTTCGCACTTCCATTGAAACTGAGGCTCCCGTCCAACGATACCGCAATGTCTATACGGCCCGGTGTGCCGAAGGCCGCGCCCCCGATGGTCCAGATATCGTCCATCAAGGCGTACACGGCAACCCCGGGCTCGCCGGCGGTGCCGGTCGCCGACACCGCGCCGCCCAGACTGCCCCAATCGGCGCGCACGCTACCGGAGACGAACCCGGCCGAACCGGTGCCGGAGCCGCTGCGGAACAGAGCTCCCGTCGATGAGCAAACCCCGGTGTCGGAAAACAGGGGAACCGTGGGCGTGCTGGCGGCGTTGTCGCCGAAGACGCATAGCAGCGCGCTGGCCGAGGATGAACCGGCAGTCAGAACGAGAAGGGCGCACAATGCGAAAATTCTGGTCTTCATGGCCCTCAGTCTGGGGCCGGCAGTCCGTGACTTCAAGAACCTCACCGCTACGTAACCGCTGCGGGCGGCACATTTCAGGTTTAGAGACCTGAAATGTAGTTTTATGCTACGCTTGCAGTGAACCGGCGGGGTGTTCGCAAGCCGTGGAAGAGAAGGTGCAGTCCGACGGCCGGTGCCAGTCCGGCGCGCCGCCTTCCGGGACTACCGTTGCCCCGGAGGCTGTCCGGGAAGAGCTGGAGCGGATCTTAGCCTCGCGAAGCTTCGCGCCATCGCCGCAGCTCAGCCGGTTTCTCCGCTTCATCGTGGAGCGCGCGCTGGCGGGCGAAGGGGACCGCCTGAAAGAATACAGCATTGGCGCCGACGTGCTTGGGCGCGGCGCCGCCTTCGATCCGCGCGTGGATTCGGTGGTGCGCACCCAGGCCACGCGTCTGCGCCAGAAACTCCGCGAATACTACCAGGCGGAAGGCGCCCTCGATGCGGTGCGGATCGAGTTGCCCAAGGGCAGCTACGTTCCCTCGCTGGAGTATCCGGTGAATGGGGATGGCCGCGCCCGGAGGGTCCGCGGCCCCGTGGCATGGCAGGCGGCGGCGATCGCGGCGGCGCTGATTCTCGCCGCCTTGCTGGTGTACGGGTGGAGACGATCGGGCGCGGCCGCCGAGCGGAAAATCACCTCCGTCGCGGTGCTGCCGTTCGAATCCCTGGACGCCGATCCGGAGAGCGCGTATCTCTCGGCGGGCGTCGTCGAGGAGCTGACCACCAGGCTCGCCAAGGTAAAGTCTCTGCGCGTGATCGCGCGGACATCCGCCGGGCAGTTCCGCAAGGGGAGTTCGGTGGAGGCTATCGCCCGTCAACTGCACGTGGGAGCGGTGGTGGAAGGCAGCGTGCTCCGGTCGCACGGCCGATTGCGCCTCAACGTCCAGTTGATCGACGCCGCCAGCCAGTCTCACCTATGGGCCGAAGCATACGACCGCGACTTGAA
Source organism: Terriglobia bacterium (assembly GCA_020073615.1). Classification (GTDB taxonomy): domain Bacteria; phylum Acidobacteriota; class Terriglobia; order Bryobacterales; family Bryobacteraceae; genus JADGNR01. Next base: position 5,620 of record JAIQEX010000194.1, read on the forward strand.
GGACGCCTATACCCTTTGTGACGAAGTGGCGCACAGCGTCGCCGCATCTCTGGTTCCGCGATCGGCGCCGGCGGCGGTTGCCACCCAGGCAAACGCTCCGGACCCGCAGGCCGTCGAGCTGTATTGGAGAGGCCGGTACTTTCGCCGGCAAAAGCTGGCGGAGGGCCTGCCGAAGGCCATCGCGCAATACCAACAGGCCATCGAGCAGGACCCGGCATACGCGCCCGCCTGGGCGGCCCTTGCCGACGCCTACACCACCATGGGCTTCCACGGCCTGGCGCCCTCGGCGGAGACCATCCCGCGGGCGAAAGCGGCGGCGCAAAAGGCGCGCGTGTTGGATGGCACGCTGGGGGAACCCTACGGAGTTCTCGGCTGGATCGAGTTCTTCAACGACTGGAACTGGCCGGATGCCGAGAGGGATTTCCGCCGCGCTGTGGACCTGAATCCGAACGATGCCAAGGCACATAACCTGTTCGCTCTCGGCCTGGCTTCGCGAGGCCGGTTCGCCGAAGCCCTGGCGGAATCCCAGAGGGCGGTGACGCTCGATCCGTTGTCGTACCTGGCCAGCAACGATGCCGGGGTGATCTTCTACGCCGCGCACCGCTATGACGAGGCGGTCCGGTGCGCCCGCCGGGCGCTGGAGCTCGACGCCGCCAACACGGCGGCGCACGCGCTGCTGGGCGTCGCCGAGTCGGGGCGGCGCCGCTACTCCGCGGCCATCGCGGAGTTCGACCAGGCTTTGGCCGGTGGGGAGCGCGACTCCTCCAACCTGGGGCGCATGGGGTACGCTTACGCCCTCGCCGGCAACGTGGAGAAGGCGCATGCGCTTCTGGCGGAGCTCGCCCGCACCGGCCATGCCGCCGCCATCCACAGCGCGTTCATCTGCGTGGGCCTGGGCGACAAGAAGCGGGCGCTGGAGTTCCTGCAAAAGTCCGCGGACCGGCGTGAAGCCGACCTGATCTTCGCCGGCTTTGAGCCCATCTTCGACAGCCTGCGCGCCGACCCCGAGTTCCTTGCTCTGATGAAGAGAATCGGCTTGCCCGCCGGACGGCTCTAATAACAGGAGGCTGGAGACATGCACCCGAAAACCGAAGGGATTCTGGAGTCTTCACTGTACGTCGACGATGTAGCCCGCTCGGCGGAGTTTTACGGGAAACTGTTCGGGTTTCCCGCGATCAGCGATTTCGGCGGGCGCGGCTGTGCGCTCCAGGCCGGCGACCGCCAGGTGCTCCTGTTATTCAAAAAGGGTGGATCGCTTGCGATTGAGTCGCCGCACGATGGCGATGGCGAACTGCACATCGCCTTCGCGATTCCCGGCTCGGAGCTGGCGAACTGGGAAGCCTGGCTGGCGAAGAATGGAATCGCCGTGGAAGAGAAGAGAGCGTGGGAGTCCGGCGGGCACAGCCTGTATTTCCGGGATCCGGACCGGCATCTGATCGAGGTCGCCACACCGGGAGTCTGGTCGATTTACTGACGGCTCGATGGGCGGCGGGCACGTGGCCTGGCGTCCGGCAGCGCGGCGTACTCCGCGCGGGCGGGGAAATCCCGGCAGGCTGCCGGAGCCGCAGTGCGAAAAGCGCGCAAAGCAGATCCAGGCTGCGGAGTGGCGGCGCCGCATGATGAGAGGTTGGACGCGCCTCCGCTCCGCCGCTTGAGTCCAACGCGCCCGGCATGCATCTACGGAGGCATGGCAACCTTGACGGAATTCAGCCTGGCCGGGGCCATCGCGGTTCTCACCCGCACTCCGGCGGCCTTAGATGCACTGTTGCGCGGGCTCCCCGACATCTGGGTGCGCGCGAACGAAGGAAAAGATACTTGGAGTGCGTTCGACATTGTGGGCCACCTGATTGCCGGGGAGCGCACCGACTGGATGCCGCGGGTGCGGATCGTTCTGGAGAGCGGCGAAGCGCGGCCATTCGATCCCTTTGACCGCTTTGCGCAGAGGAAAGAGAGGCAGGACCAGCCGCTGGAGCGGCTCCTGGACGATTTCGCCAGTCTGCGCCGGGAGAATCTGGCCGCGCTGCGGGCGCTGAATTTACAGCCGGAAGACCTCGCCCGGCGCGGAAGGCATCCCGCGCTGGGCCCGGTGACGCTGTCCGAGCTGCTGGCGGCATGGGCGGTTCACGACCTCACTCATGTGCATCAGCTATCCCGCGTGATGGCTCACCAGTATCGCGAGGCGGCCGGTCCGTGGAGCGCCTATCTGGGCGTGCTGCAGTGTGCGGGCCATAGCGCCGGGTAGGCAATCGGGCTCAGCCCGCGATTCGCCCGGCAGGCGCCGCCCGGCAAATGGGGTAACCTCAAGACTTGGCTCACCTGCTGATCGTCGACGACGACGCCAATACGCTGGCATCCCTGGCGCGGGCCTTCCGCCTGGCGGGGCATGAGGCCACGGTCTGCGATAATGCGGGGCGCGCGCTCGATCTGCTCAAGTCGCAGCCGTTCGACATGATGCTGTCGGACGTGGTCATGCCCGGCAAAGATGGGCTGGCGCTGCTCGAAGAGCTGCGCGGCGCCGGCATCGCGCTGCCCGTGGTGATGATCTCGGGGCAGGCCAACACCGAGATGGCGGTGCGCGCCACGCGGCTGGGCGCCGAATCAGTGGGCCCGGACCTGAAATAGCGCCCTCCTCACCAGCCCTCACTGGTAATTCTGGTGACTAATTGGTGCTAATTGGTAATAATCCTCGCGCCAGGATAATTTCGCCTGAGTGACTTCATCTGATCGGAGCTTACCCGGCTGCCCCTGAGGGCGAGCCGCTGGAGGCGAGGAAGTACCGGAAGAGTGGAAACATCGAGGGTGGAACTGTACAGCTCCAATGATTCCAGATTTGTGAGATCACTCAATACAGAAAGGTCGTTTACTCTGTTGTGCGCAAGATAAAGTGATTCCAAATTGGTCAGGCCCCGTAGCGGCGATAAATCGCTGCCACTGAACTTTACAGTCAGCGAACGAAGGTTCACAAGACCTTTCAGTGGTTCCAAGTCCTCTACATCAGACCTCAAGATGCTTAGACTGTGAAGATTAACGAGGCTCTCCAATGTCCAGAAATTACTAATCTCGGGGCGCCACATATGCAGCGATTGGATCTGCGTAAGCCGCGCCAGCTTACCAAAATCGACCAGCGAATTCGAGATACGGAGCGAGTTCAGCTTGGTAAGGTGCTCTAAAGGCGTGAAATCCGTTACCGCTGTACTCGAGAGCGTGAGACTTCGCAGGTTCGTCAGACGCTCCAGGGCGCGTAGGTCAGTGACCGCGGGCCCCCCAAGGTCAAGGGCCTCAAGGCCAGGCACAGACCGAAGGATGAAAAGCTCGCCAGCTCTTCGACCCGAGAGCGACAGATTCTTTGCCAGTTCAAGGCCCTTCATTCCCTCGATGCCGAACATTTGAAGAGCGTGCGCAACAGCATCTCCGGGAAGGCGCCCTGCATCTAATCGTGGTGCTACGAACTTGAGGAACATGCTATCTTCAAATCGGTCGGCTGCGCGCACAACCTCCCTCAGCACCGAGTAACTATGATCATCAGCGTACTCTGCGATTGCTTGAAGCGCTTCTAACGAGGCTCCGCCTCAGACCGACGAGGTATATTTCCACCGGGTCTGAAGATCGGGCATAATCCGGTAGATGGCTCCGGTCGACAGTGGAGAACTGCAAGCAGTTCTCGCCAATGATTTAGGCCGCCG
>JAIQEX010000032.1 GCA_020073615.1 Terriglobia bacterium
TCCGACGACGAGGGCGGATGGAAAAGTGGAACACCAAAAGCAGGTTTCCCACTTTCCCACCGCCCCGAATCTATATAGATCTCAAGAACAAAAAAACCGGGCCGCGGGCGGGCTTCGCCCTCCGCCCGGCGGCGGGCGCTCCGCGCCGCTTAAGAGTTAAAAGGTAATTGTCGTTGATCGGGAGAAATAGTTGTCGTCAATGCGAAGAAATAGTTGACGCCGGACAATGCCGCGACTTGCCCTGGGATGCGTATGGTTCGGGCAGTCAAAATTGCAAATATTTTTGGCTAGGATTCACCCAAACGTTGCCGTGCATATCGACAGCGCGCTTTGCCTCGGTCTTGATCGGGGATGTTCGGTTGAGATGCAAGACTAAAGCAAAGAAACCGAGGACGATCAGCACCACAACAAGAGCGAGGACGAATTGTTCTGGCGGCGCTAACCCGGCGAGGTGAGACCATATGAAGGCCCCCACGCCGGAAAGGATGCTCACGACGGCCTCCCACCAACCGAACCACTGAAGCAAACTGCGAACGCGCGAAATCTGCCCCAGCCAGGCCCACGCTCGTTTGAACATGTTTGGCATGCCGCAAGCCTAACATTGGTGCCATAGTAGACTGAAGGGATTTTTGAACTCCTGAATAATTACCCAAAGGCACTCCTAGGGAAAGCATGTCAAGCGCGGCAGGATGGAAAACCTGGGCTGCAAGTACAACAAAAGATTAATATGAATATTCGGCCAACACAACTCGTGGGGCGCAGCCACTGCCTAGCTGTGGTATATTTATTCATAACAACGAATATTTACACACCATGAGGACTCGCTCCAAAGTCGGAATTGTCGGATTCCGCGGCTACAGCGGCGCCGAGTTGGTCGGCCTCCTGGCGAAACACCCCCACGCTCGGCCCGTGCTCCTGGAGCACCGCGAGGACTCCGCCGAGGCCGCCTGCCACCTCCCGTCGAACCCCGAATCCGTTCGCGCCGAGGGGCTGAGCGTGGTCTTCCTGGCCACACCGCCGGAAGTCTCCATGGAGCTCGCGCCGGCCATGCTGGATGCCGGGGCTCGGGTAGTGGACCTCAGCGGCGCGTTCCGCTTGCGCACGCCCGAAACGTACGCCGCCTGGTACAAGGAGCCGCACACGGCGCCGCAACTGTTGGCCGAGGCTGCTTATGGGCTCCCGGAGTTGTGCCGCGAGCGCATCCCGGGGGCGCGCCTGGTGGCCAATCCGGGCTGCTATCCCACGGCCGCCAACCTCGCCATACGGCCGCTGGTGGAGGCGGGGGTGGTGGATCGCGCCTGCGGAATCGTTTGCGATGCCAAGTCGGGAGCGACCGGCGCCGGGCGCAAGCCCTCGCTCAAAACCAGCTTCTGCGAGGTGGCGGAGAACTTCTCGGCCTACTCCATCCTGAAGCACCGCCACGTGCCGGAAGTGTTGCAGGTTTCGACCCTCGAGGAACGCGAGTTCAGCTTCACGGCGCAGTTGCTGCCGGTAGCCCGCGGCATCCTGGAGACGGTATATTTTCGCGCGGTGGGCGTGAACTCGGCCGAAGAGCTGCTGGCCATCTATAAAAGCCGCTACGCGGGCGAGCCGTTCGTGCGGCTGCATCCTCACGGGCAGTTTCCCGATCTGCGCGCCGTGGGGCGCACCAATTTCTGCGATATCGGGGTGACGCTGGACGCCCACACGGGCCGCGCGGTGGTGGTGGTGGCCATCGACAACCTGGTCAAGGGCGCGGCGGGTCAGGCCGTGCAGAATATGAATCTCATGCTGGGCTATGCGGAAACCGAGGGCCTGCTGTGAAGGCGCTGATCAAACTCGGCGGCGCGCTGCTCGATTCGGCGAATTCGCGGGAAGCGCTGGCGGGGCAGATCGCGGCGGCTGGCGCGCGCGGCGGCCGGTTGGTGGTGGTACACGGCGGCGGCCGGCGGATGACCCGCTACCTGGCCGAGCACGGCATCGAGAGCCGCTTTGTGGATGGCCTGCGGGTCACCGGCCCGGAAACGGTGGACGCCGTGCTCCAAGTGTTCGCGGGCAGCGTGAATCACGAATTGGTGGCCAGCCTGAACCGCGCTGGGGCCATGGCCGTGGGACTTACCGGCATCGACGCGCTGCTGGTGGAGGCCGCGCAGATGGACCCGGCGCTGGGCGCGGTGGGGCGCGTGACCACGGTGAATGCGGGCCTGCTCCACCTGCTGGCCGAGCACGGCTATCTTCCCGTAGTGGCCTGTGTCGCGGGCGATCGCCAAGGGGGCATCTACAACGTCAATGCCGACCACATGGCGGCGGCCTGCGCCGTGGCCTTCGGCGCCCAACAACTGCTCTTCCTGACCGATGTCGCCGGCGTGCTCGATGCCGGTAAACAGGTGCGGTCGGTGGTGACCGCCGCCGAGGTCGCGCAACTGATCGCGGGCGGCAACGCCACCGGCGGTATGCAGACGAAACTCAACGCCGCGCTGGCCGCGCTCGCGGGCGGAGTCGGGCAGGTGCGCATCGCTCCGGGCTCGTCCGCGGACGTGATCGAGCGGATTCTGGCGGGCGAGGACATCGGCACCCGCGTGGTCGCCGGCGAGGTGCCAGCCCTATGATCAGCAGTCTGCGCGCCGACGCTTTCGTGGAATCCCCGGGCGCGGGAGGGCGGCTCGACGTGCGCAAGGCGGTGATGCACGACATCCCGCCCATTCTCGACCTGATCAACGGCTACGCGGCCAGGGGCATCATGCTGCCGCGCACCGAATTCGAGATGTCGGAGGCGATACGCGATTTCACCGTGGTGAGCCTGGGCGGCGATCTGCTGGGCTGCGGCGCGCTGCATTTTTACAGCCCCACGGTGGGCGAGATCCGCTCGCTGGCGGTTCACGAGCGCGCCAAGACGCACGGCGTGGGACGCAGGCTGGTGGAATCGCTGGTCGAAGAAGCGCTGGAATACGAGCTCGATGGCGTTTTTGCCTTTACGTACGTGGTGGAGTTCTTTCAAAAGGTCGGTTTCCAGGTGGTGGAGCGCGGCGTGCTTCCTCTCAAGGCTTGGAAGGACTGCCTGCGCTGCCCGAAATTCCAGGCCTGCGACGAAATCGCCATGCTGCGCATTCTGCGTCCCCAGCGCTGGAATGAAGCCCTGCCGCGGAGCTGGGGTGCCGAAGATCAGTTCATTCAGATCCCCACGCCGCGGCCGATCAAGACGCCTTAGTGTGAGGCCCACGGCAATCGGTCGTGAGGTTCGGGCTCAGCGTCTGGAATCTGATCGAGTGCCGCTCGGAACCTTGCAACCCTTGCCCGCTCACCACGGCGCCCCAAATAGGCAGCGCCCGCGAACTGTTCCGATAGGGCCGCGGAGACGAATTCCTCGACGGAGACGTGTTCGTGGGCAGCCAACTCTTCTGCCCGGCGCCAGTGGCCGCAAGTTCCAAAAGGAATTCATCGCCGGGATCTCTCAGTGCTGGACGAAGTCTGAATCGGATCGCAGGCTGTGACCCCAACCGGCAAAACATATCGACGATACTTTCGACCACCCAATCGGCTAATCCGAGCCGGCTGGCTTCCCGCTTCGCAACCTCCTCGTATTCGAGGATCAGGGCAACCGATACGATTGGCCGCCATCGGGGGTCTCCGAGAAGGCTGATCAGCCTGGAGGATGCGCCGCTCCGGGAGCGCATGGCTGAGACCAGCACGTTGGTGCCGATGCCAGCCCGCTGCATCGCGACTCATCCTAACATAGGGCGGTAGAGCGGTTCGAATCGTCTGCCTTGCCCCACGCCGCGGCCCGTGTAGGAAATACCCTCAAAGTAGGGACTCCCGCCACACCCCACAAAATATCGCAGAAAACTTCTACGCTTTTGGACAAATAGGGCATATGATCATCTTTCAGGATAAAGAAGCCTGAAATTGTCGATCCCTACTTCTTGTGAGGCAAACATGAGAGCGCAAACGGTTGAAGTGAAATCCTCAACTGGTCGGGTCCTTTGTTGCACCGTTTTCCGGCCGGGCGGGAAAAAGCTGCTGGCGAAAGGGCATGTCATCAGCGATGAAGACGTCCGCGTGCTGGAATCCGAAGGCATGGAATCCATCTGGGTTACCGAGCTGGAGGATGGCGAGGTCGGCGAGGACGATGCGGTCTGTCAGGTAGCCAGCGAGATGGGGTGCGGCAGCTTCGAGATCCGCCTGGCGGCGGGGGGCCGGGCCAATCTGCTGGCCACGGAAAACTGCTGCGTGCTGGTGGACGATGAGCTCCTCAAGCAGATCAACTGCACCGCCAGCGTGGTCATCGCCACTTCTTTGAATTTCGGCTACGCCGTGGCGGGCCAGCGCATCGCCACCGTGAAGAGCGCGCCGTTTGCCGTGGCCAAGGACCAGTTGGAAGCGGTGATCGGCATTCTGAAAGAGCGCGGGCCGATCCTCCAGGCGCGGCCCATCCGTACGCCCACGGTGGGCGTGCTTTATACCGATCCCATCTCGGGAGAGCGGGCCCGGCAACTGTTCGAGAACATCATGCGCCAGCGCCTGGAACGCTTCGGGGTGAATGCCAATTTCGTGCTGGCCTGCACCGAGGACGACAATTCCGTGGCGCGCTGCCTGCAACACTTGATGCGCTCCAAACCCTGCGTCGTGCTGGTGGCCTCCACCACCGCTCCGGCCGGTCCGGAGGACGTGATCGGCCAGGCCATGATCAAGGTCGGCGCCCAGGTGGAACGTTTCCTGGCGCCGGTGGAGCCGGGGAATCTGCTGCTGCTGTCGTATAAGGATGAGGTGCCGATCATCTCGGCGCCCGGCTGCTTCCGGTCGGCCAAGCCCAATGTGGTCGATCTGGTCCTGCCGCCGCTATTGGCCCGCTATCACGTCACCGGCTGGGAAGTGGCCTGCCTGGGACACGGCGGCCTGCTGGCGTAAACAAGCTCCTCCAACCCCGCGATCTGAATTCCTCCGAACAGGTCACGGGTTCTCCTCACCGGGCGTCCTCCTCCGGGACGCCCGGTCTTTTTTTCACCACGCAATCCCGCGCGCCTTCATCTCGCGTTCCAACTGCTCCCGCGATTCGAACCGCACGGCGTCGATGCCCAAGAGGCGGGCGCACACGGGGCTAACTGAATAGGCAGACGACCTTGACGAGCGAGGACCGGTGGACGGACTTGTCCGGCTTCTCGGTCATGATGAACTCGTCCGCCCTAAGCAGATGCGCTGCGACGAGGTGCAGTGCCTCCATGGGACCCACTCCCGCCATGGCCGCCTCTCTAAACCCATGGCCGAGAATGAGCTTGAGGTCGTTCGTCATGGTGGCCCGAGGAAAGTACGTTTGGTAGAAACGATGTTCGCCGCTGCGCTTATTGAAAAGCGCTTTAGGTGTGGTCTCCAGGTGGACGAACGGGCTACAAAGGAAAACCCGCAGGCCCCGCCGCTCAGCGATCTCGCGTTCGAGCTTGCGGCGGTTGAGCAGTTTGCCGCCAGACGCCGCGCACTCTTCGGCCAGTTTCCGGGGCTGCTTACCAAGCTTGGACACGGGGCGCCCGGGCTGCGGGCGTCCATTCTTCCTGCCTGTGGTCTTCGGAGACTTCACCATTGGTGGCGACGTTTCCTCACCAGGCAATCCCGCGCGCTTTCATCTCCCGTTCCAACTGCTCCCGCGATTCGAACCGCACGGCGTCGATGCCCAAGAGGCGGGCCGCCTCGACGTAGGCGGCAATGTCGTCGGCATAAAAGCACTCCTCCGCGCGGCAGCCGGCGCGCTCAATGGCCACCTGGTAAATTTCCCGCCGCGGCTTCATGGCCTTCACCTGGTAGGAAAGCACCAGCTCGTGAAAGTGGCGCAGCAAGGGGTAGCTTTCGTGGAGCGTCTCGAAGTGGATGGCGTTGGTGTTGGAAACGAGGACCAGGCGGTAGCGGGCAGCCAGCCCCTCCAGCATGCTTTCCGGAAGCAGCGGCTCGGTGAAGATGTTGCACCACAAGCGGCGGAACTGCTCGTAATCCACGCGCAGCTCGAGCACGCGGCAGAGTTGGTCCACGAATGCCCGCGGCTCGATGAGCCCGCTTTCCAGCCGCTCCACCAGCCCGGTCGTGGCCAGGCGCCGGGGAATCTCGGCGGCGGGGTACGGGCAGCGGCGCTCCAGGGCCGCGTACCCGCGTTTGAAATCGAAATGGATGAGGACCTTGCCGAGATCGAGCAGGATCGCTTTGTACATGGGCTACCTTCACCATACCCGGAAAATCCCGGCGCCGTCCGATTCCGCATAGCGCTGTTCGCCAGCGGACAGCCGGAGCCTCCGCGCCAGCCTTCGCTAGCCAGGAAACGTCTTGTTTCTCAATGGCTTGCACGGCTCTTACCCGGTGGTATGGCACTTGCCGTGCATTTCCGCAACCCGTATCTCGATCTCTTCAGAGAGGATCCTTATGAAAGCTCTCGCACTTCTTTGCCTGCTCGCCCCCGCCTGGGGGCAATCCGATATTCCCTCCGGCGGCAACACCCCGGAAGTCTCCACCTACAAGGGCACCGGACTGCTCTCGCATTTTGCCTGGCGGTACCTGCCGCGCGAGGTTGGCCACCCGGTCTTCTATAACTCCAACCGGCTGGAATCCCTCATGCGGGCGGGCAATATCTACCTGTCGTTGCAGGATGCCATCGCGCTGGCCCTGGAAAACAACCTGGATATCGAAGTGGCGCGCTATGGGCGTCCGGAGGCGGAATCCGACGTTTTGCGCGCCAGCGCCGGACAGTTGCTGACTTTCCGCAGCAACCCCGCGCGCGCCGGCTTCAATTCCGCCTCGAGCGGCGTGCTGGCCGGCCTCAGCGGCGTGGGCTTCTCCACGTCGTCGGGCGGCGGCAACACCGGCATCCTCGGCGGCTTTACCATTCAGGGCGCCGGCAGCGGCATTCCCAACCTGGAGCCGTTTGCCTTCGTCGGCTGGCAGGCCACCCACAATACCCGCATTCTCACCAGCGACACCGCCACCGGCACCAATTACATCGTCAGCAGCGCCCATACCCTCAACTACGGCATCCAGAAGCAGTTCATCACGGGAACCTCGCTCACCATGGACATGTTTCAACAGAGCGTGGCGCAAAACTCGCCGGGCAACGTCTACAATCCCAGCCTCTCGGGCAACCTGCAGTTCAGCGTCACGCAACAGCTCCTGCAAGGCTTCGGCGTGGCCACCAACAAGCGCGTGATGGTGCAGGCCCGGAACAACGTCAGGGTGGCCGATCTCAACTTCAAGGAACAGGTGATCGCCACGGTCAAGAACGTCGTCGACCTCTATTGGGACCTGGTCTCGCTGGCCGACAATCTGAAGTTCAAGGAGAAGTCCCTCGAGATCACGCAGAAGCTGTACGAGGATAACCGCAAGCGCGCCGCCATCGGTGCCGTGGCCCCCATCGATATCATCCAAGCCGAGGCCGGCGTCCAGACCGCCGAGTTGGACTTGCACCAGGCGCGCACCCAGTTGACCGAACAGGAGCTGATCGTCAAAAGCGCGCTCACGCGCAGCGGAGTCGACAACATCACCCTCATGGAAGCCCACATCATTCCCACCGACACCATCCAGGTGCCGCCGGCCGAGGCCATCCAGCCCATTCAGGACCTGGTGGCGCAAGCGCTCGCCGACCGTCCCGAGCTGCTGGAAACGTCCATCAACATGGAGAACAGCCGCCTCCTCCTGAAGGGCGTGAAGAATGCCATGCGGCCGGGCCTCAGCGTGAGCCTCGATCTGGAGAACAACGGCTTGGCGGGGGCGGCCAACACCATTCCCATTCCCGTCCTGCCGGATGGCACGCCGCTGCTCGCCCGCGGCTCCCCCAATCCCACCTTCCTCGGCAGTTGGGGCTCGGTTTTCGGCCAGGTGCTGGCCCGCCATTTCCCCACCTACTCGCTCGGCTTCAGCCTCAATGTGCCCTTGAGCAATACCACCGCGCGCGCCGACATGGTGAAGGCGCAGTTGGATCTGCGTAAAGCCGAGATCGACCAGAAGCAGAACGAGAACCGCGTCCGCCTGGATGTGGTGACCGCCCGCATGGTGCTCGAGCAGGCGCGTTCTTCGTATGAAACCGCGGTCAAGGCGCGCAAGCTGCAGGAGCAGACCTTTGCCGGAACGCAGCGAAAATACGAGCTGGGCAAAGCCAATTTCACCGACGTGGAGCTGATCCAGCGCGATGTGGTTACCGCCCAGCAGACCGAAGTGACGGCCTTGAATTCCCTGGTGAAGGCGCGCAACACCCTGGACCTGGTGCTCGGCAGGATTCTGGACGTCAACAGTGTGGACCTGGACGAAGCGTACAAAGGCAAGGTAAAGCGGCCTTCGAACATCCCGCTGGTGGACCCCTCCACCAAGCCGGCGGCCTCCGCGCCGGCGCATTAGGCAGGCGGCGCCATGTTACTCGCCATCACAGTGTCCGCGGCACGCCACTAACTTTTCCTGCGCGCGCATTGCAAACGAAGCATTTCCGCAATGGCGCGATAGCTGCATGCCACTGAGCGGCAGGTGAACGATATGATTGGTTCGCCGAAGCGTTCCGCTCTCTTGTCCGGGCTGTTACATGCCGCCGCGATCGTGCTGGTCCTGGGCGTCACCGGCGTCAGGCACCCACCGGCGGCGGTGTCGCGTTTCATTCTGGTGACGCCGGCCGATATCGGCGCGTACCGGCCGGTGGTGCCGCGCAAAATGGAAGGCGGTGGAGGCGGCGGCACCCGCTCGCCCTTGCCGGCCAGCATCGGGCGGCTGCCGAAATTCAGCACGCACCAGTACACGCCGCCGGTCGCCGTCATCGAGAATTTCAACCCGCAACTGCCCATGGCGCCCACGTTGATCGGCGATCCGCGCATCGAGCTTCCCACGCTCGACCTGCCGCAATACGGCGCTCCCAACGGAGTGGCCGGACCCGCCTCGGGCGGCCCTGGAGCGCATGGGGGAATTGGAGGCGGCGACGGCACAGGCGTCGGCAACAGCAAAGGTCCCGGCTATGGCGACGGGCCCGGCGGCGGCGGCGTCACCAGCGGAGACGCGCGATTCCAGGGCACGATTACACAGCCGGTCCTGTTGTGGAAGATCGAGCCGGAATATACCGAAGAGGCCCGCCGCGCCAAGATCCAGGGCACCGTGCTCCTCTATGTGGAAGTGGACGCGCGCGGCCAGCCGCAAAACATCCAGGTGCACCAGAGCCTGGGGCTCGGCCTCGACGAGCGCGCCATCGAAGCCGTGCGCCGCTGGAAGTTCCGCGCCGGCACGCGCAACGGCAAGCCGTACCTCACCACGGCGGTCGTGGAAGTGAATTTCCGCTTGCTGTGAAGGGCGGCACGTTCTTGACTTCAGTGCCGGATTAGTGTGATTATCCGGCCTGATGTCACGCCATTTTGACCTGTTTTTCTGCGTGAGCGCGGCGCTGGTGGCGGGTACGCTTGCGGCCCAGCAGCCGGGCGGCGAAAAGCGCGCGCTCACCGCCGCCGATTACGCGCGCGCCGAGAAGTTCCTGGGCTACAACACCACGCCGCTGGTATACTGTACCGGCGTGCGCCCCACCTGGCTCGCCGACGAGCGCTTCTGGTATCGCATCGCCACCGAGGCGGGAAACGAGTACGTGCTGGCCGATCCCGCAAGCGGCACCCGCCAGCCGGCCTTCGATCACGCCCGGCTGGCCGCGGCTCTCTCCGCCGCTGCGGGCACCACCTTTGAAGCGTCGCGCCTCGCGCTCACCGATCTCGAATTCGCGGGGGACTCGCGGACGGTCGCCTTCACGGCCGGCGGCAAGCGCTGGCAGTGCGATACCGCGGGCGCTCGCTGCGCTCCCGGCCCCCCTCACGAAGCGGCGCCGGCCGCGGGGCGCGCCGGCCGCGGCGGCGCCGGCGCGCGCAACGAGGCGCTGTCGCCCGATAAGAAGCGCGCCGCCTTCATCCGCGATTTCAACTTGTGGGTGCGCGAGGTGTCCACCGGCAAGGAGACGCAGCTCACCACCGACGGCGTGAAGGACTTCGGCTATGCCACCGACAATGCCGGCTGGGCCTCCAGCGACCGGCCCGTGCTCCTCTGGTCCCCGGACTCGAAGAAGATCGCCACGTTTCAACAGGACGAGCGCGGCGTGGGCGAGATGTACCTCGTGGACACGCGCGTCGGCCATCCCAACCTGCGCGCCTGGAAGTACCCGCTGCCCGGCGACGAGGTGGTCACCACCATCCAGCGGGTGATTATCGAGGTGGACGGCCCGCGCGTCATCCGCCTGCAGATGCCCGCCGACCAGCACCGCTCCACGCTGTGCGACAACCTGGCCTGCCGGGGCGGCGAGTGGGCCGATGTCCAATGGAGCGCCGACGGCACGCATCTCGCCTTCGTCTCCACCTCGCGCGACCACAAGCGCGAACAGCTTCGCGTGGCCGATGCCGGCACGGGCAAGGTCCGCGATGTCCTCGAGGAGACCGCGCCGACATTCTTCGAATCCGGCAACGGCCGCGTCAACTGGTACTACCTTCCCGCATCGAACGAAGCGATCTGGTTCTCCGAGCGTGATAACTGGGGCCATCTCTATCTCTACGATCTCGAGACCGGGCGCCTCAAGAACCGCATCACCTCCGGCGAGGGAAATGTGACCCAGTTGCTGCGCGTCGATGAGAAGAGCCGTACGCTGTACTTTCTCGGCGTGGGCCGCGAGAGAGGCCGCGACCCGTACTTCGTTCACCTGTACCGTGTGGGCTTCGACGGAAAGCACCTCGCGCTGCTGACCCCGGAGGATGCCACGCACGACGTTGCGCTGGCGCCTTCCGGGCGCTTCTTTGTGGACAGCTATTCGCGGCCCGACGTGCCTCCGGTGGCCGTGCTGCGCGACGACGAAGGAAAGCTGCTGGCCACGCTGGAAAAGGCCGACATCTCCCGCCTGCTGGCGGCGGGGTGGAAGCCGCCCCTGCCTTTTACCGTCAAGGCGCGCGACGGCACGACCGATCTTTACGGCTTGATGTACCCGCCAACGAACCTGGATCGCGCGCGGAAGTACCCCATCGTCAACCATATTTATCCCGGCCCGCAGACCGGGAGCGTGGGCGGACGGGCCTTCTCGGCGGCGCGCACCGATTGCCAGGCGCTCGCCGAGCTGGGCTTCGTGGTCATCGAGCTCGATGGCATGGGGACGCCGTGGCGCTCCAAGAAATTCCACGAGGCCTACTACGGCAACATGGGCGACAACACGCTGCCCGACCAGGTGACCGGCATGAAGCAGCTCGCCCAGCGCTACTCCTGGATCGACATCGACCACGCCGGCATCTACGGCCACTCCGGGGGCGGCGATGCCGCGGCCGGCGCCATGTTCCACTACCCCGATTTTTTCAAGGTGGGCATCTCCGAATCGGGCAATCACGACAACCGCGAATACGAAGACGATTGGGGCGAAAAATGGCAGGGGCTGCTGCAGAAGAAGCCCGATGGCACAACCAACTACGACGGCCAAGCCAACCAGAATTTCGCCAGGAATTTGAAAGGCCACCTGCTGCTGGCGCACGGCACCATGGACAACAACGTGCCGCCCTACAACACGCTGCTGGTGGTGAGCGAACTGGTCAAGGCCAACAAGGATTTCGACCTGATCCTGTTCCCCAACCGCGGCCACGGCTACGGCCCCGACGCGAACTATATGACTCGCCGCCGCTGGGACTATTTCGTCCGCTACCTGCTGGGCGCTGAGCCGCCGGCGGGGTATGCGCTGCACGCGCCGGCGGTGGTGCCCGTAACCGAGTCGCGGCCGTAAGGAAGCCGTCCTTGCGGCTTACCATTGAAGTCGGAGCAGGAAGGACATCTTATGGGTGACGAGCCGCCGCGCACCGGCAATCTGAAAACGTCGATAGCCCCCATGCTTTCGGTGCGCAACGGGGCGCGGGCGGTCGAATTCTACAAGGCGGCGTTCGGGGCCGGCGAATTGTCTCGCATCGACAGCGAGAGCGGAGCGGTGGTTGCCCGGCTCTCCGTGGCGAGCGCCGAATTCTGGGTGGCCGACGAGTCTCCCGAGCACTTGAATTTCAGCCCCGAGTCACTGGGTGGCGGGACGGTCCGGATGGTGATGATCGTGAACGATCCGGATGCCGCCTTCGCACGCGCCGTCAGTGCGGGCGCCGCCGTCGTTCATCCCGTCGACAACCAGTACGGGTGGCGGTTAGGACGCATTGCCGATCCGTTCGGACACCATTGGGAAATCGGCAAGCCGCTGGCGGACGGCGCCTAGCCCGCCGCCAGCCCGCACCCGATAACGGGACTTGATGACTGCCCCCGGTTCACTTTGCCGGCGCGACAATGGTGGCCCGAATGCGGTCGGTAAGCTGCTGGCGTAGGTCCTGTGGCATCTTCCATTTGATGTGGCTCAGGTGGTTCGTGTCGAAATGTAGAAGATCGAAATCGGTGTCCCGACAACAGTTGATGACATCCCGGCCGAGCGCACGGGCGAACCCGGCTTCGTAATAGACGCCGTTTCGGTGACCCGTGAAATCCGCGATGACGAACTGTGCCTGGCGGATCTCGCTCAACAAGCGGTCGCAGATGTCGTCGTTGTGGTGTAGTTCCTTCATGCGGATCGCCAGCAGCCCGCAATCCTGTTCGACGGCTGGCTTGATGCCCAGGAGATATGCTTCGTCCAGCTGCTCCGCGAAGGACATCGCCACGAAGCATCTCCCTGGAGTGCCGGCCGTGCCGGTGAGCGGCTCCACGGCGTCCCAGCCCTTGACCGTGAGCGTCAGCGCATCGTCGGACATGCTCTCGAGGTATCCACTGTCTGTAGCGTGGCTGACCAGAAACCGGCACTCTTGTGGCGAGGCTGCGTCGAATGCCGGGTAATCGAAATCTTCCTGGATCCGAAAGAACTCACCGGGGGATCGTGACTTCGCAGCCGAATAGCGCAGGACCTTCAGGACCTTCTGCCGAACCGGGGTATTCTTGTGTGCCGCCGCCACCTGGTCCCAGTTGTCCGTGCGTAACAGGAGCGTAGAATGGCTTTCGGCAGCCTGCCGGGTCGCAGCGGAGATCGCCGCAAGCGTGGTCTCGTCGGCGGAACGCGGATTGGAGGAACACTCCATGGTGATCCGGTACTCGCCACAGCGGCGGCATCTAACGAAGTAGACCCTGGTGTCGAAATCCTGCGAAATGTCATCGGTTTCCAAGCCGCAAAGGAAACAAGCGGTTCCCGTCATACTGCCTGAATTTTACCGCCCCGCGCGGACGGCATCTACCTTTGTCCACGCGCAGGGGCACAGCTGTAACCCGGCCCTTCGGGCCATGAGGGCAGGCCAGGAGGCCTACCCTACAACAGGTCGTGCCGGTTGCGCTGCTCCAGCGCCTTCACAATCTCGCCCACCTGCTGCGCGCGGCCGCGTCCGGCCACCAGCAGGGCGTCCGGCGTGTCCACCACGATCAGGTCCTTCACCCCCAGCAGGGCCACTACTTTGCCGCGGCGGGCGTCCACGAAATTGTTGTGCGCATCGAGCAGCACCGAGTCCTCGGCCGAGACGTTGCCATGGCTGTCGCGCGTGAGCAGCTCGTAGACCGCGTTCCAGCTCCCTACGTCGTTCCATCCGAAATCGGCGGCCGCGATGCCGCTCACGTTGGCCGCCTTTTCCATGACCGCGTAGTCGATGGAGATGTTGTCGCACAGCGGGAACGCCTGCTTCAGCTTGGCCATGAAGGGGCGCGCGCCGAAGCGGGGGAGGGAAGCCAGGATGGTGGCGGTGCGCGGCAGGTGGCGGCGCAGTTGGGCCAGCAATTCGTCGGCGCGCCAGAAAAACATGCCCGAGTTCCAGTAGAAATTGCCCGCCGCCACATACCGCTTCGCCTTGGGAAGGAGGGGCTTCTCATGGAAGGCGCGCACTACGAGCGGCTCCGCCCCGGCCGAAGCGCCGCGCGGAAATTCGATGTAGCCGTAGCCCGTTTCCGCCCACCGCGGCCGAATGCCCACCACCATCAGTTTGCCCGCCGCGGCGCCCGCGAAGGCCGCCCGCAGCACGGCGCGATATCCCGCCGGGTCCCCGATCACGTGGTCGGAGGGAAATACCCCCATCACCGCGTCGCGATCGATGCCGTGCAGGATGTGCGCCGCCAGGCCGATGGCCGGCGCCGTGTTGCGCTGCATCGGTTCGGCCAGTACCTGCTTGCGAGGGATTTCCGGTAGCTGGCGCACGATGGCCTCGCGCAGGAATTCGTTGGTGAGCACCCACATACGCTCGGGCGCGATCACCGGCGCCAGACGCTCCACCGTGGCCTGGATCAGCGAGCGCTCCCCCACCACGTTCAGCACCTGCTTGGCCGAGCGCTTGCGGCTGCGCGGCCAGAAGCGCGTGCCGCGCCCTCCGGCCAGGATCAGACCGTAATGATGGCGATTCATTATTTCAGCGGGTATCCGCGGATGAGCCGCAGCGTCCGGCTCCAGCGCGTCTTGGTGGGGAAATGCTCCACCAGGTCGAGGATGTGTTTGACGCTGATCGAAGGATTGGAAAGGTCGTCGGTGGGCGCGTCGTACGACCAGTAGATGATGAGCGGCTTGCCGATAATGTTGTCGCGCGGCACGAAGCCCCAGTAACGGCTGTCGAGCGACAGATCGCGGTTGTCGCCCATGGCGAAATAGTGTCCGGGAGGGACTACCACTTCGCGGTTTTGCACGTGGTTCATGAGCATGTCCAGCGCCTGCTCGGGCACGCGCACGTTGGGATCGCTGGGGAAGTTGTCGCGGTACGGGTCGATGTAGTCGATCTTGTGATACACGTAAGGCTCGTCGACGCGCTTCCCGTTGAGGATCAGTTGCTTGTTCTCCAGCCGGATGCGATCGCCGGGAAGGCCGATGCAGCGCTTCACGAACGTCTGCTGAATGTCCACCGGATAGCGGAAGACGATGATGTCGCCGCGCGCGACCTCGTGATACGGCACCAGGTATCGGGAAACCGGCCCGCCGGGCGCATAGGCGAGCTTGTCCACCAGCAGGTGGTCGCCCACCAGCAGCGTATCCTCCATGGAGCCGGTGGGGATCACGAACGCCTGCACCAGGGTGGTGGTGCCGAACAGCAGCAGGATGATGGTGACGGTCCACTCCGCGATGAAGCCACGCTGCGGCGCGGGCGGGGGCGGCGCGGGCACTTCCGGGCGCTCGTCGCGCTCATCGCCCGCAATCAGTACGTCGTCTTGATCCACAGACTCTCATTCTAGCTTGAATCCCTGCTATCCTGTTTTTGACTCCCGCGTCTGAGGTCAGCTTTGAGTACTTCCGCCGCCATTCCCGCACTGCCATCCGGCGCCGTAGCGCGCCGCCGCTCGGTAGCGCTGGTATTCTCGTGCACGATTCTGGGCGCCGCCGCGCAGCTCCTCATGAAAATCGGCATGGGACCGCATCACTTCGTCCCGACGCTGGCGGGGCTGGTCACTAATTATCCCCTGATCGGCGGATATTTCCTCTACGGAGTCAACACCCTGCTGCTGATTCTGGCCCTGCGCGAGGGCGAGTTGTCCATGCTCTATCCCATCATTGCTTTGACCTATGTCTGGGTGACGCTGCTCTCGTACACGCTGCTGGGGGAGCCTCCGAATTTCTTCAAGAATGTCGGCATCGCCACCATCGTGTGCGGGGTCGCCGTCCTCGGGGGAGGAAAGCGCAAGTGAACCCCGACTTACTGCGCTCGATGCTCCTGGTTTTCGCCGCGTCAGTGGTGGGATCCTTCGGCGCCGTCTTCCTGAAGTTCGGAGCAGCCCGCCTGGACCATCGGCTGCTCAGCTTCGTGAACCGGCAACTGATCTTCGGGGTGGCCCTGTATCTCGGCTCGTCCGTTTTTTACGGCCTGGGACTCCGCGGCGGCCAGCTTTCGGTCCTCTACCCTATGATTTCCTTGGCCTACATCTGGACCCTGCTCTGGGC
The DNA here is from genome assembly GCA_020073615.1 of Terriglobia bacterium. GTDB lineage: Bacteria > Acidobacteriota > Terriglobia > Bryobacterales > Bryobacteraceae > JADGNR01. The sequence continues at coordinate 15,842 of JAIQEX010000032.1, forward strand.
GCGCATTTTTTTCAAGGAGGCATTTACGCGCCAAAAGTTTGCCGGACTGGCGCTCATCCTCCTGGGCGTATTTTTCGTCGGCCTGGGCAGCGGCTAAACCCGTGCTCTCCGCGGATGCGCGGCGGCAGTGCGGCTCGACGGCGCCGGCGCGGAGTTGCCGGCAGCAACCGGCGCGCGCCGGGACCGTTCCAGGTCCAGCAGCGCGCGCTTGCGGGCGAGGCCCCAACGGTACCCGCCCAACTCGCCCGTGCCGCGAATCACGCGGTGGCAGGGGATGGCAATCGCCACCGGGTTTGACGCGCAGGCGCGCGCCACGGCGCGGGTCGCCGCCGGCTGGCCGACGGCCGCGGCTACTTCTCCGTAGGACTGCGCTTCGCCGTAGGGAATGGATTGCAGGTAATTCCAGACGCGCATTTGAAAGGCTGTGGCGCGAATGTCGAGGGGCAGATTGAGCCGCGGCTGGGCGCCGTTCAGGTGGTTGGTCAGCGCCGCGATCCATTTCTGAAACTCCAGAGGATGCGGGGAGCTCATGGGCGCGAGTTCGGCTGCCGGGTACTCTCTCCGAAGCAGCGCCAGCAGATCCTGCTCGTTCTCGCCGAACTGCACGAAGCAGAGGCCGCGGTCGGTGGCGCCGATCATCATGAGACCGACCGGCGATTCGGCGGTAGCGTAGGTGATGGCGACGCCGCGCCCGCCGCGCCGGTATTGATTGGGGGTCATGCCGAGGCGCGTATCGGCGCGCTCATACACGCGGCTGGACGAGCCGAAACCCGCGTCATAGACCGCCGCGGTGACGCCGCTCGCTTCCTTCAATCCGCTCTTCAGCTTTTTCATGCGGCAGGCTTCGGCATATTCCTTGGGCGTGACGCCGACCGCCGCTTTGAACTTCCGTTGCAGATGAAACCGGCTCAGGCCCGAGCGCGCGGCCAGGTCGGCGAGCGAGATCCGTTCGTCGGAGTGCGCTTCGATATGGCGGCAAAGTTCCTGGATGCTCATGAGACCAGCTTGCCCTACTATGACGCGGGTTTCCATCCGCTTGTTGCGCTCGAATCTAATCCGTTGCGAACAGCCGCTCGAACTGCGCCCGCACAGACTGCGCGAGCGCGCTCACCGCTTCCTGGACCTGCCGCCGGATCTCGGGCGAATGGCGATGGATGGCCAGGGCTTCCAGCGCCGCGGCCGTTTCCCGCTCGCGGCCCTTCTTCAGAAGATCGAGCAGGAATTCGATGGCGCGCGGCTGGCGCGACGCGCTCAGCGCGCGCAGGAGCGCCTCGCGGAGCTGCGGATCGCGGGGATTGTGGGTCCAGGCGTGTTCGAGCAAATCCACCGCGCCGGGCAGGCGCGAAGAACCCAGCGCCAGGGCAGCCTCCTGGCGTACTTCCTCATTGGCGGCGCCCAGGAAGGCGCCGACAAACGGAAGCGCCTCGTCCCGTTCCACGGTCAACAGCGCATCGAACACCTGCCCGGCGACCGCGGCCTCCTTGTCTCCGGCGTGCGCCTTCAGCCGCAATAACAGCGCGCATTCGTCGCCTTCCATCTGCGCCAGCGCGCGCACCGCCTCGACGCGCACCACTTGCTCCGCATCGGCCAGTGCGTCCACCAGGCAGCGCAGAATCTCCGAGCGCCTGAGGTCCGCGCAGGTGGGCAGGGCCAGCAGGCAGATGCCGCGCAGCGTCTGCGCCGTGTCCTGCCGGCCGCCCCACACCGCCTCCATTTGCACATGCCGCATGCCGCGCATGAACGCAGCCGACTCGCGATGGTCCAGATCCTTGAGCGCGTTGGCGACGGCGTTTTTTCCCCAGCATTGCGGGTCCCGTTCGGCGGCGTTTTCCATGAGACGGTCGAACGCGCGCAGGAGATCGGGAACCAGGTCGCGGATCTGCATTTCGGCGGCGAGTTTTGCCGCTTTGGCGACCACCAGGTTGACGCGATCCGCCAGAGCTTTGCGCAGGGCACCGGCTGCGGACGCGGCCCCGGCTTCGCGCAGCAGGCTCAGTCGTGCGATCTCTTCTTCCACCTTGCGATGCGCCATAAAGGCTTCGGGATTATGGTATCCAAGTAAGGTACCAGAGGAGGCAACACATGAGACGCACGGCCAACGCGCAGTGGCGCGGCGATCTGAAATCCGGGAAAGGAGCGATTTCCACGGCCAGCGGTGTGCTTTCCAATACCGCCTATTCGTTCCAGACGCGGTTCGAGGAAGGCAAGGGTACGAATCCGGAGGAATTGCTGGCCGCGGCGCACGCAGGCTGCTTTTCGATGGCGCTTTCCGCGCAACTCGGCCAGGCCGGCCTGACACCGGAGAGCATCGAGACCACGTGCACCATCACGCTGGAAAAGCAGGCCGACGGCTTCGCCATCACGGAAAGCCATCTGGAGTTGAAAGCGCGCGTGCCCGGCGCCGGAGCAGATGCCTTCGACCGCGCGGTGCAGGCCGCCAAGACAGGTTGCCCGGTTTCGAAGCTCTACAAGACGAACATTACGCTCAATGCGAAGCTCGAGGTGTAAGCGCGGAGGCGGCGGCTTCCGTCCCTCCTGCCGCTCAATGTAGTTTGGCGTACGCCTCGGCCGCGTGAATGTACCGATCGTCACTGCGAGCCGCCATCCGTGTGACGGTATACACCAGGGAAGCCAAGTTGCTCGGGTACGTGCAGTTATGGCGTCACGAACCGCGTGGTCCCACTGGGTGAGGTGGTCCTGCGTCAGCTTTCTACTGCCGTACTGTCCGGCTGCCGACTTGGCGCCGCCCTCCTCCTACGAGGGCAAGCCCGTCCATCAGGTGCGCTTTGAACCGGCACACCAACCGGTAGCCGCCGCCGATCTCGACCGCGTGCTGGCTCTTCGCCCCGGCACTCCGCTCTCGCTCAACGAGGTGCGCGCGGCCATCAAACGTCTCTATGGCACCGGCCGCTATGCCGATATCGAAATCGCTACCGAGCCGGACGCCGACGGCGTTGTGCTGGTGATTCGCACGACCGAGCAATGGTTCGTCGGGCCCGTGGGAGTGACCGGCAAGGTGAGCCTGCCGCCCAGCGAAGGGCAGTTGGCCAACGCCGCGCGGCTGGAACTGGGCACGCCTTACTACGACGAAGATCTGGATGCGGCGGCCAAAAGCATGCGCGACCTGCTACAGCGCAACGGGCTTTATCTGGCAAAGGTCGATCCCGAACTGGAGCGCGATGCCGAGCACCAGCAAGTCTCGCTCACGTTCCGCGTGCAGTCCGGCAAGCGCGCGCGGCTGACCGCGCCCGAGGTGACCGGCGACACGCGCCTTCCCGCCCCCGGCCTGGTCAAGGCGGCGAAGTACAAAGGCTGGTTCCGGTGGAAGCCGGCCACCGAGGACAACACCGAGCGCGGCGTGCAGAACATACGCAACAAGTACAACCAGGACCAACGGCTCACCGCCTCGGTCAGACTCGATCACATGGACTACCTGGCTGCTGAGAACCGGGTGCGGCCGGCCATCCAGGCCGCGGGCGGGCCGAAAGTCCAGATCCGCGCCAGCGGCGCGAAGATTTCAAAAGGAAGCCTGCAAAAGTATGTCCCGGTATTCGACGAGGAGACGGTCAACCGCGATCTGCTGGTGACGGGCGTGCGCAACTTACGCGACTATTTTGAAAGCCAGGGATACTTCGACGCTCAGGTGGACTTCGCGATCAACGAGGCCGGGCCGGATGAACAGGACATCACCTATACCGTGCAGTTGGGCGAGCGCCACAAACTGGTGCGGGTGGAGATTCAGGGCAACCGTTACTTTCCGGTGAACGAAATCCGCGAGCGTTTGTTCCTGCAAGCGGCCGGCTTCCTGCGCCTGCGGCACGGGCGATACAGCCAGGGCTTCGCCAAACGCGACCAGGATGCGATCGAAGCGCTGTACCGCGACAACGGGTTCCGCGACTGCAAAGTAACCACCGCCGTGGCGGACGATTATCGCGGCAAGAAGGGCGACGTGGCGGTGACCTTCACCATCGATGAGGGACTCCAGTACCGCGTTGGCAGCCTTGCCGTGGACGGCATCACCCGTTCCGACAAGGACCAGATCCTATCCAGCCTGGCATCGGCTCCCGGCCAGCCGTTCAGCGAAACCAGCATGGCGATGGACCGCGATCACATCCTCGGGGTCTACCGGTTCTCGGGCTACCCCGACGCGGCCTTCGAGGAGAAAGTGACTCCCGGGCCCGGCGCTAACGAGATCAGCGTGCACTACACGGTCACGGAGGGCAAGCCGCGCTGGGTGCGCGACGTGCTGATCACTGGCCTGCACGAAACCCGGCGCCGCCTGGTGGATCCCAACATTCTCCTCAAGACGGGCGACCCGCTCTCCTGGACCGAGATGGGCGAAATGCAGCGCCGCCTGTACGGCCTGGGCGTCTTCGACAAGGTGGACATGGCCATACAGAACCCGCGCGGCGACACCGAGAACAAATACGTGCTGTACAACCTCACCGAAGGCCACCGCTATACCGTGGCGATGGGCTTTGGCGCCGAGGTGGCGCGGTTCGGGGGGAGCCAAAGCAGCATCAACGCCACGGGCGCCAACGGTTTTTCGCCGCGCGTCGATTTTGAAGTGAGCCGCCTCAACATGTGGGGCCTGGGGCACAGCATCAACTTCAAAAGCCGCTACTCCACGCTCGACCGCCGGATTTCGTTGAACTACCTTTTGCCGCGCTATCGCAACGTGGAAGGGCGCAATATTTCGGTGACCGGGCTTTACGACAACTCGCGCGACGTCCTCACCTTCACGGCACGGCGCCTGGAAGGTTCGGTGCAACTCTCGCAGAAACTTTCGAAGGCGGCCACTTCCCTGTTGCGCTACACCTGGCGCGACGTTCGCGTGGATCAGTCCACGCTCAAAATCAATCCCCTGCTGATTCCGCTGGTGTCGCAGCCGGCGCGGGTCGCCATGATCTCAGGCGGCCTGATTCAGGACCGGCGCGACGATCCCGTCAATGCGCACCGCGGTATCTACAATACGGCGGACCTCGGGCTGGTGGAGCACTACTTCGGCGGCAATAAGAATTTCGTGCGGTTTCTGGGCCAGAATTCGTACTACAAAACGATCTTCTCCGAGTGGGTGATCGCTAGCAACACGCAGTTCGGGTGGATTCATCCGTTCAGCGTCACGCCCGGAGTCACCGCCTTCGATTACGTTCCGATTTCCGAGCGCTTTTTCAGCGGCGGCAGCAATTCGATTCGGGCCTTTCCCTACAACCAGGCCGGCCCGCGCGATAGTGACACGGGTTTTCCGCTGGGCGGCAACGCGCTCCTGATTCATGCCACGGAGCTCCGCTTTCCGCTGATCGGCGATAACATCAGCGGCGTTTTGTTTCACGATATGGGCAATGTCTATTCCGACGCGAGCAGCATTTCCTTTCGCGTCCATCAGCGGAGCCTCACGGATTTCGATTACATGGCGCACGCCGCCGGTTTTGGAATCCGCTATAAGACCCCCGTCGGGCCGATCCGTCTCGACCTGGCCTACAGCATCAACCCGCCCACGTTTAACGGGTTGAAGGGGACTTTCCAGCAACTGCTGGACAACACCGCCACCAAGACCGTCCAGCACGTGAGTCACTTTCAGTTTTTCTTTTCGATCGGACAGGCATTTTAATATGCGGGCGAATCGTCTCTTGCAGGTGGCTTTGTGTTTCGTTGCCGGCGCCGCTGCTGCCGACGTGGTGGACCGCGTCGCTGTGGTGGTCGGCAACAGCGTCATCACGGAAAGCGAGGTGCAGCAGGAATTGCGCCTCACGCAGTTGGTCAACGGCGAGCCTCCCGATACGGGCCCCGAACAGCGCCGCGCGGCAGCCGAACGGTTGGTGGACCAGCAACTGCTGCGCAATGAAATCGAGCAGGAGCATTTTTCTCCTCCGGAGGAGAGCGAAATCGACGGCATGCTGCGCAAGTTTCGCCAGGAGCGATTCCCCGGCGACGGCCAGTTTCAGGCCGCCCTGCAGAAGTATGGCCTCACGGAGAAGGAGCTGAAGCAGCATTTTGCGTGGCAACTCACCGTGCTCCGGTTCACCGATTCGCGGTTCCGCGCGGGTGTGCCGGAAGCGCCCGAGCAAGGCGCCAACCGGCTGCGTCCCGGCGCCACCGACGGCGCCGGGGTGGATGAGCAGATGGACGCGTGGCTCAAGGATAGCCGCAGCCATACGCGCATTGTCTTCAAGAAAGGGGCGTTCCAATGACCCGCGCGCGGCGCCTCGCCCTGATCGTCGGCGGATCGCTCACCGGCTTGCTGGTGGTTCTGCTGGCGGTCGGTATCGTCATCGTGCAGACGGACTGGTTTCGCAACCTGGTGCGGCGGAAGATCGTGAGCGCCGTCGAAACGGGCACCGGCGGCCGGGCGGAGATCGGTTCGTTCGCTTTCGACTGGCGCCATTTGCGCGCCGACGTGCGCGATTTCGTGGTCCACGGGCTGGAGCCGGCCGGGGCCGCCCCGCTGTTTCGCGCGCGCCTCGTGGAAGTCGATCTGAAGCTGACCTCCCCTTTCAAGGGTGCGGTGGATATTGCCTACCTGCTGGCGGATACGCCGCAGGCCAACGTGATCGTGTACCCCGATGGCCACACTAACGTGCCGTCGCCCAAGGTCACCACCACGGGCAACAAGAGCGGCCTGGAGACGATTGTCGATCTCGCCATCGGCCGCTTCGACCTGCGCAACGGAAGTTTTACCTTCGCCGGGCGTCAGTCCGATCTCAGCGCCAGCGGCGGCAATCTGCGCGCGCAGATCGCATACAATCCGCTCCACCCGAGCTATCGCGGCGAAATCGATATCAGCCCGCTGCACCTCAAGTCCGCCGGCAACGCGCCTTTGGACGTGGACGTCAGGCTTCCGCTCGTGCTCGAAAAAGACAAGATCACACTCGCCGATGCGCGCTTGAACACGCCGCTGTCGCAGGTGGTAGTCTCGGGCTCGATGGAGCATTTGATTGCGCCGCGCGCTGTCGCGCACATCGTGGCGCGCGTGGCGCTGGAGGAGGCCAACCGCGCCGCCGGCCTCGGGCTCGTGCTCGATGCCGCGCACGGGCCCCGCATCCTGAACGCGGATATCACGGCGTCGATGGACGAGAACCGCATCGAGTTCGGCAGTCTCCGTCTCGGCGCGCTCGGCGGCAGCTTCACCGGCTCCGCGGTCATCGAGCACATGGAACAGTTCCGGGTCACGGGCAATGTGAGCGGTTTCGACATCGCGCAGACGGCGCGAGTTTTCATGCCCACCGCCTTGGGCTACGATGGCATCGTCTCGGGCCCGGTCGCGGCTGAAGGCAATCTGAAGAACGGCTCCAGCCTGGTGGCGCACGCCGGCCTCGTGATCGCGCCCGCGCCGCGCGGAATGCCGGTCTCGGGCCGTCTGAATGCGGATTACAACGGCGCCGCCGGCACGGTCGCGCTCAGCCGTTCCTACGTGGCGCTGCCCAACAGCCGCATCGATCTTTCGGGAACGCTGGGCCAGCGCATCGACGTCCGGCTGGTCTCCCGCAACCTGAACGACTTCCGGCCGGTGGCTGCCATCCCGGTGGTGCTCAACGGCGGCGTTGCCACCGTAAACGCCACCGTCAGCGGCAGCTTGAGCGCCCCGCAGATTGCGGCGCAGGTCGCAGTGACGAACTTCTCGGCGGAGGGGCGGCAGTTCACACGCTTCGCGGCGGATGTGAATGCGTCGCGAACGGGCGCGTCGGTCGCCAACGGCGCGCTGACGCACGGCGCGCTTCTGGCGCAATTCTCGGCCACGGTGGGGCTGCGCAATTGGAAGCCTGAAAACGATGAGCCGCTGCACCTTGACGCCACCATTCGCAATGCCGATGTGCGCGACGTGCTGGCGCTCGCCGGCCAGGCCGATCCACCCGTCACCGGCGCGCTCGCCGCCGCTGCGCACGTCGATGGCACCATTGGCGACCCGCGGGGCAACGCCGATTTCACAGTGGTCAACGGGACCGCGGAAGGTGAGCGCTTCGACAGCCTGACCGCCCATGTGATCATGACGCAGGGGTCGATCGCGATTCCCACGCTGGCTCTCGTGGCCGGCCCCGCACGCCTCGACGCCAACGCTGCGTACCAGCACGCCCGCGGCACGCTCGAGCGTGGCACTCTGCAGGCCCATGTCACGAGCAACCAGATACAGCTCGCGCAGTTCCAATCGCTCGCGAAGAGCCGTCCCGGCCTGCGCGGCATGCTCTCGCTCAATGCCGATGCCGCGGCGGCCGTCGATCCATCCGCCGGGTTCCGGTTGACCAGTCTCCACGCCAATGCCGCCGCGCACGGCCTGCAGATGGAGGGGAAAAGCCTGGGCGATTTCACGGCAGCCGCAAGTTCCGCCGGTTCCACCGTCGAGTACGACGTCAACTCCAATTTCGCCGGCTCCACGATCCGCGTGAACGGACAATCGCTGCTTACCGGAGATCATCGCACCACGGCCACCGCCGCCATCGCCAGCCTGCCGATCGACCAGGTGCTCGCCCTTGCCGGCCGCGGCGATCTGCCGCTGAAAGGGATGCTCGCGGCTAACGCCCAGGTGTCGGGCACGCTCCAGGATCCGCGCGCCGGCGCCACATTTACGATCACTAAGGGTTCGGCTTACCAGGAGCCTTTCGACCGCTTGCAGGCTACCGTCAATTACTCCAGCCAATCGATCGACGTGCCGCAGTTCCGCCTCGAAGACGGCCCTTCCAACATAGAACTGACTGCGTCATTTACCCATCCGCCGAACGATCTGGAAAATGGCCAGGTTCGCTTCCACGTGCGCAGCAATCCGCTCCAGCTCACCCGCTTTCACACCGCGCAGCAGTTCAAGCCCGGCTTGGCCGGCGTGGTCGAACTGGCGGCTGATGGCGCCGCCACCCTGCGGGCGAACGCCGCACCGCTGGTTTCCACGCTCACCGCCAATCTTTCGGCGAAGAGCCTCACGGTGAACAAAAAGCCCGTGGGCGATGTTACAGCCACCGCCCAAACGCAGGGCAGGGAAGTGACTTTCCATCTCACTTCTGACTTCGCGCGCGCCAACATCAAGGGAGACGGGCGCCTGGAACTGGGTGGCGATTATCCACTGACCGCTCAATTGAACTTCACTAACCTCACTTACTCGGGGTTGAGTAACTGGATCGGCGGCGCCCAGCCGGGCCTTGAGGCTTCGCTCGAAGGCAGGGCCAGCGTCTCCGGTCCCCTGTCGCGCACCGAGGCCTTACAGGGCACGGTCGAGCTCAGCAAGCTGGAGGCCCACTCCGTGGTCGCGGCCAAGAGTGCCCAGCCGCGCGTGAAGATGGAACTGCACAACGCCGGACCGGTCGTGGTTTCGCTCGATCGCTCGGTGGTAACCATTCAGAGTGCCCGCATTACCGGGCCGTCCACCAACCTTACGCTCAGCGGCACGGCTTCGCTCGGCGATCCGCAGAAACTGAACCTGCGCGCCGAAGGCAACGTCCAGCTGGACGTTCTCGAAGCGATCGACCCGGATATCTTCTCGGCCGGCAACGTCGTGTTGAACGCCGCCATCACCGGCACCACGGCCAAGCCCGCCATCAACGGGCGGCTGCAGCTCCAGAACGCATCGTTCAACATGCTCGACGCTCCCAACGGATTGAGCAACGGCAACGGCACCATCACCTTCAACGGCACCGAAGCCGTAATCCAGAACCTCACCGGCGAAACCGGCGGCGGCAAGATCGCGCTGACGGGCTTCGCCAATTACGGCGGCCCGGAAATGCAGTTTCGCATCCAGGCAACCGCCGAGAAGGTAAGGGTGGAGTATCCGGCGACGGTTTCCACCGAGGCCAGCGCGCAACTCACGTTTGCCGGCACCACCGCGCGCAGCCTCCTCTCGGGAACGGTCACCATTCTGGATGTTGCGCTCCACTCCCATTCCGATGTCGGCTCCATGCTGAATTCCGCAGCCACTCCGCCGTCCACCACCACCGCCACCACCGGGCTTCTCGCCGGCATGCGCTTCGTCGTGCGCATCCAGACCGCGCCCAATATCCATTTCCGCACTACCCTCGCGGAGAATCTGCAAGCGGAAGCCCGCCTCACGCTGGTGGGCACCCTGGACCAGCCGGGCATGGTGGGGCGCGCCTCCGTCACACAGGGCGAGGTGGTTTTCTTCGGCAACAAGTACACCGTCAATCAGGGCACGATTTCGTTCTTCGATCCGCGTAAGATCAACCCCGAGCTCAATGTCGATCTGGAAACCAAGGTGCAAGGCGTGGATGTTACTCTCCGCATCTCCGGGCCGATGGACCGCATGAAGCTCTCCTACAGTTCGGACCCGCCGATGCAATTCTCCGATCTGGCCACCTTGCTGGCTTCGGGCAAACTCACCACCACCGATCCGGTGCTGGCGGCGCGCCAGCCGACCGCGACCCAGCAGAGCTTCGAGCAGACGGGCGCATCGGCGCTGCTCGGCCAGGCGGTCGGCAACCCCGTCTCGGGCCGGCTCCAGCGCCTGTTCGGCGTGAGCAAGCTCAAGATCGATCCGCAGATCACCGGCGCCTCCAGTACGCCCCAGGCGACGCTCACCCTGCAGCAGCAGATCACGCGCGAGCTGACCTTTACGTACATACAGGACATCACCCAGAGCAATCCGCAGATCATTCGCATCGAGTGGGCCATCAACCCGCGTTGGAGCGCCATCGCCGCGCGCGATCTGAACGGTTCGCTCGATCTGGATTTCTTCTACAAGAGGCGCTTCCGCTAAGCGGGCTCAGCGCTTCAACAGCTCGGGAAACTGGCGGCGAAGTTGCGCCAGCTTCGGCAGGTCGTTGTAGACCACGTAGGGGTTTTCGGGATTGCGCTCGATAAAATGCTGGTGGTGCTCTTCGGCGGCGTAGAAGCCGGTGAGCGGTGTGAGCTGCGTCACGATGGGGCGCGAAAAGGCCCGGGCGCCGTTCAGTTGTTGGATGTACGCTTCCGCCACGCGCTGCTGCTCTTCCGACGAATAGAAGATCGCGGATCGATACTGCGTGCCCTCGTCGGGCCCCTGCCGGTTGAGCTCGGTGGGGTCGTGCGCCACCGCAAAGTAGACCTGCAGCAGCTTGCCATACGAAATCTGCGACGGGTCGTATGTGATCTCCACCGATTCGGCGTGTCCCGTGCGGCCCGTTTCGACCAGCTCATAACGGGCGGTAGACTTGTTGCCTCCGGCATAGCCCGCCACCACCGAGGAGACGCCCTTGAGGTGTTCGAAGACGGCCTCGACTCCCCAGAAACAGCCGCCGGCCAGCACCGCGGACGCTTTATGTTTGCCGGCGGCAGCGGGAATATCGACCGCTGGCGGAGGCAACTCGGCGGCGCTCAAGACCAGCGCGGCCAGCGGAATCACAGGCAGTATCCATTTCATTTCGGTCTCCTCTCCATGGCGCGGACATAAATCGCGGCCACACCCTCACATCCCGCCCGGTCGGCTAGATCGAATCGTCCGAGCGAGGGACTATCCAAATCGAGCACCCCCAGGAGCACGCCGTCCTTCACCAGAGGTACAACCAGCTCCGCGCGCGAGGAGGAATCGCAGGCAATGTGGCCGGCAAAGGCCGCGACGTCGGCAACCACCACCGTCTGCCGCAACTGCGCCGCCGTGCCGCACACGCCTTTACCCAGCGGAATGCGCACGCAGGCAGGCTTGCCCTGGAACGGTCCCAGCACCAGCTCGCCATCCCGCAAGAAGTAGAATCCGGCCCAATTCACATCCGGCAAAGCATGGTACAGCAGGGCGGCGGTGTTGGCGGCGTTGGCAACCGGGTCCTGCTCTCCTTCCAGCAGGCTGGCCAGTTGGGCGCACAACTCCTGGTAGAGTTCCTGCTTGCCGGCGCCGGTTGGAGCCACGAAAGGATGGGTCACGATTGCTCCTTCTATCGTATCAATTGAAGGGGCCGCGCTTCCGGCATTATGGGGCTTGCGCCTCGACTTCGGGGCCGCGGGGATCGCCGCCCACCACCGATTCGCGAGCCGCGCTTTCAACAGCGAAACTTATAAATAATTAAAAAACTCCCCGGATCTAGAATGTGTCACGAGCTCCATTCTGAGCTCCCGGAGAAACGGATGGCATATCCTTCGAAAAAAAATCGCGGCCGGGTCGCCGCGTTCCTTTTGCTCATTGTGGGGATCGCGGTAGCGCCAATCGACCATGCGATCGGCGTCCATATCGTTGTCGTCAGCCTGATCATTATCGAGCACCAATTGCTGAACCGGTAGGCGCTGGCGGCGATGCCGCCGGACTTAGCGGCAGTTACTCTTCCGGCTGGCGAAGACACCCCGGCAGCTTGAGGCCCTTGGGCTTCTTTAGCTGGTCCCAGTACCGCGCCACGCAGTTAAACACCGACGGCGGCAAGTCCGATGGGCGGTCCGCCAGAAGGTATAGATAGTGCCCCAGCGGGCACTGAATTCCGTTCTTGCGCAGAATCTCGTGGACCTGGATGTTTCCCGTAAAGCCCAGTGCGGTAACGATGGCGCCGGCCGACACCTTTTCTCCCGCGACACGAATATACTCCTCCAACCAGCAGCAGACCAGGGCGGCCAGCTTGGTAAGGTTGGCGCGCGGGTCGCTGGCGCTGACAAAGGCGTTAATCGTTCTCTTCCCATCCGGGCTATGAGCCTGATCGTTGCGGAGCCCGGCAAGCGCCTTCTGAACATCGTCCCCGATGTCGACCTTTTCGGCGGCCTCTTTCAATGCGCACAGGAAAGTCCGAACCGCGGCGGCCAAGCCCGGGTCGTCGTCACGCCCGTCAAAGTCGGCGAAAATCGACCGGAGGGCGATCGACTCCATGTGATAACCGTAATACATCGTGAGCCCCGAATCGAGAAGAGGCTTCATCGAGCGGCTGTCGCCGCGCATGGCCGCCGCGAACTGCTGTTGCAGTTCTTCCGCGTCAAATTCGATCCGGCTGTTCCCGGCGGCGGTCTTCACCTGTTCGCGGTAGCGACGCATCAGCGTTACAAAGACGTCCTTGTCGTCCGGGCCCTTCAGTTGGTCGATCTGCGTCCGAAAATACTCGAAAGAGGGTTGCGCGACCACCGACAGCGGCACGCGCCGCTCCATGGCACACAACAGGCTATAAGCGAATACTGCGACGTAATTGTCTCGCATATCCTTGTGCACGCCCGTGCCTATCGCCCATGCAAATGGCCATCTCACGCCATGCTGGCGCGCCGCCAGAGGTAGAGCGTGCAGGAGCCCATAGGGATTGAACACTTCGGAATCGTAGGGCGCCGTCCCGTCCTTCGAAAAATCGACGTCGATCAGGAGCAGGTCGAACTCCGGAACGCGATCCTCCAAATACCACCGCAGGTGCTGGGTCCAACGCGTCAAACGATCGGTAGGGCCGGCCCCGGCAGTAATGCAGGCCACCGGATCGATATAGCGTATGTGGTCATATCGCTTGACTTGATCGTCTATGATCAGAATTCGCAGGTTTCGCATTGCGGTCTAACTCCGGAACTTCAGCCTGGCTGGAAAGTACTCGTAGGTTGAGCGGACCCACCGGACCCCCTGGCTTGTGCCGAGCGGATAGGCGTGGAAATCCGGTGTTGTGATCTCGACGGCACGGTTGAACAGCAGGTTTCTCACACGCTCCAGGAGCTCGGGACGGGGCAGTTTCTCTCCGTAAATGGGATTCCACAGAGTCACCTGGACGCTGTCACGTTTCACTTCAATTTCGTAGTCGAGGTGCAGAGCGCCGTTCTGGCTGAAATGTTCGTATTCGGTGTCGTCGCGGATGATGCCTTTGACGGCGTTGCGCACCAACTCCACCAGGGTTGCGAGCATCGCTCGCGGGCCCTCCTCGCGATTCGGGTCAAAGGGCGGCATCAAGCCGGCGGCGCTCATCCGGGGCAGGTCTCTGGCATCGATCTCTTCCAGCACCGCGGGCTCTTTCAGGGACACCCGCCGCACCATGAAGGAGCGGCCACGAAGCCGCATTTCGGAAACATAGCCCGCTACGGCCTCCCTCAGAGCCTGGTGGCACCGGGCCGCAATTTCCTGAAAATCCGCGGCCGACAGGTTTCGCGGCCAATCCGGCAACCTCGCCTTCTCCGCCCAGTCCGCCGAGACGAAGCCTCCGGCGGCCTTCTGGAGATCCGCGAGCAGGCGAGCCGTCCCGTACAGGCCCTGAACATTGTTCGACGCTTCCGCAGCCAAGTCCTGCAACGTTGCCTCACCCCTGTCTTCCGCCTCGCGAAGCAACATCTGCATTCCGCTGCTCAGTTCCCACACCCGATTGTAGAGGTCGTGGACGAAGAAATACGATACCCGGTCCAGCGCCCGTTCTTCTTCCAGCAAATTGTGCATCGTCGGCCATTGCGCGGACGATACCAGGGTACGCACCAACAGAATCTGTTGGCTCAGGTCCATCCCGTCAACCGGCCGGAATGTGCCGATGAAGTACGCCACCCGCCTGGGAGTGCGGCTCCCGGACTGCAGCGATTTGCTCCAAGGGCTGAACTGAAACGCCACGATATAGCGCGGCTTCGGGTCCATCCACCGCTGAAACAACGCCAATTGGCAGTTGAGCGGACCCTCGCTCTCCAATTCCGCCGGAGTGCGCGAGCGCGAGAACTCCTGGCAGAAATTGCGCAATTTGCCGATCGATGCGCTTCCTTCCAGCAGGGGGTGTAATGCATCCAGGGCTCTATCTCCGCGGTTCGCGCACTGGCGCTTCAGCCACACCCAGAACGGATTGTCCATCAGGGGGCTCAGTACGGCGTGCTGTTCCGGATCATATCCCTGCATTCCGAGGAGATCCCGCACCCAAACGGCCATGCGCTTCGCCAGTCCGGTTTCCGCCGGCAAGAGGCCCAGCCCGGTGAAGACGTCCTGAGAGAGTTCGGACCGGCCGGAGTAGTTCTGATGAACCAGCTGGCCGCCGACGAAAACAGGTTGCAGGCTTGTGCTCAGGTACTCGAGTAGGAGAAAGCTGATCTCGCCATCGGGAACCCAGAGCACGGCGTTCTCGCGCGCGATTCGGGTGATATCCTTACGCTCGCGGTTCATGAACTCCAAGAAGCTCGTCCGCCGGTTCACACGGGCCCGGTTCAGGCTAACGAAGTGGGCCGACATTACGGCTGCTGCAAGGTGATCGGCCAAGGCCTCATAGATTCGGAAAGGGGAACTGGAAGAAGAAGAATAGCCGGGGACCTGTTCCGCCATGCTCTTCAGGTGCTGGCTGAGATCCTGCTGCGCACGATCCGGAAACTCCTCCGGCCGCCCGCCGCCGTCATACACCCAATCCCGCAGTTCGGCCAGAAGAGGCTGCCTGCGCTCGGAGTCCACCTTTGGAAACAGGAAAGCCCTGCGGTTGATCTCCTCCCAGGCCTGCCCGAAACAGGAAGGCGCCATCCGTTGGCAATTGATCGTCTGCAGGGGCTGAATAACGGGCAACCGGAGCGCACGCGAAGGCAGGTCGACCTCGAGGCGCGTAATCTGGGTGGTCCCGAATTTGTCCACCACTACCACGCCGCCTTGCAACCACCCAAGTTCCTTCAAGTGCCGCCGTACGGGCGCAGACCACAGATACGCCTCCAAAGGCACTTTCGAGGGATCGCTCTCCCCGAACAGCACGCTGAGAGCGGCGGTATGTGCGGCGATCTCGTCCCGAAGCTCGGGAGAGGTCAAATGCGAAGTTGGATACGTCCCGAGTCCGGGACTCCAATCGGACACGCCCAGCTTATGAACGTTCCGAAGCAGTTCGGCGATCGGTTCCGAGACGTGAGCCTGGCCCATGAGAACGCTTTTCAGCATATGGATACGGCCATTTCAAAAGCAACCGGCACGAAACACCATGGCTGCCCAGCTTCCCGTCCGGACGGCGGCGAGCCGCTCACAAGGGCGGCTCGGCGGCCGGGCGGGAAGACCGGACGGCATCCTCGCGGCCGTCCGGCGTCGCGCGGATCCGGTCCTGCCGCGCGAGTCTGTTGGCTTTGGCGACGTAGTCGCGGGTAGCGGGGATCGGAAACCAACGCACCTCCCATGAATCCCGTTCCGAAAACTCCCAGGTGCGGCCGTTCCATTCGCCGATGACCAGGTAGACTCCGAGCTCGGCCCGGCTCTCATTCCACATTACCCGAAACGCTTCTCTATGCCTCATAACACCCTTCCTTTCGCTTACCTGGCCAGCCCCACGGTCAGGCTGCCGGCTCCACCGGGAAGCGAAGTGCGTACAGGTCTGTCGGTTCCGAGCTGGGCTCGGTCCACTGGTGTTCAGGCCAAGGCGGGCCGAACACGGCTCCACAGTAACTGCAGATCAGCAATTGAATCTGACACCCCGTCTCACCCTCCGTCAGCCGGCTCAGGGAGCGGGAACAAAAACAACAGGTGGCGTGGCAACGGACGTTCTGGCTTTCCATATGTACTCTCCTTCGCGATGACCTACAGCCCATTGGAGCAGCTTCGATCCAACCAAGTTTTTCTAAGAATTCAGCCTGCTGTCCGGCACGCAACGTGCTCGGTTTTCGCCCTTACGCCCCCCGCTTCCACCGCTACAGTAGTATGGAAGGATCATCCGGGTAAGGAGGGGAAGGACCGATGCCCGAGCGGTTCGATCTGGTGGTGGTGGGGACCGGCGCAGCGGCTTCCACGGTGGCGTTTGCCTGCCGTAAAGCGGGATGGAGCGTCGCGGTGGCCGAGGCGCGGCCGTTCGGAGGCACCTGCGCCAATCGCGGGTGCGATCCCAAGAAAGTGCTTGTGGGGGCGGCTGAGGCACTCGATTTTGCGCGGCGCATGGGCCCGCACGGGGTCGCCGCCGAGGGTTTGCGCATCGACTGGCCCGCGCTCATGCGCTTCAAGCGCTCGTTCACCGACCCGGTACCGGAAAATACCGAGCGGAGCTTCGCCGCCGCGGGCATCGCCGCCTTTCACGGAACCGCCCGCTTCCTCGACCCGCAAACGATCGCCGCCGGCGGCGCTACCCTGCGGGCGGAGCATTGGGTCATCGCCGCGGGCGCCGCGCCGGCGCGGCTGGGCATCCCCGGGGAGGAGCTGCTCATCACCAGCGACCAGTTTCTGGAAATGGCGCCGGTGGCGGGATACGAAGGCCGCATCGTCGCCGCCAACCTGCTCGCGGGCAATCATCAAAAGCCCAACTACCTGGGCTGCGCCAGCACCGTGTTCAGCATTCCGCCGCTGGCCTCGGCGGGCTTGACCGAAGAAGCGGCGCGCCGCCAGGGCCTGCAATTCGACGTCCGCCAGGACGACACCACGGGCTGGTACGCGTCGCGCCGCATCGCCGAGGAGTGCTCGGGATACAAAGTGCTGGTGGAGCGCCCCGGCGGCCGGATTCTGGGCGCGCATATTCTGGGCGACGGCGCCGAGGAGCTGATCAACGTGTTCGCCCTGGCCATCCGCGGCGGCCACACCGCCCAACAGGTGAAAGAGCCGCTCTACGCGTATCCCACGCACGGCTCGAACATCCAATATATGGTTTAGCCATCACCCCGTGCCCGCCACCGCCGTTGTCGATATCCGCCATCTCTCCTGCGCCTTGGGCGGCCGCTCGGTGCTGCGCGACATCAGCCTGCGCGTGGAGGAAGGCGAGACGGTGGTGCTGCTGGGCCGCAGCGGTTCCGGCAAAACCACGCTGCTGAAAGTTGTGAACGGCCTGGCCACGCCATCGGCCGGCGAGGTCTGGTTCGAGGGCCGGCCGGCCGAAGGGTGGGACCCCATCCAACTGCGCCGCCGCATGGGCTACGTCATTCAGGACGCGGGACTGTTTCCGCACTGGACGGTGGCCGACAATGTCGGATTGGTGCCGCGCCTGGAGAGCTGGCCGCCGCAAAAGGTGGCGGAGCGCGTCGAGTTTCTGCTGAATGCCGTGGGCCTGGCCCCCGCCGAGTTCGGCGCGCGCTATCCCCGCCAGCTTTCGGGCGGACAGAAACAGCGCGTGGGCATCGCGCGCGCCCTGGCGGCCGATCCGCCGCTGCTCCTGCTCGACGAACCCTTCGCGGCCCTCGACCCCATCACCCGCTTCGAGCTGCAGCGCCAGTTTCTGGCGTTGCGGCGCACCGTGCGCAAGGCCGCTCTGTTCGTGACGCACGACGTGCGGGAAGCGCTCATGATGGCCACGCGCGTGGCTCTGTTGCGGGATGGTGCGCTCGATCTGGTCCTGACGCCCGCGGAGTTTCTGGCGGCGCGCACCGCCGAGGCGAAGGCGTTCCTCGCCAGCCTGGAGGAAAACTGGAGACCGGATGAACAGCCGCCTCGCATCTGAAATCTTCTCGCTCACGCTCGAGCACCTGGAGCTGGTGCTGATCACGCTCGCCATCGCGGCCGCGGTGGCGATCCCCGCGGCCGTGCTGCTGGCGCGGCACGCGGCCGCACGCCGCTGGGTGCTCGGCTTCGCCAATATCGCGCAGACCATCCCCAGCCTGGCGCTGTTCGGGTTCTTGCTGCCGCTGCCCTTTATCGGCGGCATAGGAAAGCGCACCGCCATCATTGCGCTCTGCTTGTACGCGCTGCTGCCCATCCTGCGCAATACGCTCACTGGCATCCGGGGAGTGGATGCCGCCGTGCGCGAGTCGGCCGTGGCCATGGGAATGACCCGGCGGCAGATTCTCTGGCTGGTGGAGTTGCCGCTGGCCGTGCCGTCGATTGTGGCCGGATTGCGCATCGCCGCGGTCACCACCATCGGGACGGCCACCATCGCGGCGTTCATCGGGGCCGGCGGGCTGGGCGTCTTCATCGTGCGCGGCATTGCGATGATGGATAAGCCGCAGATCCTGGCGGGCGCGGTCCCCGCCGCGGCCATGGCGCTGGTGGCCGATGAGGCGTTGGAATGGATCGAGCGAAGACTATCGCCTGCCTGAGCGTGCTGCTGTTGGCCGCGTGTGCGCGGCGGCCGGCCATCGTGGTGGGCTCCAAGAATTTCACCGAACAGGTGGTGCTGGGAGAAATCCTGGCACAACAGATCGAGCGGCGCACGGGCATCCGCGTGGAGCGGAAGCTCAACCTGGGAGGCACGCTGCTGGCGCACGCGGCACTGGTGGCGGGCGCCATCGACCTGTATCCCGAGTACACCGGCACCGCGCTCACCGCCGTCCTGAAGCAGGCGCCGCTCCGCGATGCCGCGGGCGTGCTGGCGGCGGTGCGCGCAGCGTACCAGCGGCGGTGGCGGCTGGCCTGGCTCGCCCCCTTGGGCTTCAACAACACATTCGCCATGATGATCCGCGGGGAGACCGCCCGCCGCGCGAAGCTGGCCACGCTTTCTGACGCCGCCCAAAGCCAGCCGTGGCGGTTGGGCGTCGGCTACGAATTCCAACAGCGGCCGGACGGCCTCGACGGCCTGCTGAAAACCTATGGCCTGCGCACGGCGGGCGATCCGGTCACCATGGACCTGGGGCTGCTCTACTCCGCGCTCGAAAGCCGCACCGTGGACATGATCGCGGCCAATTCCACCGATGGCCTGGCGGCCGTGAGCGGCGTCGTCATTCTCGAGGACGACCGCCACTATTTCCCGCCGTACCAGTGCGCGGTGGTCGCGAGAGAAGACACGCTGGCGCGGATTGCCGGCCTGCGCGAGGCGCTGCAACAGCTTGCCGATAAGCTGCCGGACACGGTCATGCGCCAGTTGAACTATCGCGTGGACGGCGAGCGCCGCCCGGCGGCGCAGGTGGCGGCGGAGTTCCTGGATACGGCTATCGGAAGGAAGTAGTCCTGCCCGGGGGACACGTGTTACCATTGTGACTGCGCAAGTAAAACGGACGTGCCCGTATGAAATTGGGCTCCAGGAATTCAATGCTTCGCTTCATGGGAATGTTCGGATTGGCCAGCATCTTTCTGCTGATCTCTCCCAAGCTCCGGGAGTCGGCGCTCGCCGGCCTGGCTGTTGTGATTAATGCGATCATAGCCTACGGCCCGTACTCCTACATCGGGCTGGCTCTGGCCGCGATCGGCGGCATGGCGATCGTGCTCAAGTCCCAGCCCCGGCCGCGCTGAAGCATGCAACTTGCGGGCCCGCGCTACGCAGAATGCAATGATCACAAGGCAGGAGGCAGCACCTGAACTGTCCTGGCGATCGTGGCTACGACCCTCGCCTGAAGGGACACATTCGTTGCCACGCTGGCCGTGCCCACGGTTATCGGAACACTTAGCTGCGCCGCTCCCGCCGGCACTACCACCGTTGCCGGCACGGAGATCAACGCCGGGTTGGAGCTAGTCATCATTACCGTGACGCCACCCGCCGGCGCCACATCCGTCAAGTACACCACTACCGTCGCGCTTCCTCGCTGGAACGTTGCCCCTGTGTACAGTCCGTACACGTCAATGGGCGGCGGAGGCAGCACCTGGACTGTCCGGGTGATTGTGGCTACAACCTTTGCCTGAAGGGACACATTTGTTGCCACACTGGTCGCTCCCACGGTTATCGGAACACTTAGCTGCACCGCCCCCGCCGGAACCACCACCGTTGCCGGGACGGAGATCAACGACGGGTTGGAACTGCTCATCGTTACCGTGATGCCGCGTGCCGGCGCCGCAGCCGTCAAGTACACTACGACCGTCGCGTTCCCTCGGCGGAACGTTGCCGCGGTGTACACAAAGGCCACATCGATGGGCGGTGGAGGCAACACCTGAGCAGACCTGGTTACTGTGGCTATGACCTTCGCCTGAAGGGACACATTCGTCGCCACGCTGGCCGCGCCCACGGTTATCGGAACACTTACCTGCAACGCTCCCGCCGGGGCCACCACCGTTGCCGGCACGGAGATCAATGCCGGGTTGGAGCTGCTCATCGTAACCGTGACGCCGCCCGCCGGTGCCGCCGCCGTCAAATACACCACCACCGCCGCATTCCCCCGCTGGAACGTCGCCGCTGTGTAGAGATCGCGAATATCGACCGGTGGCACCACCTGGACCGTTCTTGTGATCGCGGTTACGACTTTTGCCTGAAGGGACACATTCGTTGCCACGCTGGCCGCGCCCACGGTTATCGGAACGCTGAGCTGCATCGCTCCCGCCGGCATTACCACCGTTGCCGGCACGGAGATCAACACCGGGTCGGAGCTGGTCATCGTAACCGTAACGCCACCCGCCGGCGCCGCCGCCGTTAAGTACACCACCACCGTCGCGCTTCCCGGCTGCAGCGTCGCCGCTACGCTCAGATCGCGAATATCCATCGCCGGCGGCGGCGGCAACACCTGAACGGTCTTCGTGATCGCGGTGCGCACCATCGCCTGAATCCCAACGCCGGTCGCAGCAGTGACTTCGGCCACGGTTATCGGAACACTCAGTTGGGTCGCCCCCGCGGGCACCATCACCGTTGCCGGCAGGGAGATGACTGCCGGGTTGGAGCTGGTCATCGTGACCGTAATGCCGCCCGCCGGTGCTGCCGCCGTCAAATACACCACCACCGTTGCGCCTCCGCGCTGCAACGTTGCCGCTGCGTAGAGACCCCAAAGATCGATCTGCCCATAAGCCGCCGGTATCACTCGCGTGGTTGCCTGCCCGATTCCACCGTTTAGCGATGCGGTCAGCGTAACCGAAACGGGTTGCGTAACATTCGCCGCCGCGACCGTGAACCGCGCACTTTCGGCGCCAGCCGGTACCGTGACAGTACCTGGTACGGCCACAACGCCGGGCGTGCCGTCGGATTGCGCCGCTAGCACGACCGAAGCGGCCTGGCTTGTCGCCTGCGACAGCCAGACAGTCCCGGCGGCAGTCCCGCCTCCGGTCACCGCCGGATCGATCGTCACCGCCTGCAAGGCCGCCTGAACACCAGGCTGCCCGCCACCGCTGCCCGCCAAAAACGCCGACGGAACGGTCGTGCCTTGCGTCCTCCACCGTACATAGTCGAAGGTCCAACGATAGTTCTGATTGAACACCTTGCCGCTGTAGCTGAAGTCCTGCGCCATCGCGGCGGCGAACATCTGATCGCCGCGCTGTAACGATGCGGAATCTCCCGTTAGTGCCCAATACCACGCGTAGGCAGGGGCTATCAGGTTATTAAGCCCGGGCTCATAGGTAGGCGGCACATCAAGAGTGCTGTAAGCCAGCCCCTGAGCCGCCGGATCCCATGCATTCAGCCAGAGCCAATCCAACATTTGCTTGATCGCCCCGGGAATGCGCAAATCGTGGCTGAACTCATAATACTCAATGAGCGCCTCGGCCATGAGCCCGTCGAAAAACGGCTGATTGATCTGTGTCGTGTTGTTCGATGAAAAGAGCTGACTAAAGTGTCCTAAGCCAAAGTCCACCGCTCTGTCAAGCCGTATATCATGCGGCGCCCCAAGGCGCTCGGCAATTGTGTAGGCCTCGATCACATAGGCCGTCTCGCGAATCAGGCCTACGCTTACACCGCCCGCTATGGCCCCGTAGGGGGAAGTCTTGGACAATGCAATCGCGGCGTCACGGCTTCCTGTGTCCCCAGTCCGCCAATAGTTCATAGCGAGCCCGTGCGGAAATACGCGCCAACCAGGAACCTGTGCGCCGCTTTGTAAGATATAGTCCCGGTACTGCGTTACAATATTGAGTGCGCATGGATTCCACTGTTGCGGGCTGCCCGTGTAATCGGCGATCTGGAAGTACGTCCTGCCGCCGTCGTAGTACCAAATCTGCGGCTCGGACCCGAAGACCATTGCCTGTTCCGGGTTACACCACTTGGCGCCCAGGCTGCTCATCGTCTGTTGCCAGGTGCTTAACCCGGGAATTTCCGGCGCTGGACTCGCGAGCCTGACGGGTGGTGCCGGCAAGTTCGCCACGCTGAAGCTTATTAATGTATCTCTTTCAATGCCGCCAGCCTCGGTTCGAAGGGTCGCGCTATAATTTCCGGGAGGGGTTGTTGCCGATGTGCGCACGCGAAGTAGCGGAGGGCTGTTAACGGTGTTGTTACCGTTGTAGCACCATTGGCGGCCGGTTGCATCCCAATAGGAATCGTTGTGTTCCTGGGTTAGGTCGGTATTATAGGCGCAGATCACATGAAAAGTCACGCCTGGGGGCAGCCCCAGAGTTTCGTCGAAATACAGGTGAGCGACGCTTCCTCCCAGTAAGACCGACGTGATGCCGATATACAAGTCATGTCCCGCATATACGCTGCTGGCTCCATGAGTGTCGAGCCGGTAGTCCGCAGGCGCCGCCGGATCGACGTTGGGCGTCGAGAAGGTTTCGGACGCGACCAGTGCCGCACTAGACGCCGCTACACCCTGTGCCGCCGATACGACATAGTATCTATAGCTCGTCCCCGGAGAAACCGGGAGAGTGACACGATGGCTCGTAACCAACGCGCCATCGGGCGCAGTTCCATACCAGATATCAGGTAGGACTACTTGAGAGGTGGCTGGCCTGTCGGTTTGCCAGGTGACGATCGCTGTACCGGGGGACTGAGCCACGGCCGCTATATTCGTAAGTACGGGTGCTGTCTGGGCTATGGCACTGTAAGATTCGCATGCCAGAAGAACTCCAACGGCCATGATTGCATGAAGAAATGCAATAGACGGTTTGGCCCATGACAGGACCTTGCGCAGGAACAGCGGCACCGGAAAGACAGAGGCCGCTAGCGTCTGGGTGTTAGGTTCCATCCCGTTTTTTTCCTACCTTTTCGCGGGTCTTCGAGAGATTACACCTGACAACGTGTAAACGCGGGCGATTGGCCCTGTGGGAATTGTCAATCGGTACAGATCGCTAAGACAATACTGCCAAAGGTCAGCGGATAAATGCTTTTTCGGGAGAACTAACACGGGGACGGCCGGCCGCGCCGGAGTTCCTGGATACGGCTATCGGAAGGAAGTAGTCCTGCCGGGAGCCAGGTGTTGCCATTGTGGCTGCAATAAGTAAAGCGGACGTGCCCGTATGAAATTGGGCTCCAGGAATTCCATGCTTCGCTTCATGGGAATGTTCGGATTGGGCAGCATCTTTCTGCTGAGTTTCTCCCAGGCTCCGTGAGTCGGCGCTCACCGGCCTGGCTGTGGTGACTAACGCGATCGTAGCCTGCGGCCCGTACTCCTACATCGGGCGGCGCTGGCCGCGAGCGGCGGTATGGCGATCATGCTCAAGTCCCAGCCCCGGCCGCGCTGAAGCATGCAACTTGCGGGCCGGCGCTGCGCAGAATGCAATGATCACCAGGCAGGAGGCAGCACCTGAACTGTCCTGGCGATCGTAGCTGCGGCCCTCGCCGGAACGGACACGCACTTAACCCAGGCTGCCCAGCAGCGCCTGAATCTTAGCCTTTTCCTGGGCCGCGGGATTGCATTTCAGCGCGTCGTTCAACTCCTTGATCGCGCGCGGCCGGTCGCCCTTCTGGGAAAAGGCCATGGCCAGGTGATAGTGGTAAGTCGACTGGCCGGGATATTTGGCCACCAGTTCCTTGAAAATGGTGATGGCGCTATCGGCCTGGCTCTTCTTGAGGTAGATCCAGCCCAGCGTATCGGAGATCTCCGAGAGGTTGGGCATCAACTGCTTGGACCGCTGCGCCAGGGTCAGGGCGTGATCCAGATCGCCATTGTTCTCCGCCATCAGGAAAGCCTTATTGTTCAGGATCACGGGGTTGTCCGGCTGAATCTTGAGGATGGCGTCGTAGACCTGCATGGCCTCGGACTTGTGCTCGCCGCCCTCCAGCACCAGCGCCAGCGTGCTCAAGACCAGCACATTGTCGGGCAGGGTGTCGCGCGCTTTTTGCAGGTTGGCGACGGCGTTGGAATAATCGCCCTTGCGGCGATAGGTCTCGCCGATCTTCAGGTAGAGTTCCCCGCGGGCCTTGGAGCTCTTGTCCAGGGAATCCAGCAGCTTTTGAAAACTTCCGATCGCCTGGTCGTACCGGCCGGCGCGCACATAGACATTGCCCATGGCCATGACCAGATCCGTCCGGTTCGGAGCCTTGTGAAGCTCCGCCTGCAGCAGTTGAATCGCCTCATCGGACTTATTCTGCGCCATGTAGGTCTCCACCACCCCCATGAGGCCGCGCGGATTGGCGGGATTCAGCTCATAGGAGCGGCGGAAAGCGTCATCCGCCTCTTTGTATTGCTTCTCCTGCAGGTTGACCACGCCCAACTGGAATAGCACGTCCTGCGAGCTGGGATTGGCCTTCAGCATCAACTCGAGCAGCTTGCGGGCATCGCCGAACCTCTGTTGTCCCATGAGGGCCGCCGATTCGATCAGCAGCGCGTTGGCGTTGGAGCGGTCGCGCCGCAGCACCTCCGCGACCGATTTCAGCGCCGCATCGAACTCGCCCCGGGCCACCTGCAATTGCGCCAGCGCCAGACGCGGCGGCAGGTAGTCCGGCCGCAGTTCGATGGCCTTCTGGAAACTTTGTCTCGCCTGCTCCCATTGGGTCAGGGCCACGTAGGTCCGGCCCAGGTTGTAGCGCGCTACCGCATTTTCCGGCGCCCGCGTCACCACCGCCTGCAATTCCGACAGCGCCTTGTTCACGTCGCCCTTGTCCAGCATCACCGAGGCCGCCAGACCGCGTGCGTCGGGATCGTTGGGATTGTCCTTCAGGATCTGCGCGTTGACATCGGCCGCCTCGGGCCGCTTTCCCTCCCGCATCAGCACCTCAATGATGCGCTTTTGATATTCGACCTTCTTCTTCGGCTCCTTGGACAGGCCCTCGCGGTACTCTTTCAGAGCCGATTCGCCGTCTCCCAGCAAGACGTAGAAATCGCCCACCGTGAAGTACGCCAGGTCCCAATCCCGGGAATGCGACTTGATCTGCTGCAGCACCCCCAACATGTCGTCGCGGCGGTTCTGCAAAGCATAGTGCATGGCCAGAAAGGTCAGAAACCGGTACTGTTTCGGATTGTTCTGGACCGCCAGCTTCAATACCTGTTCGCCCTCGGCCGCCTTCTTCTCGAAAGTGGCCAGCAGAATGTACAGTTCCATGTAGGGACCTTGCTTGGCCAGGATGTACCGGTCCTCGGTCTGGTAGGTCTTGTCTTTTTCGATTACCCGGCGAAAGAGCGCCTCCGCCTCGGGAAGCTCGCTCTTCGCTTCCATCACGCGCGCCAACTGCATCATCACGCCCATTTCTCCGGGCTTGATGGTGTCGGCTTTGCGGTATTCCGCCGCGGCCAGATCGAGATCCTTCTGCCCCTCGTCGCGCAACGCCGTCCGGAACGCCTCGATGGCCCGCACGAAATACACATCGCCGTACAGCCGGTGCCCGTCGAATGAGTTGGCATCCCGCTCGAGCATC
Organism: Terriglobia bacterium; assembly: GCA_020073615.1. Lineage (GTDB taxonomy): Bacteria > Acidobacteriota > Terriglobia > Bryobacterales > Bryobacteraceae > JADGNR01. The sequence continues at coordinate 41,941 of JAIQEX010000032.1, forward strand.
TGCTTGCAGTAGCTTTCTACTTCGTCGATGTATTGCTTTTGGGATTTGGCCACCACCAGGTAGATCTCCGAGAGTTTCACCGCCGCATCCCAGTGCTCCGGATACTTGTCCGCCGGCACCAGCAGCTCAATGGCCCGCCGAAAAGCTTTCACCGCCTCCCCCAGGTTGGGGGTCGGCGTCAGCTTCAGGTCCGTCAGCCCCAGCTTGTAATAGCCTGGCCCGAAGCGGGCATCGACCTTGGTGGAGTTCAGATACTGAATTCGCGCCTCCTTGTACCGGCCCTTATCGAAATATCGGTTCCCGCTCTCCAGATATCGCCTCTTGGCGATGTTCGGATCGCGGCTACACGAAACCAGTGCCAGCGCTGCCGCCAAGACAACGGCCACGTAACGTATCACACGCATGGGAGACCTCACAGACGATTCGCTACCAAGACTTTCTCACTCAATGACAGACGCAAGCTCAGCGTCAGAGACGGCAGCGCCCAACAGGCGCGCCGACGTCATATTATAGCGCCGCGCTCGCCGATCAGGGCCGGGCTGCTGCCTGGGCGGTCTCGGTATTCGTTCATACCCCCCGCCGCCCAGTCCGGTTTCCGTAGTGTTATAATCGCCGCTTATGTCAGTTCCGTAATCCACCAGACGCGGGACTACCGTCCCGCCGCCGATCCTTTCGCTCGCGGACTCGGCCGACACCCAGGCTGTTCCGCGCAACTGCTTAAAAATAAAGGAGATTGTTGGATGATTAAACTGATTTCCAGTGGTCTGGCGGTGTTCGCGGGCGTGGTGTCTCTGCCCGTCGGCGGGTCGCACCAGCCGACCATGAACGCCCCCGCGGCCGATTATCGCCAGGATCCCCGGTTCGAAGCGCTCCACAGGTTCTTTCAGAAATCCGACTGCCCCGCGGCAAGGTACGCCCGGGAGTTCCTCGAGGCCGCCGATCATTATGAACTGGATTGGCGCCTCCTGCCCAGTATTTCTTACGTGGAATCGACGGGCGGCAAATCTGCCCGCAACAATAACCTGTTCGGGTGGGATTCGGGCCGTGCGCGGTTTCCTTCCGCCGCCGAGGGCATTCAGATTGTGGGCTACCGCCTGGCCCATTCGGAGATTTACAAGGACAAGAGCCTTGACGAGCTCCTGGCGCTCTACAACCCCGACGAAGCTTATGGTCAAAAGATCAAATCCGTCATGCGGCGGATCGCGCCGTCCCAGTAATCACCGGGGCGCGGCTATTCCAGGTGCAGAACCACCAGGTACAGGCCGCCGAACAGCAGAAACGAAACCACCACCACGGCTGCCAGGCGGAGGAACCGCTCGGGGCCGTGGATCTGCTTCAACTCGTCTTCCCTGATCCGGTCCGTTAGGCTGTCGAACATGGAAACCCCCTAAAAGTCCCGTATAAACGTCGGATCGGTACGTGCAACTCTTGTAAATTTAAGACTTCCCAGCCCGATTGTAGTCCCCTTTGGGGGAAGTTCCAAGTGTTATTTCATCCTGCGGGGGAAGGCCGTGGCCGGGGCACCGTTGACAACCTCTCGTGACTCGGCGTATATTTGCTAACATACTGATCTCTCAGTGGTTGCTGAGAAAATTGACACATGGTTTGGTCTCACAATGTCCACGGGGATAAACAGCCGGACTGGCTCTCACGTGCTTGCACCCTGCCGCGGGAATTCTCTTCCCTGCAACCTACGGTGAATCAGTGATCGGCGGAGGCGTGATGGCGGTAGACCAGAACAACGGGCAAGCGGACCAGATGGTCCCCGACAACTACGAGAACCTTCTCGAAGATTACAGCCACTTCGCCCCGCCAGCCGCCGACGAGGTCTTGCAGGGCACCGTACTCAGCGTTACCGCCAAAGACGTCATCATCGATTTCGGATACAAATCGGAGGGCATTGTCCCCATCGAGCAGTTCCAGAACGCGGCGGGCGAGGTCGCCGTGCGCCCCGGCGATCCCGTCGATGTCATGATCGAGCACGGAGGAGAGCAGCAGGAAGGATACGTTCTGCTCTCCCACACGCGGGCCGCGCGGCTGCGCATCTGGGACAATCTGGAAAAGGCCTATCAGGATCAACTGGTCGTTTCCGGCCGCGTGCTCGGCCGGGTCAAAGGCGGCCTGGCGGTGGATGTCGGGATTAAGGCCTTTATGCCCGGTTCGCAGGCCGATTCCAGACCCGTGCACAATCTCGATTTCCTGATCGGGCAGGACATCCCCGTCAAAATCATCAAGCTCAACCGCCGCCGCGGCAACGTGGTGGTATCGCGCAAAATGGCGGTCGAGGAGGAGATCAACGTCCGCAAGAGCGCCACCCTCGAGCACCTCGAGGAGGGCTCGGTGGTCACCGGCGCGGTCAAGAATCTGACCGAATACGGCGCCTTCATCGACCTCGGCGGCATCGACGGCCTGCTGCATGTCACCGACATGTCGTATGGCCGCGTCACCCATCCCTCCGAGCTGCTGCACGTGGGCGAAGAGGTCACCGTCAAGGTCCTCAAGTTCGATCGCGCCAAGGAGCGCGTCTCCCTGGGCTTGAAGCAACTGGAGCCCGACCCCTGGGAGACCGTGGCCACGCGGTACCCGCTCCACGGGCGGGTGATCGGCCGCGTGGTGAACGTAACCGACTACGGCGCTTTTGTGGAGCTCGAGGCGGGCGTCGAAGGGCTCATCCACATCAGCGAAATGACCTGGTCGCGGCGCATGAAGCATCCCTCCAAGGTGGTCAAGCCCGGCGATCAGGTCGAGGCCGTGGTCCTGGAGGTGCACGCCAAGGACCGCCGCATTTCGCTCGGGCTGAAGCAACTGGAGCCCAACCCCTGGACCACCATCGACACGCGCTACAGCGTGGGTTCGGTGGTCGAGGGCCGGGTGCGCAACATGACCGATTTCGGAGCGTTCATCGAAATCGAGGAGGGCATCGACGGCCTGGTCCATGTCTCCGATCTCTCCTGGACCAAGCGCGTCAAACACCCCTCCGAGATCCTCAAGAAGGGCCAGGTCGTGCAGGCCGTGATTCTGAATATCGATTCGTCTTCCCACCGGCTTTCCCTCGGCATCAAGCAGCTCCAGCCGGATGCCTGGGAGAGCTACTTTCAACATCACCAGGTGGGCGATACGGTGCATGGCCGCGTCTGCCGGCTGGCCAGCTTCGGTGGATTTGTCGAGCTGGCCGAGGGCGTCGAGGGTTTGTGCCATTTCTCCGAGGTGCCCGGTTATTCCGGCCGCCGCGGAGCCGAGGAGCCGCCGCTCGCCGTCGGCCAGGAATTCGATTTCAAAGTGATCAAGATGAGCGAAGCGGAGAAGAAGATCGGGCTCAGTCTCCGCGCCGTGACCGACGACGAAGAGAAAACCCGTCTGGAAGATTACCAACGCCAGGCCGCGGCCGCAACCACAACCATCGAAGAGGTGATGAGCCTCAAGGACCGCAACTCAGAGTAGCTTGCAAATTTCGCGCATTCAAGCGATACTGCGGTTGCGTAAGCGATTGATACTCAGGAGAGTGCGATGACGAAGGCCGACCTGATTGAAGAAGTCTCCCGGGTGGTGGAAATGACCCGCAAGGAGTCCGAGGTCATCGTGGAGGCGATCTTCGACAGCATCGTCCGCTCGCTGCGCTCGGACGATAAGATCGAGATCCGCGGATTCGGGAGCTTTCGCACGCGGCAGAGGCAGCCGCGCATCGGCCGCAATCCGAAAACCGGGGCGCGGGTCGAGGTTCCCGCCAAGAAAATTCCCTATTTCAAACCCAGTAAGGAATTGAAAGACGTGGTCAACAGTTCGGCCACGCCCGCGCCCGTGCCCGAGCAGGTTCCCAACCCGTAAATAGCCGCGGCGCGGAATCGCATGGACTATCTCTGGACCCCGTGGCGCTATCAGTACATCACCAGCGCCGCGGCGCCCGGGGAATGCGTCTTCTGCGCCGCCGCCCAATCGCGCGACGACCGGGCCCGCCTGGTGGTCCATCGCGCCGCGCGGAATTTCGTGATCCTCAACCGCTTCCCCTACACCAGCGGGCACATCATGGTGGTCCCCTACGAGCACGCCGCCACCCTGGAGGCGCTGCCCGATGAGACGCTGGTGGAGTTGATCCGCCTGGCCCGCGCCAGCGAGACCCATCTGCGCGCCATCTACCGCCCCGAGGGTTTGAACCTGGGCATGAACATCGGCCGCAGCGCGGGTGCGGGAATTGCCGGCCATGTGCATCTGCACGTGCTGCCGCGCTGGACCGGCGACACCAATTTCATGACTGTGACGGGCGAGACGCGCGTGCTGCCGGAGGACCTGGAAGTGACCTGGGAGAAGGTGCGCGCGCAATTCGCCAGGCACCAGTGACGATCTCACCCCGCGGCATCGCCATTCTCGTCCCGCTCGCTCAGCCTGCCGCGATGAACCGATACAATCTCAGGTGATGATGGAAACCGTCTCCATTGCCTTCGCACGGCTGGCTTCGCAGATCGCGGCATCTCGCCGCATCGGCTATCCGCTGGCTGAGTTGAACGATCTGCTCACCTCGGCCTCCGCCCAGGACATCGCCCAACTGCCGCGGCCTGCCATCGAGGAGCCGTACCGGCTGAATTATGTTACGGCCATGGTGGAGGTGGCGGCGCATCGCGCCGGCGTGGTGCCGCCGTTGTGGACTGCCGCCGTGCCGCCCCTGGCCGAACCCGTATTTGCGGACCCGTCGCTGAATCTGCGCGCCCATCTGTTGACCGCCTCGCCGCCGCCCTTCCGCCGGCGCAACATTTTCATCGACTCCACGGTGGGAGACCGCGTCTGATGTTCACGGCGGCGCGGATCCGCGAGCTCCTCGATGCCCTCAATGCGGAACTTGCCGCGGAGGGTGTCCGGGGTGAGCTGTTCCTGGCCGGCGGAGCGGTCATGTGCCTGGTGTTTCATGCGCGCGAAGCCACCAAGGATATCGACGCGCTGCTCGTCCCGGCCACCGAACTTCGCCGTGCGGCGGACGAAGTTGCCAAGCGGGAGCACCTGCCCCCGCACTGGCTCAATGACGCCGTCAAAGGCTTCTTCAGCGAGTCGGGGCGCTTCGAAGTGTATGCGGAACTAAGCCACTTGCGTATCTTCGCTCCTCATCCCGAGTACCTATTGGCAATGAAATGCCTCGCGATGAGGCTGGGCGAGGAGTTCCAGGATCGCGCCGATGTCCTGGTACTGCTGAAGATCCTGGGATTGCATCGCATGGAGGATGTGGAATCGGCGCTCGCGCGATATTACCCGCTGGAGCGCTATCCCGCTAAAGCGCGTTACACGCTCGAAGATCTGCTCGGCGCCGGAGGCGCATAGGTCTGCGCGACGCGGATTCCACGATTCCCGTGCTTCACTGATTATGTGCAGAGGAACCTGACGCTCGCCGCGGGCGAGAGCCTGCCGCCATGGCGCAGTTGGACGAACTCTTCCGCACCAGCCGCGTTCGCGGTGGACGCCGGACCTGGAAGCGCGAGGGACGCGGAATTCGTCCGCGGCTGGCGGGTGCGCCGCAGGCCGGGTGCGTGCGGCGAGCGCCCGCGGCGCCCTCGCGGAACAATTTCCCGTGACCTGCGTATGAGTTTCTAAAGGAGATCCCATGAACGTCAGATGCCTGCTCTTGGCTGCCGGCGTATTGTGCCTCGGCAGTTGCGTAATTGAGACGTCCACGGGCCCGACGCGCCACGACTCCCGCACTTTCGATCGGGGCAGCGCCGAGCGCCTCTCGGTCAACCTGAACATGGGCGCCGGTAATCTGAAAGTCCGGGGCGGCTCGTCCAGGCTGGCGCAGGCGGATTTCGCCTACAACGTGGACTCCTGGAAGCCCGAGGTGCGCTATAGCGGCGCAGGCGCGCACGGCAGCCTCACCATCAACCAACCCGGACACAGCCATTCGCACTTTGGCAGCGTGAAGTACGAATGGGATCTCGCGCTCAATGACGATATCCCCGTGGACCTCACGGCGCACTTCGGCGCGGGAGAGGCCCGGCTCGACCTGGGCAGCCTGGCGCTGCGCAGCGTGGAAGTCGAGATGGGCGTCGGCGAGCTGCGCATGGACCTGCGCGGAAAGCCCCGCCATGATTACGACGTGCACATTCGCGGCGGCATTGGGGAGGCCACCATTCATCTGCCGGCCAACGTCGGGGTCTACGCCGTGGGATCGGGCGGCATCGGCGAAATCAAAACTTCGGGCCTGCGCCGCGACGGTGACCATTGGGTCAACGACGCCTATGAAGAATCCAAAACCAGAATCCACCTGGACATTCGCGGCGGCATCGGCTCCATCAACCTGATCGCGGACTGAACGGGCCGCCTCCGCAGGCGCGCGGAGCGGCCTGCGGCGCGAGACAGGCACGGCGGGAGGCCCACCGGGAGCCCCACCCCCCTAGGGCGCGATGGGGCCGGGATCGGGTCCGTCTTCCGGGAACGGATCGGGGTCGGGAGGGGGATGAGGCTGCGGCGGCTCGGGATCGGGCCGCGGTTCCGGATTGGACGCGGACGCGGCGCGGAGTACGGAACGGGCGGAACCCACCGATAACCCAAGGCCGGTGTCCGAGAGGGCCACTTCGCACTCGCAGCAATCGCTGCAGCACAGACACTTCTCGCAGAGATGGTTATTGCAGGCGTCCTTGGTGCATCGCGCGCAGATGCGCGTGGATTCTTCTCCGCAAATACTGCACAGGAAGGGCATGGGGTCCTATTTTTTCCTTCTTTCGGAGCCTTTGGCCGGGGCGGCGAGCGCACCGCGGCAGCGCTGGGCTTCCTGGTCCATCACCTGGTAGTCGCGCTCGCGCTCCTGGGCGAGGTTCACAATGTAGCGCTCGAACCGCTGGCGATTGGCGCCGTTTTCGGCCACCAGGGCCGCCAGCTCCTGGGCCGCGGCCGGACTCTGGTATTTCCGCGTGCCCTCCACCAGCGAGCCCAGCATCGTTTCCAGCCCTTGGATACGGAAAAAAAGATCGAGCGAGGCGGACAGGTTGTCGGGCTTGCGGGCCAGCGCCCGGGCGGCGGCGGCGATCGCTTTAGTCTGGTCCTTGCTGGACTGCAATTGCGCGGCGTAAGTATCCGATGCGCCTTTCGCCACCCACGATGGGGCATCGATGCGGTCGAGCAGAGGCAGCAGGCGAGAGGCATGGGCGCCGATCTGTTGCAGGACGGGGGCGATGTCCCACTCGGCCTCCAGGCCCTGCGGCGGCGGTGTCCCAGGCGCCGGCGCGGCGGGTTGCGTTTGCGCGCCGGGCGCCGCGGCGCAGGCGAGAACGGCGAGGCATCGCAGGGCGGAGTGCATAGGACTCTTTTTCAATCTATCACGCGCGGCTGTTGCCGGCAGAACGGGAACGCACCGCGCTGCGTCGCGATGCCCTGCAAGCCCTGGCAGCCGATTCGACCGAGCTGCGGGACATTCTGAAGGACTATCCGGACGACCATCTGACCATCGAAGGCCACCGCGGCGAGCGCGGTTCGGCCGAGTACAACGTCGCGCTGGACGACAGGCAGAAGATGAGCGGGGGAACCGCGAACCGAGGGAACTTAGCCGCCGCCGCCGCCGGGAGGAGGGGGCCCAGGTGCTCCGGGAGCGCCCGGTGCTCCGGGGGCACCCGGTGCGCCGGGAGTACCGCCGCCCTTATTCTTGCCTTGGTCCCCTTGCGGCCCGTTGGGGGAGGGAGCCGAGGTGCCGCCACCGCCCGGAACGCCGCCGGCCTGGCGCCGCAGGAGGATTTCGTAGAGCGTCTGCTTGAGGGCGTTCAACCCGGCTCGAATGGCGGGATCGCGATTCACCAGACGGGCGATCGGCTGGTTGCGGAAGACCAGGATGGATTCACCGGGATTGAGGCGGACTTCGTTGCCCGGCTGGAGCCGGTGAAGGACTCCGACCAAGCCTTCCTCCACGCTCACCAGCGTGGTCGCGTCTTCGTCCTCCACCACCACGTCGAAGACCGTGCCGCGCACCGAAATCACAGCCGTCGGGGTGGAAACGCTCTTGGGATTGGGGCCGTAGCGGTGCTCGATCTGCACCCGGATGCGGCCCAGCCAGACCTGCACCAGGTCTTTCCAGCCGGGGTAGTTATCGCGGAAGGTTACGCGCGCGTTCTGAAAGACTTCAAACGTGCTGCCGTCGGCGACCTGGAACTTGGCGTAGCCGTCCGGCCCGGTGACGATGATCTGTTTGGGGGCGATGCTGTTGCCCTCAAACAAGGCCACCGGGTTGCTGTCCTTCAACACGGAGACGCGCCCGTACACGGCTACCGCTTTGGCTGCGACGTCCTGGGCGCGGAGCGGCGCCAGGCAAACGGCAATGACAGCCGCTGCCAGCAATGTACGCACAGTCCGCGAGAGCATATAGCGCCGGAACATACCCCAACTTCCAGACCTGGGCATCCGAAACCCGGTCCGATGCTATGACATTCAAGTCTAGCACCAAACATGCTGGGGCAGATTGGGGACCGGATTAAATTTTGGTCACAAGCCGCATCGATTCATCGGTTTATTGAATCCAAGGCTCTGGAATACCCAGTAAAATCACGTGAATTAGGCTACAATGGACACGTTAGTGGGTCATAAGGGAACAGCTCGACGCCTGTTGATTCTGGCACTTGCCGGCGCGGTTGGGGCGCTGGCGCAAAGCGATTGGCGGCGGATCGGCGGCAGCTCGTTCGAATGGCGTCTGGCCTCCCCGGCCACGGGACCTGTGGAGCGGGTATGGTTTTCGGGCGACGGAGCTACGCTCTACGCGCGCACCCATGCGGGCAAGGTCTTGAAGACCAGCGATTTCGAGAACTGGGAGCCGGCGCCGGGCGCCACCGATCCGCCGCCTCTTCCCGCTCCCCAGGTGGCCCGTCTGCCCGACCAGGGGGTGCACCTGGTGACCACGGCCTCGGCAGTCTATGCGCTGGGCCGGCACGTGTTCCGCTCCGAGGACGGCGGGCATGCGTGGGACAACCTGACAGCGTACAAGGCGCAATCGGTGATCGGCGGCGGGCAGCATGATCTGGCCGTGTGGCCGGGCAACCCGAACCAACTGGTGGTAGCCAACGATTTCGGCGTGTGGCGGTCCATGGATGGCGGGCTTTCCTGGACGGGGTTGAACCAGATGCTGCCCAACCTGGAGGTGCGCCGGATTCTGACCGCGGCAAGCGGCGCGCCGCTACAGGTTCAGGCAGGCTCGAGCGTTCTGGAACTGCCTCCGGGCAGTTCGGTCTGGCTTCCCGCTCCGGCCGCGGCGCTGCAGGCCGAAGCGGCGCAACTCCAGCGCTATGCGTCGGTGGCGGGCGCGCCGGAACTCCGGACATCGGCCGCGGCGGGCGACACAATCTACGCCGGCTCGGCCGACGGGCGCATCTGGAAGTCCATTGATGGCGGGCGCTCGTTCGAGCGTACGGCCATGCCGGCGGGCACGGCGGGCGAGGTGGTGGAGCGCATTTTTGTGGATCCCACGGAACCGCGCGTGGCCCTGGCGGCGCTGAGCGGCGCCGGGCCGCACGTGCTGCGCACCGTCAACGGCGGCGAATTCTGGGATGTGCTGGACGCCAACCTGCCCCCTGGCTCGGCCTATGGAATTACGGCGGAGCGCGCCGCGGGCGCGGTTTACGTGGCCACCGAGAAGGGCGTTTTCTACGCCGTTACCGACCTGGAAAACGCCAGTTCGCCCGCCGACGTGAAGTGGACCAACCTCGCGGCGGCGCTCCCGGAGGCGCGGGCCACCGATGTCCGTCTCGATCCCGCGGGTGTCCAGTTGTACGCCGCGGTGGATGGTTACGGGGTTTTCGCCACGGCGGCGCCGCACCGCCTGCGCAGCCTGCGGATTGTCAACGCCGCCGATTTGAGCGCGCGCCCGGCGGCGCCAGGCTCGCTGTTGAGCGTCATCGGCGGCCGTCTGACCGGAGTCCGCGGCGGCAACCTGGACTACCCGGTGCTGGTGGCCTCTGACGGCGCGTCGCAGATCCAGGTGCCGTTTGAAGCCGTGGGACCCGATGTCGTGCTGGAGCTGCAGACCGCTCTCGAAACAGTGGTGCGCCACCTTCCCGTGCAACCCATTTCGCCGGCGATCCTGGTTCCGGAAGGCGTTCCCGCCATATACGATGCCGACAGCGGCATGCCGCTCGATGCGCGCAATGCGGCGCACTCGGGGGGGCGGATCCAGATCATGACCACCGGGCTGGGCAAGGTGCGGCCCAACTGGCCCACCGGCTTGGCGGCGCCGCTGGAGAATCCGCCCGCGGTTGTGGCGCCGGTGCGGGCATACCTCGATCGCACTCCCGTCGAGGTGACGCGCGCCACCCTGGCGCCCGGCTTCATCGGCTTCTACCTGATCGAAGTGCAACTGCCCACCATCGCCAATTTCGGCGACGCCGAGCTGTACATTTCCGCTGGCGGCCAGGAAAGCAACCGCGTGCGCGTTTCGATCGTGCCGTAGGCGGCATGCCACTCACCGCGGAGAGCGCCGGGACTCCGCAGAGAAGGCGATGCAGAACTGGTTTTCTCCGGGACTCCGCCCGCGCCGCGCGCTCATCCGGGGCAAAGGCGAGGCGGGCGGAGATCACTGGGGTGAATTCTCTTTTCTCCGCATTGGGCCCCTTGGTCAGGCCCAACGTTTTCGCACCTGGGGAATTTTCAACCGGCGCTTTTGGGGAATCTTAGACCGTTATGCGAAGCGTAACGAGAATTTTGTTCTCGTTGTGCGGTGACTTCAGGCAGCCTTCAGGCCGACGGCGTCCATGAGCTTATCGAGATCATCGACGACACGCTGATACAGCCGATCGAGTTGGGTACACTTCTGCTGTTGCAGTTTCGTGTCGCCCGAGAAGGGGCGCAGCAGACCGGCGGTGAGAGG
>JAIQEX010000195.1 GCA_020073615.1 Terriglobia bacterium
ACTTTCCCCGATTGCAGTCGCCGACTTTCCACTACCGTGTAGTACCGGTGCGGCTTGCCGTCTTTGATCCGCGTATTGCTGCGCAGAAACATGCTCCATTGCAGAATGCCAGAATCCTGCCCGGCTGCATAGAGGGTAGGTCTCCACTACAAGCACTTGCGAAAATGTTTTACTCACCGCGAAGGGCTTACCTCGCCGATCCGCCCGAATTTAGTGTGAAACTCGGCTCAACTGCGAAGGTTCGGCTAAAATGGCGGTAAGCGGTCGGGTCCGCTTTTGGATTCCACGTTTTCCGGGTTCTGGCGTCATCTGTTTAGGAACCTGTGGAAACCGCTGTTTACACGCTGATGGGTGAAGTCACCGAGCCCGATCTGGAGCTCCTGGAGCGGCAAAACCGCTTTGCTTCCGAGCACTTACGGCGGATCTTCGTACAGATTTATCGCATTGTCGGGAACGTCGCAGACGCCCAGGACTTGGCGCAGGAGGCCTTCATCAAGGCGTTGCAGCACCAGGAGCAGCTCAAGGACGAACAGAAGGCGGCCCACTGGCTGTCGAGAATTGCAACAAACACGGCCATTGACTTTCTGCGCCGCAGCGGCCGCGCCACGTTTTGTGAGATCGAGTACGCGCCGGAGAGTCACGACGAGACTCCCGAGCAGCTACTGCTGCGGTCGGAACATAGGGAATACCTGGAAGATGGTTTACGCCTTCTGAGCCCGCGCGAACGGGCGGCGCTGATTTTGCGCGATGTGGAAGGCCTGCCGGCCGAAGAAGTGGCCAAGCAGCTCAACTGTTCCAAAGCCACGGTGCGCTCGCACATCGCGAATGGGCGTACCAAGTTTCGCCGGTACATGGAAAGAAGGAAGCGGTAGCAGGATGAAACATCCGAATCAGGCGACATTGGCATTGCACGCGGGTGGGGACCTGGGGTTCGTCGCCCGCTGGAGCACCGAGCGGCACCTGGCGAAGTGCGGCCGTTGCCGCAAAGAGGTAGCCGCGTTTGGCGGCATGCGCGAGATTCTGCCCGAACTGGCCGAGATCCCGGAGATTCCGTGGAACCGGCTGGCCGCGGAAATGAAAGCGAATATCCGGCTGGGGCTTTCGGCCGGCGAGTGTGTGCGCTCGGAAGAGTGGCCGCTGCGCGATTCCCGCCTGTTCACCGGCGGGCGCGCCCTGGTGGCATTCGCCAGCGTGGTGGTTTTGCTGGTCACGGGAGTGGTTCTGCAACATGGAACGCCCATGGCGGCGAGGGATGAAGGCCCGGTGGTGCAGTCCACCGCGAACGGAATCCAGGTGAGAGAAGGCGGACAGGCGTTGGGCCTGCTGAATGGCGGCGCGCAAAACGTGATGTACTCGGTCAACGCGCAAGGTTCCATGGGGGCTCGCTACCTGGACCGGGAGACCGGCCAGGTGACGATCAATAACGTTTATGCGCAGTAAAACGATCAAGCGGTTGACGGCGTTAGGAGTGTCGATGGCGGCGTGTCTTGTGGCACAGGATGCACCGCTTCCTTCCGGCTCGGTAAACGTCAACCTTCCCAAAGATTCGCCGGTGGCGCTGTTCAACATCTCGACCGGCGATTCGCGCGGCACGGCGCGCGGCGCGGCCATGGTGCTGGATCTGCATATGTCGCTGCAACTGCGCAATATCAGCCTGAACCGCATTCACGGCGTGACGCTGCGCGTGGTTTCGCAGGAGGTAACGCTGGGCGGCAAAAGCTCGGTCTCCTACCCTAGCCTGAACGTGGGGCCCGGGGAGGTTTTTCCGGTGCGCATCGACATGCAACTGATCCGGCCCACGCAGGTGGCGGGCGGCCCGCTGGTAGAGGTGAATCTGGACGGCGTGCTGTTCCAGGATCTGACCTTCTACGGGCCCGACCGGCTCAATTCGCGCCGCACCATGACCGCCTGGGAGTTGGAGGCGCAGCGTGACCGGGAGCATTTCAAGCGCGTGCTGGCGCAAGCCGGTAAAGAGGGCTTGCGGCAGGAAATGCTGGAGAGCCGCAATCGCCAGTTCGCGCTCCCGCAATTGGACGTGAGGATGCGGCCGGCGGGCGGCCGCGCCGTGACCAGCGCCGCGCTGGTGCAGGAGCGCCAGGAACGGTTCGCGTTCCTTCACTTCCCGGATTCGCCGGTGGAACCGGTGCAGGGCTGGGCGCAGATCGCCGGCAGTGAAGCGCGCGCGCCCTCGATCGAGGTCCGCAACAAATCCAACCGGCAGGTGAAGTACGTGGAGCTGGGCTGGGTATTGAGCGACCAGTCGGGCCGCCCCTACATGGCCGGTTCGCTGCCCTCGGCCGGCTCTACCTTCTACCTGCCGCCCGGACAGACGGCTCGCGTGCTGCAGGAGAGCACCCTGAAGTTCCTGAGCAACGGCCAGCCGGTGAACATCCAGAGGATGACCGGCTTCGTCAGCCAGGTGGAATTCGCCGACGGCAAAGTGTGGGTGCCCAACCGCCAGGACCTGGCGGACGGGCTGCTGCAAAAAGTGATGGCACCGTCCGCCGAGGAGCAGCGGCTTTCCGATCTGTACATCCGCAAGGGACTGGACGCGCTGGTCGAAGAGCTGAAGAAGTTCTGACGGCGGCGCGGATCGAGCAAATCATTCCTTCGTTGCGGGCTTGCCCTGTGCGGGAGGGCCCGCGGGTTTCTCCCCGGCGGGTTTGTCCGGCTCGTCCTTCTCGTCGCCGCCGGGCTTCACCAGGTAGTGCACGATGAGCGAGATGCGGCGGTTGGAGGCGTCTTCGGGATCCTGCGGCTTGCGCAGCCGCTGGTCCGCGTACCCGCGGATCTGCGTTACCTGCCGGGGGCCCAGACCGCTCTGCTGCATCACGCGGCGCGCGGCGTTGGCCCGGTCGGCGGAGAGTTCCCAGTTGCTGTAGGTGCCCGTGGTGGCGAAGGGCTTGGCATCGGTGTGGCCCTCCATGGAGAGCGTATTGGGAAGCTTGCCCAGCTCCGTCGCCAGCAGGGCCATGATTTCTTTGGCCTCGGCGGTGGGCTCCGAGACGCCGCTGGGGAAGAACGCTCCTTTCTCGGTCTCCATCAGTTCAATGCGCAGGCCCTCGGAAGTAACGGTCATCTCGATCTGGCTCTTGAGCTTTTCGGAGACATTCACCTTGCGGACGGACGCCTGCAGCTCGTCCTTGATCTTGTCCATGTTCTCTTTGGTGACGATGAAATTGTCGCCCGAGCCGGTCTGCCCGTTCCCCACCTTTTTGGACACGCCCGTGGGGTCCTTGAAATAGCCGCCGACGGCCTCGCGGATCTGTTTGCTGCTGTTGAGCAGCCAGAGCACGATGAAGAGGGCCATCATGGCGGTGACGAAATCGGCGTAGGCCACCTTCCAGGCGCCTCCGTGGTGGCCGCCGTGGGTCACCTTTTTCTTGATGATGATGGGGCCGGTGTGCGCCATAGGGTTGCGGCTCTAAGCGGCGGCATCGGCAGCGGGAGGCGCGCCGCCGGCCGCCGCGGCAGCTTCGCCGCCAGGCGCCGGTGCGGCTTCGCCGGCAGGCGCCGGGGCCTTGCTGCGGCACAGCTTTTCCAGCTCATGGAACGTGGGCCGCACATTCCCCGGGACGGCGCGCCGGGCGATCTCGACCGCCATGATCGGCGCGATTCCCTTGATGAACGCCATCATGCAAACCCGCAGGACGTAGTAGTAGGCGTGCTCCTCATCGGCGGTTTTCGCCATATTGCTGGCGATCGGCCCAAAAAGTCCGTAGCACAGCAGAATGCCCAGAAAGGTGCCTACCAGCGCGGCCGCCACCTTGTGGCCGATCTCCTCGGGCGGACCGCCCAGGGCGCCCATGGTGATCACCACGCCCAGGACTGCCGCCACGATGCCCAGGCCGGGCAGCGAATCCGCCATGGTGTTCAGCGCCGCCACCGGCAGGCTGGCATCGTGATGGTGCACATCCATGTCCAGCTCGATCATCTGGTCGATATCGAATGGCTCCACCGCGCCCACCGACGCAGTCCGCAGGGTGTCGCAGATGAAGCTGCCGATATGGGCGTCTTTCATGATGGCCGGATAGGCGGTAAAGATTTTGCTCTTGGACGGTTCCTCGATGTCCGATTCGATGGCGGTCAGCCCGCTGCGGCGCGCCAGGTTGAACAGGTCGTAGAGCATCTTCAGAGAATCCAGGTACCGCTTCTGGGTGAAGCTCGACCCTTTGAATACCCCGGTGATGCCCCCGATAATCGCTTTGAGGATATGCACCGGGTTGGCGATGAGCACCGTGCCGGCCGCCGCGCCGCCGATAATCAGCAGTTCTGCGGGCTGAAGCAACACGAGCAGGTTGCCTTTCTCCATCAGATAGCCGCCGATGATCGCTCCAAAAACCAACACGATTCCGATAATCGAAAACATGGCTCCCTTAGCGCCTTACCGTATTCCTCAATCCACCACGATGTAATCCCCAAGCCACAGAAGACTGCTCTCGAGCGCCGCGCCGGCACGGCTGACGAGCGTCTCCGGTGTGTCGCCAGCGCGCACGATGGTGCCGCCCATGGACAGGGTGACGCAGAGGCGGTCCCCCCACCACGGGACCCCCTCGAAGTTGACCAGCCGTTTCATCATGCGCGCCGCTTTCATGAGGGTCGAAGCCGTGCAACTGGTGACCACCATCAGGAAACGCTCCTCCGACCAGCGGCCGATCATGTCGTTCGGCCCCAGCATGTTGGCCAGGGTCTGCCCGGTGGCATAGAGCACCGCATGCAAGGCGTTGCGCCCGCCCGCATGGCGTACCAGGTCCAGCGTATCGACCGCGATGGCGACCACACCGAATGGAACCGGGGAAGCCGCGTACCCCTCCAGGTATGCGCTCAGGCGGGCCAGAGTCGCCGCATGGTCCGGCAGCCGGGTCAGCTCATCGACGGAAGCGGCCCGGCTCAACTCGCGTAGAATGGGGTCGGCGGTGGGAAGAACCAGCCGCTTGTCGAAGCACTCCACCGCGCCGACGATGGTCCCTTTTTCGTCGCGGAACGGAACCGCGCGGACGCTTACCGGCACGCGCTGCCCGTCCTTGTGCAGCAGAAAGATGTCCGCCACCCTGGGCTGGCCGTCGTGCATGGTCTGTTGCAGCGGGCAGGCAACGCCGCACAAGCACGACTGGTTCTCATCGCAATGGATGAGCAGATCGTCGCGGCACGAGCGCCCGATGACTTCCTGCCGGAGATAGCCCGTGAGTTTCTCGGCGCCGCTGTTCCACAAAAGGATGCGCCGGTCGCGATCGACCACGTAGACTCCGGCCGGCAGGCCCTCCAAAACGGCCCGGTAGGTCTCCTGGCTCAGTTCTTCCGCCATAAAACAGTCCAATGCTCTATATCGGCGGAGCCGCGGGTTCTCTCTAGAGGCAATTCTCGGGTGCAGCGCGGGGAGGGCGGAAAGGGCTCAACTGGAATGATCGTGGATGATCTTCCACCCCGCGGGCGTCTGCTTGAGCACCAGGGTGAATCGCCCGGCGGCATCGCCTCCGCCGGCGGCGGTGCGCTTCAACTCGTACTTTCCATTGGCCAGC
This sequence comes from Terriglobia bacterium, assembly GCA_020073615.1. Classification (GTDB taxonomy): domain Bacteria; phylum Acidobacteriota; class Terriglobia; order Bryobacterales; family Bryobacteraceae; genus JADGNR01. Next base: position 5,520 of record JAIQEX010000195.1, read on the forward strand.
GCCAGACCCGGCGCCAGCGGCCGTACCTCGATTTCGGAAAACGCCAGCGTCCCCATGGCCTCGCGGGTCGGGTACCCTTTGCGGTAGCGGGCCAGGATCGCCTGCGTGCCGCCGTGCATGACCTCACGGCCGATGAAGGTGGTTTCGGGGGAATCCTCGTAGTCGGAGGCGAACGCCGCCAGGTCGCCGCGGTTCCACGCGGCCTGGGAATTCTGGAGCATCGCGCGGATCTCGCCGCCCTGGGCAACGAGCAGCGGCGTCCAGCACAGTAATAGAAGGTAGCGAACCATGGGGCCGATTATACTGGATGGCGCGGGCGAGGCCGCGACCCAGTGGCTTCCGCCCGCCGCTACAGCGTCCGCAGAGACGGCCGACGCCAGGACAAACTCTCTGCGCCGGGCTGGCCGTGGGCGCGTGATGACGAGCCATCTCCACCTGCCGCCCATTGACATCGTAGACGTGGCCGATGGTGGGAAGCTCAAGCCGGCTGAATGTCTCGAGGTCCGGCAGATTGCTGCCATTCGGCAAGGCGCACGCGCGGAAGCAAAACAGGTATGCTGTGCAGAAGGAGGGATCCCATGACTCGTGTGCTCGTTTGTCTCCTCGCCGCCATCTGCGCTCAGGCCGCCACGCCCCTGTACCAGACTTCCTTTGAAAAGCCAAACCAGGGCTGGACGGTGGTGAGCGGCGCGGCCGTGCCGGATGCGGCGGTTCTGCATGGGAACAACAAGTCGCTGCGCGTGGAGCCGGGCGCCGCGCTCTCCGGCGCGCGGGTTCGCTTCGCGCCCGTTGCGCTCGCCATCGGCAAGCGCTATGAGCTGAGCGGCTGGGTGCGCACCGACGGGCTCGTGGTGCACGATCTCGACCGGTCGCCCATCGCCACAGGCGCGGCGCTGACCATGGCCTCCATGCCGTTCGACGTGCATTCGGCATCGCTCGGCGGTACCCGGCCATGGACCCGCCTGACGCTGCGCTTTATTGCCAGCCGCGCGCAGGACCAGATTGAGCTCACTGCGGGTAGCGGCGGCGCGTTCCAGGGCAAGGCCTGGTTCGAGGGCGTCAGCCTGGATGAAGTCTCGGCGGCGGACGAATGGCCGGCGCGCGAAGCGGTCGAGACGTTCGGCCCCGCCTACCGCTATCCCGCCGCGGGCTGGATCTATCTGCATATCGAGGGCGGCCCCTACGAGCGCGGATATCAGCACGGGCGGCTGATGGCGCGCGAGATTCCGGAATACTTCGAGCGGTGCGCCGCCGATCTCGGCTCGAAAGAGCAGTGGGGCCAGCTTCGCACGACCGCCAACGCCCTGTTCCTGCGCGGTTTCGACCGCGAGATCCTGGAGGAGATGCGCGGCATCGCCGACGGCGCCTCCGACGCTGGCGCGAAATGGCAGGGGCGGCGCATCGACCTGGTGGATATCGTGGTGGCCAACGTCACCGTGGAGATGGGCGAACTGCGCTCTGCCATGCCCATGACGCCCACCGGGCTGGAAGGGCTCAGCTTCGACAAGCCGGCCTACGCCGATCGCAAGCCCGATTCCGCGACGGATCATTGCAGCGCGTTCGCCGCCACCGGCCCCGCCACGCGCGACGGCAAGATGGTGATCGGGCACGTCACCTGGTGGCCGCTGACGCTGGCCGAACAGACCAACGTCATGCTCGACATCAAGCCCGACAAGGGCCACCGCCTGCTGATGCAGAGCTACCCGGGCGGGATCGAGAGCGGCACGGACTGGTACCAGAACGATGCCGGCGTGGTGCTCACCGAGACCACCATCCGCCAGACGCCCTTCAACGCGCAGGGCACTCCGGTGGCGTTTCGCGCGCGGCGGGCCATCCAATACGGCGGGAACATCGATGAGGTGGTCGCAGAGTTGGGCACTAGGAATAACGGCCTGTACACCAATGAATGGCTGATCGGCGACGCCAAGAATAACGAAATCGCCATGTACGAGCTGGGCACCAACCACGTCAAGCTGTGGCGCAGTTCCAGAAACGAATGGTTCGGCGGGACGCCGGGCTTCTATTGGGGCGACAACAATGCCAAGGATCTGACCGTCAAGCTGGAGTACCTTCCCGATCCGAAAGGCGCGCCCGAGTACGTGCCGTACGCGCCGTACGACCGCGACTTGGCGTGGCAGGAGTTGTACGGCAAGTATCGCGGCCAGATCGACGAGCAGTTCGGGTTTCTGGCCTTCCGCACGGCGCCGCTGGTGAGCTCGAGCACCATGGACGCGAAGGTGATCACCTCCGACATGGCGTCGCGCCTGATGGTGTGGGCGGCCATCGGCAAGCCCAACCAGCGAGAATGGAAGCCGAACCACGGCGGCTACGCGAAGAACGACGGCCTGTACCCCTCGGGCTACTACCTGTTCCGCGGCGAGCCGTCGGAGACGCTGCGCACGGCCATTCAGGAGAACGAAAAGACGCGGCTTGCCGCCAAGACCGCCGAGCCCAAGCCGGAGACCAAGGCCGCGGCCAAGCCTGCTTCGTATAAGGGCCGCTTGTGGAAAGGCTGGATTCTGCCGGCTTCCGATGCCGATACCTGGTTCGCAGCCGGCTCGGCGGCATATTACCGCGCGCTCGACTCGGACGATCTCGCCAAGGCGATGGACGTGCAGCGCGCGGCCTGGCGGGCGCTGAAGCTCGAAGGCGACACCGCGGCGAACCACCTACGCCGGGAACAGACGAAGGGCGTTCTGTTCCTGGACGCGCTGCGCCGCAAGATGGGCGACGACGCGTTTCTCAAGCTGATGAGCGAGTTTTTCGCGGCCAACACCACGAAGACCGTGACGGCGCAGCCGTTCCTCGATAAGGCCGGCGCGCCGCTGGAATTTGCCGAGCCGGGCGATGGGCCGGCATACCTGACGGGCGACATTCATCGCCGGCTGGCATCGGCCGTGATCGTCTATGGGACGGTGCGCGACGCCGGCGCCAACCGCTATGCCGCCGAGCAGTTGCAAAGCCGGTTCCTGGATTATCGCGAGAGCGCCATTCCGATCTACAAGGATTTCGAGGCCGGCGACGAAGTGCTGGGGCGGCACGACGTGATCTTCGTCGGGCGGCCGGAAGCCAACTCCGCGCTGGCGGCCTGGAGCGGGCAGATCGGTCTCGACTACCAGGGCGGCATCTTCCGCATCGACGGCGAAACCTACGCCAGCGAGCGCGACGCGGTAGTTTTCGCGGCGAAGAACCCGCTTGATGCGTCGCACATGGTGCTGGTTTATGCGGGCAACGACGCGCTGCGCACCGTGAAAGCGCTGAACGCCGGGGGAGAGGGGCAGTTTGTGATCTACCAGGAAGGCAAGCCGGCGCGCGCGGGATTTCCGAAGGCCGCGAAAAACGATTGAAGTGGCGGGCAGCGTGGCGTAGTGGGGCGGACCCTCCAGCTGGCCTTCAGCCCGTGGCCGACGAGGGCGTCGGCCCGACCGGCGTAAGCGGTAGAACTATTCTGGCTGCCCGGATTGGGTCTTCGAGGCCCCAAGTTACTTCCCCGAACCCGACTTCCGCGCGGGGTTTGGGTGCCCAGTTGTACGTAATGCGCGTTTATCCGGTCTTATGCCGAGTGCCGGATTATGCCGAGTTCCGCTGGTGAAAGACAGCGGGGCGGGCATCGAATCTTGGGTGTGCTCGGCATAATCAGAGCGCCGACAAGAAAGCCAGAAGGGTGTCGTCTGGCCTGAAACGGGGGAAACCGCCTTCAACTGGTTGCAACTTCCCGAGCGCCTGTTCTTTGGTCTTCAGATCGGCCTGGAGGTACATAT
>JAIQEX010000196.1 GCA_020073615.1 Terriglobia bacterium
CCGCTTGCGACGCAGGCAGGGCCGGCAGAGCGAACAAAGTTGTTTCTCTATCTCAGCCCACTGTGGAATCGGATCGTGTCGCCGAGTACGACATGCGGCGACAGCTTCGTCGTCAATTTTCAGGAGTTTGTCGAGGAGCACGCACTGCCGCACTTCACGCTGGTGAATATGCGCCCTTCCGCCGCCACACAACTCTACTTGGAAACCGGCGGCAACCTGCGCAAGATTCAGCAGTTCCTCCAGCATGTACGCCTCTCGACGACGGTGAAATATCTGCTGAACAGCGTGACCGAACCGTTCCATGCCCGAGTGATCCAGACGGCTCAGGAACGTATGCTGGAGCGGGTTACGGCCGTCCCGGAGGAGCGTGCAGCGGGAGTTCGCCGGCTCAACCTCTCGCGAACGCAGGCGAGGAACATTGTTGCCGGCCGCTTTGATACAGGCAGCGGATCTTGCCGCAACCCTTACGACTCTCCGCAACCAGGGGAGGAGAAGGGTCGCCCATGCACGTCCTTTCATGCTTGCTTCCGTTGTCCGAATGGCCTCTGGTTTCTTGAGGACCTGCCGCAGGTGATCGCTGCCCGCAATCGGTTCGTGTCCTTCCGGGCCGATATGAAGCCTGCGGACTGGGAGGCCGTGTACGGTGAGGGCGTGCGGATCATGAATGAAGACATCATCTCCGCGTTTCGGCCGGACCAGATCGAAGCCGCGACCAAAGTAGCCGATGATCTGGCACACAAGCCGATGATTGTGGCCAAGGGAGTTCTATCATGAGCCGGCTGAGCGTCACCGCAGCGGTATCGACGGATCTGAAGCCGGTAGGTCTCGATGGAAATCCGGAAGTCTCCGGCGCGTCGAGATTCGAAGACGAAGTATGGGACTTCTCCAATGAAAATCGGAACCCGGCGATAGACAGGGGATCAAAAATGATCCACTGGGCATTCGGAACGCCGGATGGGGGCCGGTTCACAGACCCTGTATTTCGACATCTGCTCAGGTCCTTCAAGCAGTTCCTGTATGCGCTGCGGTGGCATCCCGTTGACGAATCGCCGCTCGCAGCCAGCGCGGTGGTACAGCACTTCTGGCGAACGAAGCAGTTCGTCGACCACCTGCTCTCATACAGGCATCCGGTCCTCAGATTCAAGGATGTTCTGGTGCACCACTGTGAAGATTACGTCCAGAAAGTCCTTGGCGCGGACCTCAGTGCCAGCTATAGATACAGCCGCATTCATACTTTGCAGAAGCTCTTTCAATATAGGCACGTGATGGCTGACGGCCTCGAGGTCGACCCGTTTCAGGATAAGCCAGCAGCCCGCAAGATCGCCGGTTGCAGCCATGCTTCGCAGTTGGAAAACCAAACGCGGGTTATTCCTGACGAGGTTCTCGGTCCCTTGGTCCGGGCCGCCCTCGAATACGTGGACGACTTCGCAGATTACTTGCTCGACACGTTTGACGCGGTCGAGAATATCCGCAAAGGCGGGTGCGATTTCGAGTATCGGGCCAATCGTTATCTGCGCGAAGCGGCTCTATCCGCATATGAACTGAATGGTACGCGGTTCCAGCGCGGCCTCCCCTCGCTACGCCAGTTGAATAAAGAACTGTGTTATCTGCAGACGGCCTGCTTTGTGGTGATTGCATTCGCGACCGGAATGCGTCTCAGTGAAATCCTCTCACTGCGGACAGGCTGTTGCGAAATACAGAAGGAACCTGGGCAGCCGGACTTGGTGTGGCTCCGAAGCCTTGTGTTTAAGCTCCAGGGAACACCGGAGGGGCGACGTGCAAAGTGGCTGGCGGGTCCGGTCTGTGCCAGGGCCGTAGCTGTGCTCGAACGCCTGGGTCGGCCGGTGAGGCGGCGACTCAAAGCTCCCTATCTGTGGCTTCCGACTCCAGCCTTTCGGAGACCACGCGGAGCGGAGCCGCTCGGGGCCCTTACGATGGCGCTGCGGTTGAGAAGCTTCGTAGCGATGGTGGGCATCAAGGACATAGATGGGCGGCCCTTCCACCTTCATCCCCACATGTTCCGCCGCGTTTGCGCGGCACGTTGCCAGGCATGATACGACGAATCTGCTTGCATTGAAGGACCACTTCAAACACACCTCGCTTTGGATGACGGACTATTACGTCGGGAGCGATCACGAACTCTGGACCTTGATGATCGAGGAAGAAGAGAAGCTTTTCTTGGAGAGCTTCGACAAGGCCCTTCGGTCGGATCACCTGGCCGGTCCGGGTGGAAGGGAACTAAAGAGGAAGATCGACGAGGCGATTGCCGACGGCCGGCTGCCGCAAGAGTTTCGCGGCGAGGCGGGCAGTCACCTGCGCAAAGGGATGATCCGGGATCTGGTCGAAGCGGGCCAACGCGTGTATCCTTGCGCGGCTTCGAACTACTGTTGGTTCCGGCCAGAGTCCGCGCTTTGCACGCAGGGCGATTACCCGCTCCTGAAACACTGCAACCCTGGCGCCTGCGCAAACTCGATCATTACCCGGAACACAAGCCGTACTGGGAAAAGGTCCAGCGCGATTGCGAAAGCCTGATGGAACAGAAGCCTGAGGCGGAACCGTACCAGAGGGCTCTCGCGGACATTCACGCGATCAGTGGCAAGATCCTGCGAGGGCTACCGTGAGAGCATCGGCTAACAAGAAGCTGGCCGGCCTGCGCCGCTATCATGCGGCGCGGCCAGCCAGGACGCGGCTGAAACTGCTCGAAGCCCTGGACCGGATGGAGAGCGGCCACACCGTGGTAGTGGGCAGCGAGTTTAAGTGGAGCAAGACGACGCTGGCCCTGGAGGCCGGCGTCAACGTGAATACGGTAGTGAGGAAGTTGCCGGGAGGTCAATGGGTATTCCCGGAAATCAACGAGCGATTCGATCAGCTCAAGGGCAAGCGGGGCCGCTCAACCATGGGCAGCGACCCGCGGGAGGAGAAGATCGCCGAACTTCGAGGCGAGGTGGAGAGGCTTAAAGATCAGAACCGGCTGCTTGCCCTGGAAGTCAATCGCGTCGGAGAGCAGATCCTACAAGAGAGGGAGCGGGCCGATCGAATGGCCATCTACGAGCAGCAGAATGCTTCCCTGCGTGAGGAGATCCGGCGCATCCAAGGGAATGGCGAGACTTCCTTGAAGGCTGCCAGGAAAGCGTGACATGAGCCGATTATCCGGGCCGGAACGCGGCGAACAGAATCTGGCGAAGGTGCGAAGCTACCTGGCCGGCCTTCAGGTGGCGGGCCAGTCTCTTCCCCTGGAGGATGGGCGACCTAACATCAGCGCCGTAGCGGAAGCCGCCGGTGTGCTCCGCAATGTGTTCTACACCAACTCCGGCGTGAAAAAGCTGCTGGCGGAGTTCGTGGGCGGCCCCGCTCCGGTCGCAGATGGATCCGCGGCCCTCTCACGCGCCCAACAGCAGGTGGAGACGAAAGGCCGGCGGATCCTCCAACTCGAACAGCAACTGGCGAACGTGAAGGCCGAAAACGAGGATCTGCGCAAGCGGTTGGCGGCGGCCGAGCAGGAACTCGCCCGCTGTGCATTCATTGAAGAGTACATCGTCAAAGCGGGCAAGCGAGTGATACCGTGAGCATTTCGGTGACAGTGACGATCTCGACAGTCTACCCTGGCAGCACCGGCGGGGCCATTTTCTCCGGACACGATATTGCGGGCAAGTATGTGCGCTTTGTGGCCGGCCGCGACCGCATTTTTCGTGTTCCCATCGTCGGCGAGGCGTGGTTGCTGGAGGGTGTGAGCCGTCGGCACCCAAAATACGGCGACCAAGTCCATGTCGAGCAGGCAATCCTAGTGGCGCCCAGCGGCCGGCTCGTCATCGACTTCCTCGTGAGGCATCCGGCGTTCAACGGACTCAGAATCGGAAAGGCCAAGGCCAGGCGATTGTGGGAGGAGGTCGGACAGGATCTCGGTGCAGTGTTGGGCCAAGGGGACACGGAGAAACTCACCAGGGTGCTCTCTGCAGAATGCGCTCAGAAGCTGGTGGAGGCGTGGCGCGCCGTATCCGATGAGGCCGGCATCGTTGCGTTTCTCGATCAGCACGGTTTTGATCTCCATCTGGCTAACAAGATTCGAAAGGTCTGGCCCCGCGATACGCTGGCGAAAGTGCGGGAGAATCCCTATCGGATGCTGACCTTCTCCGCCTGGGAAAAGGTGGACCGGATGGCGCGCTTGTTGGGCGTGTCTGATGACGATCCGCGGCGGCGGACCGCGGCGGTGGAAGCCTGCCTGTATCGGCGACTCGACGCCAAACATACGCTGACGAGCGTTGGTACGCTGGGCGACGCCGTCATGGCCGCGCTCCGCTGCGGGAAGTCGACCGCCAGAGGTGCTATAGATCATGCTTGCCGTGGGCATGCGATTGTCGCCGCCGCGCATGGCTACCAGCCGGTTGGCGCAGCCGTGATGGAGAAGGCGGTGGCAAGTTATCTCCACGCGTTGCTCGCGGGCGTACCCGGCCCCCAACGAAACCTGCTCTCGAGCAACCTTGCCTCCATCGTTGCCGCATCGATAGATGGATATCGGAGCCGTACCGGGCTGCAACTCAATGCCGCGCAGCGGAAAGCCGTGGAGATGGCCGTCCATTATCCGCTCAGCGTTCTTACCGGTGGGGCGGGAACCGGCAAGACAACGGTGCTCCAGGTGATCCATGATATCGCGGAGCAGATCGGGGTCCCCGTTCTGCAAATGGCCCTCAGCGGGCGCGCGGCCCAACGGCTGCGCGGGGCTACCGGGCGGCAAGCATCCACAATCGCCGCGTTCTTGCACGCCGCCGCACGAAGGCTGGTTGATCCGGCCGGCGAGCCGCTGATCATCATTGATGAGTCTTCGATGCTGGACCTGCCGCTAACGTACAGCCTTGTCCGCGCTCTGCCGGCCCGCGCCCGATTGCTGTTGGTCGGCGATCCATACCAACTGCCGCCCATTGGCTTCGGGCTCATTTTTCATGTTCTCGCCGCCAGTCCGAGTGTGCCGAGGGTGGAACTCGCCGAGATTCACCGGCAGGCTCGGTCGAGCGGCATTCCGCAGATCGCGCACGAAGTCCGTCACGGGGTGGCGCCGCGCTTGCCGGGCTTCGCCGGCTGCGCTTGCGGTGTGAATTTCATCGACGCCGCGGATGGCGGCATCATGGATAACCTGGTACGAGTTCTCACGGTGTGGAGCGGATGCGACGATGTCCAAACCCTTGGCGTCATCAAGCGGGGCGCCAACGGAATCCGCGCCATCAACGCGACCATGCACGCGTATGCGTCGGCCGCGAGAAAGAAGCTGGAAGGGTGGGATCTCGCCGAGGGCGATCCGATCATTTATCTGGTAAACGATTACCGGAGAGGGTTGTGGAATGGGTCGCTGGGCAGAATCGATCGGGTGATGAGTTCCGCCGGGGTGCGCGCCATGGCGTGTTCCCTTGATGGCGCGGAACACGAACTTCTGGAAGAGGATTTCCAGCCTGTGGACCTGGCCTATGCAATCACGGTCCACAAAGCGCAGGGCAGCCAGTTTAAAAGAGTGATCGTCCCTGTCAACCTGTCACACGGAGCCGCCTATTGGATCGCACGCTCGTTTACACGGCCTTGACACGGGGTATCGAACAGGTTGTGTTCATCGGAGACAGGAACGCCTTCGATCGGGCGATCATCGCAACGCCTCAATCGCAAGAGAGGCAGGTCGGCTTCTCGCTGTGAACACCCGGCGCGGTTTTTTCCTGAAACCAGTTGCGTGCGTCCGCAGCGCCAGGGACCGTCAAAGCATGGTCGCCATGGGCTGACCAGGAGGCGGCCCGAAGGCCGCCATCCACTCCGGGCTTGAGTCGGCGCTCGGGTCGCATCCCTGCGTTGCCCTATCCTCCTATCAAGCCCCTCCATTGTATGGCGATCGCTGATATGCACAAGAGAAAATCATCCACTCTGGAAGAAAACAGCGCTAAATCCCAGCGGGTTTGGGGGGCAGAGCCCCCCAAGGGCAGGCGCTTACGCCTGCCAGCCTGATCCGCCGGCTTTCATCACTCTTGGTGGCCCTTCGGGCCATGGGCAGGCCGGGAGGCCTACCCCACTCCGCTTTTTGCCCTTTCCGATCCGATAGTATCTAATGGCCATTGGGTTGCAGGTACCTCTCCCGAATCACATCTGGAGGGTACTTCATTGGCCAAGGGTTTTGTTGCCGTTACCGTCGAACGCTGTAAAGGGTGTGGGTTTTGTGTCGAGTTTTGCCCAACCCATGTTCTGGCTCTCTCTTCCACCTTTAACTCCAAGGGTTACCACGCGCCCCATGCCGTAGCACCGGATAAGTGCAGCGGTTGCGACCTTTGCGGCATGTACTGCCCCGACTTCGCCATCTTCGGAGTACGCCATGCACGCTGATCCTAAAGGAATTCTTACAGGTGTTCATTTTCTCGACGGCGACCACGCCTGTTGTGAGGGAACACTCGCAGCCGGTGCGCGATTTGCCGCAGGATATCCCATTACTCCCTCCACCGAGGTAGTCGAGCGCTTTGCCGCCCGCATACCCACGGTAGGCGGTCTTTTCATCCAGATGGAGGACGAATTGGCCGCCTCCATCGCGATTCAAGGCGCGGTTTGGGGAGGCGCCAAGGCCTTCACTGTCACTTCCGGCCCCGGCTTCTCTTTAATGATGGAGCACATCGGCTACGCCGCCATCACGGAAACCCCGTGTGTCTTCGTGAACGTGCAGCGCGGCGGGCCCTCCACCGGGTTGCCCACACTGCCGGCCCAGGCCGATATGATGCAGGCCCGCTGGGGCTCGCACGGCGACTACGGCATCATCGCCCTCTGCCCCAACTCCCCGCAGGAGTGCTTCGATCTCACCATCACCGGCTTCAATCTCTCCGAGGAGTTTCGCGTCCCGGTCATGATGATGCTCGATGAGTGCGTGGGCCACATGACGGAAAAGGTGATCATCCCCGAAGCCGATGCCATCGACGTGACCCCCCGCCGCTATACCAAGCGCACGCCGCAGGAATTCCGCCTGTTCGAGCCGCAGGCCGACCAGGTGCCCGACATGGTGCGCGCCGGCGAGGGCTACCGCTTCCACGTCACCGGCCTCACCCACGACGAACGCGGCTACCCCAGCATGAACGTGGAGACGCAGGACCGCCTGGTGCGGCGCCTGCAAGATAAACTCAAGCCCATGGCCAACGGGCGCGCCCTGTGCGACACCGCGGACCTGGACGACGCCGAAGTCGTAGTGGTCTCCTACGGCATCACCTCGCGGGTGGCGCAGCGCGCTATCAAGCTCGCCCGCCAGCAGGGCGTGCGCGCCGGCAAGTTCCGGCTCATTTCCGCCTGGCCCTTCCCCGCCGGGCGTATTGCGGCGCTCGCCGGCCGCATCAAGGCGTTCGTGGTGCCCGAGCTGAACCTGGGACAGATGGTCACCGAAGTGGAGCGCGCCACGGCGGGCAGATGCAAGGTCGTCCCCGTGAGCCATGCCGGCGGCAGCGTGCACAATCCGGACGTCATTCTCAAAGCCATTGTGGAGGCAGCCCGATGAACGAAGCCACTCTCGAAATCCCGTGCGAGATTCCCGCCGGCGCCCGCAACCCCGTCGAGCCGTTCCTGCGCATGGACCGCATGCCCCACATCTGGTGTCCCGGATGCGGCATCGGCACCACGGTGAACTGCTTCACGCGCGCGCTGCTGGGCTCGAAGGCGAACCTCGATAAGGTCGCCATCGTCTCCGGCATCGGCTGCACCGGCCGCGTGGCCGGATACGCCGCGCTCGATTCCTTCCACACTACGCACGGGCGGGCGATCCCCTTCGCCACCGGCTTGAAGCTCTCCAATCCCGAGCTGCAGGTGGTGGTTTACTCGGGCGATGGCGACCTGTTTGCCATCGGCGGCAACCACTTTATCCACGCGGCGCGCCGCAACATGGATCTCAAGGTCATTTGCGTAAACAACCTGACCTATGCCATGACCGGCGGCCAGACCGGCCCTGCCACGCCCACCCAAGTCATCAGCGCCACGGCCCCTTATGGCGTGTTCGAACCGTCCTTCAACCTGGTGCAGCTTGCCGAAGCCGCCGGCGCCACCTACGTCGCCCGCTGGACCACCTACCATGTCAAGCAGCTCAGCCGTTCCATGGAAGAGGTGCTGGCTAAAAAGGGCTTCTGCTTTATCGAAGTCCTCTCACCCTGCCCCACCCTTTACCAGCGCCGCAATAAGATGGGCGACGGCCTGGATGCCATGAAGTTCTACAAACAAGTCAGTAAGATTCGCAATGGAGCGCCGACCAGCGAGTGCGCCTTGACCAAGGCGGGTGAAATCGTAGTCGGCAAATTTGTAGACCGCGACCGCCCCGATTACCTGGAGTTGCTGCGCGCGCAGATGACCGAGACGCTGGGCGACCGTTACGTGGAACCGGAGGTCGTATGCAGTTGCTAACCGAAATTCGCATCGCCGGCTTCGGCGGCCAGGGCGTGATTCTCGCCGCCGCCGTGATCGGCAAGGCCGCCGCCATTTTCCAGGGCGGCTATGCCACCATGACCCAGAGCTTCGGCCCGGAGGCTCGCGGCGGCTCCTCGAGCGCCCAGGTGATCCTCTCCACCGAGCCCATCCTGTACCCCTACGTGGCCCGGCCCGACGTGCTGGTGGTGATGTCGCAGGAAGCCTTCACGCGCTTCGCCCCGGAGTTGAAGCCCGGCGGCATCCTGGTCACCGAGCAGGAGCTCGTGCGCGTCGACAAGTACCCCGCCGGTGTCCGCGCCTACGGCGTCCCCGCCACCCGCCTGGCCGAAGAGCTTGGCCGCAAAGTGGTGCTGAACATCGTGATGGTGGGCTTCTTCGGCGCCGTCACCAACCTGCTGGACCCCGACGCGCTGCGCAAAGCGGTGGCCGATTCCGTGCCCCCCGCCCTGCAGAAGCTCAACCTGCAGGCCTTCGACAAGGGCTTCGAATACGGCGCCATGCTCATGACCCGGCTGGCGGAAGACGGCGAAGAGGAAACGGTCGCGACGTTAGAATCGGCGTAGCGCCCTGAGTAGCAGGTTCGCCGATGGAGTTATAAATAACTAACGAGGCTCCGCCTCAGACCGACGAGGTATATTTCCGCCGGGTCTGAAGATCGGGCATAATCCGGTAGATGGCTCCGGTCGACAGTGGAGAACTGCAAGCAGTTCTCGCCAATGATTTAGGCCGCCGAAGCGGCAGTCGATCCCGAGCGATCGGAGTCGTGCCGGAGCCAAAAT
>JAIQEX010000033.1 GCA_020073615.1 Terriglobia bacterium
AAAAAAGACAAAACCCTCCTATGAAAGGAAAACCAAAACACCGACGGTGGAAGCCCTGTAGGGCCTCCCGTTGGTCGGCACCGAGACTGCGCAAAACCAAATCAGAAAGGAGCCCTGGAGTGCCGGTCGCTTCGTTTCCCGTCCAGGCTCATCCTTGGATGAGAATATGCTACGCCCCGCTCCGGTTCTGACATAATCTGAGGATGGCTCTCACGGGGCGCTGGGCAATCGCGGTTGCGTGTGTGCGACTGGCCCTGGCCGCGGCGCCGGTGGTCACCAAAGTGGAGCCGCCGGACTGGGTTTCCGAACGCAACGGCATCACCTTGCGCATCCTCGCCACCGGTCGGAATCTCGCGGGGGCGGCGGTGCGTTCGCGGTTCCGCACCGGGCCGGCGACCGTCAGCGCAAGCGGCACCCACCTGTTCGTCGATCTCGTGGTTCCTCCCCGCGCCGCGCCCGGCGATTGCCCCATCGAAATCGCCACCAGCGATGGCACGGTGAAGGCGCCGTTCGCCATCGTTCCACCACTCGATCCGGCGGGCCGCTTCCAGGGCTTCTCGAGCGATGACGTGGTGTACCTCATCATGCCCGACCGTTTCGCCAACGGCGACACCGCCAACGACGACCCGCCCGTCTCCTCCGGCATGCACGATCGCGCCAGGAGCCGCTTCTATCACGGCGGCGACCTCCAGGGCATCATCCAGCGCCTGCCCTACCTCAAGGATCTCGGCGTCACGGCCTTGTGGCTTACGCCCATCTACGACAACGCCAACCGCCTCAACCAGCGCGAGACCTACGAGAAGCAGGCCATCACCGATTACCACGGCTACGGCGCGGTCGATTTCTACGGCGTCGAAGAACATTTCGGCAGCCTCGAAAAGTTTCGCGAACTGGTGGACAAGGCGCACGCCCTGGGCATCAAGATCATCCAGGACGAGGTGGCCAATCACACCGGCCCCTATCATCCCTGGGTGCAGGATCCGCCCACGCCCGGCTGGTTCCACGGCAGCGAGGCGCATCATTTCCCGAACACCTGGCAAACCTGGACGCTGATCGATCCGCACGCGACGCCCGAAACGCAGCGCGGCACACTCGACGGCTGGTTCGTCGACATCCTCCCGGACCTGAACCAGAGCGATCCCGAGGTGGCGCGCTACCTGATCCAGAACACGCTGTGGTGGATCGGGCGCACGGGCATCGACGGCATTCGCCAGGACACGCTGCCCTACGCGCCGCGCTCCTTCTGGCGGGATTGGACGGCGGCCATCCGCGAGCGTTTCCCGCGCTTCGACGTGGTGGGCGAGGTGTTCGACGGCGATCCCGCGCTGGTCTCCTTTTTCCAGGGCGGCGTGCGGCGCTTCGACGGCATCGATTCGGGCATCGACACGCTGTTCGATTTCCCGCTGCACTATGCCATCCGCAAAGTTTTCACGGGCGCGGCCGGCTTCACCGAACTGGCCCGCACGCTCGGCCACGACTACCTCTACCAGGATGCCAACCGCCTGGTCACGTTCGTCGGCCTGCACGACATCGCGCGCTTCATGAACGAATCCGGCGCCACCATGGACTCGCTCGCGCTGGTCTTCACCTTGCTGATGACCGCGCGCGGCATCCCGATGATCTACTATGGCGACGAGATCGGCCTCGCGGGCGGCAACGATCCCGACAACCGCCGCGACTTTCCGGGCGGCTGGCCGGAGGACGCGCGCAACGCCTTCGAAGCTTCCGGCCGCACACCCGAACAGCAGGCATTGTTCGAGCGCCTGCGGCGTTTGACCCATCTTCGCGCCGGTCTTGAGCCGTTGCGCCGCGGCGCGATGAAGGACCTGCTGGTCGAAGAGGGCGCCTTCGCCTTCGCGCGCGTTACGCCGCGCGACCGCGTGCTGGTGGTCTTCAACAATTCGGGCGAGCCCGCCACGCTGCGCATTCCGCTCGCGGGCAGCTCGATCTCCGATGGCGCCGTGCTCGCCGACGCGCTGGGCCAGGCGCCCCCCGTACACGCGGAAAACGGGGCGGCCGAGGTGCGGCTCCGGGCGCACTCCGCGGCAATTTATCATTGACGTTGCCAAATGGAAAAACCTCCGCTACGCACGGCGCAAATCTGGAACATGAACTTCGGGTTCTTCGGAATCCAGTTCGGCTGGGGCCTGCAAATGGCCAACATGAGCGCCATCTACGAGTATCTGGGCGCGCGTCCGGACCAGATCCCGCTGCTGTGGCTGGCCGCGCCGCTCACCGGCCTGATCGTGCAGCCCATCATCGGCCACTTGAGCGACCACACCTGGGGACGCCTCGGCCGCCGCCGCCCGTATTTCCTCTTCGGCGCCATACTGGCCTCGCTGGCGCTCCTGATCATGCCCAATTCCGCGGCCTTGTGGATGGCCGCCGGCTTGCTGTGGATGCTCGATGCCTCGATCAATATCAGCATGGAGCCGTTTCGCGCCTTCGTGGCCGACCTGCTGCCGGAATCGCAGCGTACCCAGGGCTTCGCCATGCAGAGCCGGTTCATCGGCCTCGGCGCGGTGATCGCCTCCGCGCTGCCCTGGCTGCTCGGGAGCGTGCTCAAAGTCTCCAGCGCCACCAGCGCCGCCGCTGCCATCCCGGCGACGGTGAGATGGTCCTTCTACCTCGGCTCCGCGGTTTTCCTCACATCGGTTCTGTGGACCGTGGTGACCACCCGCGAGTATCCGCCCGACGACCTGGATGCGCGGCGCAAGAGTAAAGCTTCCGGAGGCGGTATCGCCGCCGGGGCGCGCGAGATCCTGGCCAGCATCGCGGAGATGCCGCGCACCATGCGCCAGTTGGCCCCCGTCCAGATCGCCACTTGGCTGGGCCTGTTCTGCATGTGGCTGTACTTCCCGGTGGCGGTGGCCTACCACGTCTTTGGCGCCACCGATCCGCAATCGCCGGCATATGCCGAGGGTGTGGCATGGGGCGGCGTGTGCTTCGCCATGTACTCGGCGGTGTGCTTCGTCTTCTCGTCAGCCTTGGCGCCCTTGGCGCGCGCCCTCAACCGGCGGCGCACGCACGGCCTCTGCCTGCTGGCCGGGGCCGCGGGACTGCTCTCCGTGGCGGTGATCCACAACAAGTACCTGCTGCTGGCCTCCATGACCGGCGTGGGCATCGCCTGGGCCAGCACGCTCGCCATGCCCTACGCCATGCTGGCCGGCTCGCTGCCGCCCAAGAAGGTGGGCGTGTACATGGGCATCTTCAACTTCTTCATCGTGACCCCGGAGATCCTGGCTTCGGTCGGCTTCGGCTGGGTGATGAACCACCTGCTGGGCAACAACCGCCTGGCGGCCGTGGTCTGCGGCGGCGCGTTCCTGGCGCTGGCCGCGCTGCTGGCGCAGCGCGTGGAGGAGCCGGGAGGCAAATCTTGAAAAGAGCGCCGTTATCGGAAAGCACCATGGGCGTCAAGCTGAGACGCAATCTGCTGCGGAAGATCGAAGCAGGCCTCGCGTCGGCGCGGCGCGGCGAGCTGTTGGATGGCGAGACAGTCATGCGGGAGCTGAGGGAACTGAGCGCGAAGAGGCGCGCACGGATTAAGGACGGGAAGTGAGTCGACGCTACCAGAACAACCTCCACGTCTCCGACGACCTATTGGCGGAACTCAGAGCGAAGGCTGCCGATGAGGGCAAGACGGTCGATGAACTCGCCGCGGAAGCCCTGCGGAGACATCTCGCCCAGCGAACGCTCGACCGGCTGCAGCGCGAGGCAAGCCGGCGCCGGGGCCGTATGGCCGATACCGAAGTGCAAGAGGCCGTTGACCGCGCCATCGACGATCTGCGTGGCCATTGATCACCCTCGACACGAACATCTCCGTCTCGGCGCTTCAGTATGGCGGCAAGCCAATGGTGCCACCTCACCTCCGCCCGTACATCTCCGCCAGCTCCTTCAGCCGCCGCTCCGGTTCCCCGCCCAGCATCTCGCGGCGATAGCGCCAGCGCCAGTTGCCGCCCAGCGTGGCGGGCTGATTCATGCGCGCCTCGCTTCCCAGGCCAAGTACGTCTTGCAGCGGGAACAGCACGGTGTCGGCTACCGAAGCCATCAGCGCGCGGATGAAAACCCAGTGAATGTCGCGGCCGTTGGTGTCGAGATAGCGCAGGGCGAACGCGCGCTCGCGTTGGATCTCCTCGGCCGAGCGGGTGCTTTCTCCGCGGCCCTCGCTGGTGAACCAGCCCACGGTTGTGTCGCAGTCGTGGGTGCCGGTGTAGGAGACCACTTCGCGCGGAAAGTTGTGCGGGCGGAAGGAGGGCGCTTGCGGGTCGTTGCCGAAGGCGAACTGGAGAATGGTCATGCCGGGGAAGCCGAATTGCGCGCGGATGGCTTCCACTTCCGGCGTAATCACGCCCAGGTTCTCGGCCACCAGCGGCAGGTCGCCCAGCGCGTCGCGCGCCGTCTGAAACAGGGACGGGCCCGGGCCTTTCACCCAGCGGCCCTCCGCCGCTGTCGGGGCCGCCGCCGGAATCTCCCAATACGCTTCGAAGCCGCGGAAGTGGTCGAGACGGACGATGTCGACCATCTCCAGCACGGCCCGGAAGCGCGCGAGCCACCAGCGATAGCCATCGGCCGCCAGCCGGTCCCAACGGTAGATGGGGTTGCCCCAGAGCTGGCCGGTGGCGCTGAAGTAATCCGGCGGCACGCCCGCTACTACCGTGGGATTGCCGCCGCCATCGAGGTAAAAGTATTGCGGATTGGCCCACACGTCGGCGCTGTCGTGGGACACGTAAATGGGGAGATCTCCCATCAGCCGGATGCCGCGCGCCCGGCAGTACTCGTGCAGCTCGCGCCATTGCGCGAAGAACACGAACTGGAGGAACTTATGGATGGCGATGGACCGGGCGAACTCCTCGCGCGCGGCTGCCAGTGCCGCCGGGTCGCGCGAGCGCAGAGGTTCATCCCACTGCGTCCAGACCCCTTCGCCCCGGGTTTGTTTCAGAGCCATGAACAGGGCGAAATCGTCCAGCCAGCCGGCGTTGGCCTCCGCGAAGGCGTCGAAGCGCTGGCGGGCTTCGCCGGAGCCTTGCGCGAAAAACCGCCGGGCGGCAACCTCCAACAGACCGGTCTTCCAGGGGATCACGCGGCCGAAGTCCGTCTCGTGCTCGGGAAATCGCGGCACCTCGCGCAGTTCGGCGGCCGTGAGCCATCCGCTGTCCCGCAGGGCCTCCGGGCTGATCAGCAGCGGATTGCCGGCCAGCGCGGAAAAGCATTGGTAGGGCGAATCGCCGAAGCCGGTGGGCCCGAGCGGCAACACTTGCCACACACTCTGCCCGGCGACGGCGAGGAAATCGGCGAACCGCCGCGCTTCCGGGCCGAGATCGCCGATGCCGAAGGGCCCCGGCAACGATGTCGGGTGGAGCAGGATTCCGCTCGATCGGGGAAAGCGCATTGGTTACTGAAGGCAGTGTACCATTGCCTCCCGGCGCGACCAGCCGCTTGCTAGACGCGGCTCGGGTTCGCTGCCGCCGAGACCAGCTTGCGAAGCAGCACGCCGGCATAGCTTCCGGCGAGTCCCAGCACGGCCACCACGCCACAGAGGATGGCGAGGTCTCCACGATGGTTCAGGCCCGGGTGTGGTGTGCCGAACAGCAGGTCGGCGGCCGGGATCGATGGCCCTACCAGCAAAGCCCACATCCAGGCATGCCGCGGATGCAGGCACCCCAGGCCGAACGTGATCGCCAGGAGGAACATCACTTCGACGCCGGTGTCGTCGGTGTGGAGCTCGAAGCTCATCAGGAAGGGCACGGCGGCGAGCCAGAAGAGCCAGGCCGCCATGGCGGCAATGTTTCCTTTCACGAGATCGAGTGTAGCACCATGACTTTACCAAGTAAAGTACTTCGCACTGACGCTGCGGAATAAACTGAAAGGAGCGCATATATGAAGCAGGAGGCGTCGTATTTCGAGGGGAAAGAGCCGGTCCTGATTTATATCGCCAAGAAGTTGCGGGACGCTCTCCGCCTGGAATCGGTCTTCACCGAGGCCGGCCTGGATTACGGCGTCGAGGCCGACGAATATCGCGGCGGCGTCATCTTCCGCAGCGTGCGCGCGGGCGCATTCTTCTATGTGCTGCCGGAGACAGTCGGGGCCGCGCACGATGTCATGCGGCGCCATGGATACCAGCCCTACGTGGACCCGGCGCCGCAGACGTGAGCGGCGAAACCCACTTCCTCGCAGCCCTTTTGTGGTAGAAGTTACAGCGGTGACTTGCAGCCTTCGCGTAAACTGTAGGGACGTTTATGCGGACGCAAACCGAGAGGGGGCTCGCTCTGGGCCGGGCGCGCGAGGAGACCGACGCCTTGTTCCGCCTGGTGCGGTCCGATTCCCTTTACGAACGCCCCATCGCGGAGCGCCACCGCATCGTGTTCTACATCGGCCACCTGGAGGCGTTCGATTGGAACCTGGTGGGGCGCTACGCGCTCGACAAGCGCTCGTTCCACCCCGAGTTCGACCGGTTATTTGCTTTCGGAATCGATCCGCCGCCGGGGGAACTGCCTTCCGACCGGCCCGCCGATTGGCCCGGCCTGCAAGAGGTGGAGCGTTACACCCAGCGAATCCGCGACGAAATCGACGACGTGCTGGACGAAGTGCCGGAGCAGTTGTGGCACGTGGCCATGGAGCACCGGCTCATGCATGCCGAAACCCTGGCCTACATGCTGCACAACCTGCCGTACGAGAAGAAGGTGGCTCCGCCCGTGCCCCTCAGCGCCAGCGCACCGGGGCCCGTGCCGGTGACGCGGATGATCGGGATTCCCGCCGGCGCCGCCCGCCTGGGGCGCGATCCCGGCGAGGGCTTCGGCTGGGACAACGAGTTTCAGGCGCACACCGTCGAGGTTCCGGCCTTCGCCATTTCGCGCTACAAAGTGACCAACGGCGAGTACTTGCAGTTTGTGCGCCAGGGCGCCGCACCGCCGTACTTCTGGGTGGAGCGCGATGGCGATTGGTTCTATCGCGGCATGTTTGCGGAGATTCCCCTGCCGCTCGATTGGCCGGTATACGCCACCAGCGAGGAGGCCGCGGCCTTCGCCCGGTGGCGCGGCATGCGTCTGCCCTCCGAGCCCGAGTTTCATCGCGCGGCCGGCGCGCCGCCCGCGTCCGGCAATTTCGACTTCCGCCATTGGGACCCGGTGCCTGTCACCTCCGGCGAACGGGCGGGCCGGGAAGCCCTTCCCGAGCAGATGTTCGGCAACGGATGGGAGTGGACTTCCTCCGCCTTCGCGCCTTTCCCCGGCTTCGAACCGTTTCCCTTTTACACCAACTACTCGGCGCCTTTCTTCGACGGCCGGCACCACGTTTTGAAGGGCGCCTCTCCGCGGACGGCCGCCTGCTTCCTCCGCACCTCGTTTCGTAATTGGTTCCGCCCCTCGTACCCTTACCTGTACGCCGGGTTCCGGCTGGCTGCATCCTAATGTACGCGGCGGCATTGGACAGCGAATTCGCGCGCGCAGTACGGGCCGGCCTCACCCGCACGGAGCAGAAGACCCTGCCTTGCCGCTATCTGTACGACGACGTAGGTTCGGCGTTGTTCGAGGCGATCACCTTCCTGCCGGAATACGGCCTGACGCGCGCCGATGCCCGCATCATCCAGGCCAACGCGGGCGAGCTGATCGAGTGCCTTCCGGACAATCTCCTGGTGGCGGAGCTGGGCAGCGGCACCGGCGCCAAGACCCGTGCCATCCTGGAGGCGCTCCATCCCTGCCAGGATGTGGTTTACTATCCCATCGACGTGTCCGCCGCATCGCTGGCCAAGTGCAAACAGGAGCTGGGTTCCCTCGGCGCGGTGGTTCCGCTCGAGACCAGCTACCTGGAAGGGATGCGCCAGGTGGCGGAGCGCCGCGCGCCGGGCAAGACGCTGCTGGTGTTGTTCCTGGGCAGCACCATCGGCAATTTCGATCCCGAGGCGGCCATCGATTTCCTGTACGCCATCCGCTTGTGCCTCCAGGAGGGCGACGCCCTGCTGCTGGGCACCGATATGGTGAAGCCGGTCGATCAGTTGATGGCCGCCTATGACGACCCGGCGGGCGTTACCGCCGCCTTCAACCTGAACCTGCTGGCGCGCATCAACCGCGAGCTCGCCGCCGATTTCGACCTGCGCCAGTTCGAGCACGTGATCCGCTACAACGGCGACGAGCAGCGCATCGAGATGCATCTCCGCTCACGCCAATACCAGATCGTGAGCATCCGCCGGGCCGACCTCATCGTGGATTTTGCGCCGAACGAGACCATCCGCACCGAGGTGTGCCACAAGTTTCGTTCCGAGCAGGTCTGCCGCATGGCGCGCGTGGCCGGTTTTCAAATGGAGGCCCAGTGGCTCGACGAAGAGTGGGCCTTCGCCGAGAACCTGCTGGTAGCCCGGTGAGCCACCGGCCCGTCAGTCCAGGTCGATATCCCGCTTGGGGGGCGTCACGTCGGGGTTCTCCTTGGCGCGCTTGAAGAGTTCATCGAACTTCTTCTCGAGCACTTTGCCGTGGCTCTTCTCCGCTTCGAACTGCTTCTGGAACAGTTGTTCACGCCGCTCGCCTGCGCCCTTCAGCTTGGCCACCTCGGCCGCCAGGTCCTCAATGGGGAGTGGCTTCACCGGGACCGTGTGCGCAATCACCGCGCGCGTTTCCGGGTCGATCTTCAGGATTGCCTGGCAACACGGGCACTCGACGTCGAACATCGCTTTCGCCATAGAACCATCGTAGTCGAGTTTCCGGCCGGGAAAAGCGGAGCCCGGAAAGGCCCGCGGAGAGACGGTTGTGAGGAATTTATGGACAGCTTGAAAGGGCTTTAGGCGAGGTGACTCGTTAGGCGGGTTCCGAGCAGAAGGTCAATCGTCTCTCCGCGGGCCTTTGAATTCGCAGTCACGCCCAACTGAGAGCAATCGGTTCGCCAAACCGCAACTATCCGAAGAATCAATTCCGTAGTAGGCCGGGGGCCGCTGCCGTGTGAAAAATTGGGCACACGAGCCTGGGACATTCTGCATCACCTCGCTATGTTCTGAAAAGCCTATGCGTGAAGATCGTGATGGCACCGGGTCAATTATTTGGAAACGGTGCAGATCAAGGGGAGGCGGCCTGTGAAACCGATCATATTCAGCCCTGGGCTGTCTCAAGTGGTTATAATGGCCACAAATTAGATTAGTGCGTCGGGAGAGCCGTCCTTGTGGCCACCCGGCGCAAAGAACTCCGGCCGGAAGAGGACCGTCACCACGATGACCGAATCGCGCCCCTGGCTGCGGTATTACGGCAAGGTCCCACACCGGCTCAGCTACCCGGAAATCACCTTGTATGACGCGCTAGCTGCGACCGCGGCACGTGTCCCAGATGCCATCGCTTGGGATTTCCTCGATAGGACCGCGAGCTATCGCGCCTTTCTCGCGGACATCGACACGTGCGCCAATGCGCTCTCCACATTGGGCCTTCGGGCCGGCGACCGGATCTTGATTTCGATGCCGACTTCGGCGCCGGGGGTGATTGCCTTCTACGCGGCGAACAAGCTCGGCGCTGTGGCCGCGCTGATCCATCCGCTGTCCACCACGCCGGAGATCGAACACTACCTCAACGCCAGCGGCGCGCGCATCGCTGTGACTTTGGATGCGTTCTATGAGCGCTTCGCCGCAGCCCGGCCGAAAGCGCCGCTCGAAACCCTGATCCTCGCGCGTATTCCGGACTATCTCTCGCCCCTGAAGAAATTCGGGTTCTGGCTTACCAAGGGACGAAAGATACCCGCAGTGCCCGAGGATGGGCGCGTGCGCTGGTGGACCGGCCTGATGGCCGGCAGGCATCCGCCGGTAGCGCGGGCGCCGGCGGCCACCGGCGACCCCGCGGCGATCCTTTTCTCGGGTGGAACCACCGGCCTGCCCAAGGGCATCCTGCTGTCGAACCGCAATTTCATCGCCGAAGGCATGCAGGCAGCCGCCTGGGGTGGGGTCGGCGAAGGCGATTCCGTGCTTGCGGTACTGCCGATCTTCCACGGCTTCGGCCTGGGCGTGTGCGTGAACGCGGTCTTCATGGCGGGCGCTAAATCGATCCTGGTGCCGATGTTCAGCCCCAAGATCGTGGCCAAAGCATTGCGCAATAAGCGTCCTGGTTTCCTCTTCGGCGTTCCGACACTGTACGACGCTCTGGCGCGGGACAGGTCGCTGGCTAGGGTTGATTTCTCCTGTTTGCGCGGCGCCTTTTCGGGCGGCGATACGCTGCCGCGGCCGGTGAAGGAACGTTTCGAGAAACTCGCCGCGGCGCGCGGCGCCGGGGTGAAGTTGCTCGAGGGTTACGGTCTCACCGAAGCGGTAACAGCAATCCTGGTGATGCCCCTCGCGGAATACCGCGAGGGCTCCATCGGGATCCCCTTCCCGGACATTCTGGCAAAAATCTGCCGCAGCGGCACCAGCGAGGAACTGCCGCCGGGCGAGGAGGGAGAAATCTGTGTTTCCGGGCCTCCGGTAATGATCGGTTACCTGGATGATCCCGAAGCCACGAATCAAACGCTGAAAGTCCACGCCGACGGCCGCATCTGGCTCCATACCGGCGACCTCGGGAAAATGGATGCCGACGGCTTTTTCTACTTCACCGTGCGCTTGAAACGCATGATCAAGTCCTCCGGCTTCAATGTCTACCCGGCGCAGGTGGAAGAGGTGCTCTGCCGGCATCCGCTGGTCGCGGAGGCTTGTGTCGCCGGCATTCCCGATCTGTCGCAGGGGGAGCGCGTGCAGGCTTTTGTCGTGCTCAAGGATCCCGCGCTGGCCCATGCCGGAACCGAGCGTATCCTGATCGAACACTGCCGCGAGCACCTGATCAAGTGGTCCTGCCCGCGGCAGGTAGAGTTTTGTAGACAGATGCCGAAAACTCGGATCGGCAAGATCGATTATAGGGTGCTGGTCCAGCAACACGTCGCTGCTCGCCAAGCTGGCGGAAAAGGCATTGATGCAACCTGAATCGAGCGCCGCGAACGGCGGTGATGCGATCGCCTCCGCCCTTGCGGCACACGGCGTGCGCTTCGTTTTCACGCTTTGCGGGGGCCACATTTCGCCGATCCTCACCGCGTCGAAGGCGCGCGGCTTGCGCGTCATTGACGTTCGCCACGAGGCGACTGCGGTCTTCGCCGCCGATGCCGTATCGCGGCTGACCGGTGTGCCGGGAGTGGCCATAGTGACCGCCGGCCCCGGCGTCACCAACACCATTACGGCAGTCAAGAACGCGGAACTGGCGCAATCCCCTTTAATCCTGCTGGGCGGCGCCGCACCCACGGCGCTGCAGGGGCGCGGAGCGCTGCAGGACATCGACCAGCGTCCGCTCATGGCTCCACACGTCAAGCTGTTCACCAAGGTCCGGCGCGTGCGCGACCTCGGACCGGCGGTCGAAAAGGCCTTTGCTGTTGCCCGTGCGGGTGTCCCCGGGCCGGTATTCATCGAGTGCCCGGTCGATGTGCTCTATGACGAGGCGAGCGTCCGCAAGTGGTACGCCGAGGCCACCGGCAAGGGCACCGCGGTTACCGACCGCCTGCTGCGCTTCTACCTCAATCGTCATGTCGAGAAACTATTCGCCGGCAGCGCCATCACCGCGCCCCTTGCGGTGCGCGCGATGCAGCCGCCGGTGGCCTCGGACGCGAGCGTGCGTGCGGCGGCGGCAGCGCTTTCCAAGGCCGGGCGTCCGCTCCTCGTCGTCGGCAGCCAGGCGGTGGTGCGCGCTGCTGACGCACCGCGCATTGCCGCGGCCATCGCACGCCTGGGGATTCCGGTCTATCTATCGGGCATGGCACGCGGCCTGCTCGGGCGCGATCACGCACTGCACATGCGCCACCAGCGCCGCCGGGCTCTGCGCGAGGCCGATTGCGTGGTGCTCGCCGGAGTGCCCTGCGATTTCCGTCTGGACTATGGCCGCCACGTGCGGCGTAGCGCCACTCTCGTGGCGGCCAATCGCAGCACCAGGCAAGCCCGCATGAACCGGCGGCCGGATGTGGCGGCGATCGGCGATGCGGGCCTGTTCCTCGAACTCCTGGCCGGGCGGCTGGCGCATCCAGGCGGTCGCTGGTCATCCTGGATCGAGGAGTTGCGCACTCGCGATTTGCAAGGCGAAGCCGCAATCGACGAACAAGCCGGGCAAGAACGCGAATGGGTGAATCCCGTCGCTTTTCTCCGCATGCTCGACATGCAGGCGGCGGAGAATGCCGTGCTGGTGGGTGACGGCGGCGATTTCGTGGCGACCGCGTCGTACATCGTGCACCCGCGCGGGCCGCTGTCGTGGCTCGATCCGGGGGTGTTCGGCACGCTCGGCGTCGGCGCCGGTTTCGCTCTTGGTGCGGCGCTGTGCCGCCCTAAAGAGGAAATCTGGATTATCTACGGCGACGGCGCCTGCGGCTACAGCCTCATCGAATTCGACACCTTTGCACGGCACGGGATCCCGGTGATCGCCGTTGTCGGCAACGATGGCCGCTGGAACCAGATCGCTCGCGAGCAGGTGAAAATGCTGCACGACGACGTCGCCACCGTGCTGGGGCGCAGCGCCTACCACCTCGCAGCGGCAGGCCTTGGAGCCGAAGGAATACTGGTGAGGAAAACGGCTGAGGTGCCCGCAGCGCTTGCGCGCGCTCGCGAACTGGCGCGGGCTGCGAAGGCCGTCCTCGTCAACGTGTGGCTGGACCAGACCGATTTCAGGGAAGGATCCATCTCGATGTAGGCCTTGCAGTTCAGGCTCACAAGTTCTAACGCAGTCACGGCAAGGCCGGAGATCACGCTTCCGGCGCGGCATGCGTAGTTATGGCTGCGGCGCCGCGGGCGGCGGCGGAGGCGTCGCCGGCAGGGGGCTCGGCGGGCGGGCCACCACTCCCCGGAACGCTTCATCGAGCGAGATGCCGTTGTTAATCAGAATCTGGCCCGTGGAGCGGTCCATTTCCACCTTGGCTTTGATGTAAGCGGCTTCGGCGGTTACCTGGTTCGACTGCGCGGTAACCAGGTCGCGCTGCGCCAGGATCACGTTATAGATGGTCGACGCCCCCAGCGCCAGCTTCTTTTGTTCGGCATCGAGCGTCTGTTCCTGAAGCACGCGAGCCTTGCTTGCCGCCAGGTACCCGGCGCGCGCCTGCGTCAGGCCGATCAGCGCGTTCTGTACGTCTACGCGCACCTGGTTTTCCAGGCGCTGCAGCCCGAGCTGTTGCTGCCGCAGAGTCAGTTCGTCGATGATCACCTGCGACTGGGCGGCGCGGTTGCGCAGGGGAATGGTCAGGTTGAACCCGGCCGAGTAGTTGGGGAAGTTGCGGGCGAAAAGCTGTTGCAGCACGGTGCCGTATCCGCCGATGAAAAAAGCATTGTTGTTATGGGTCCCGGGCAACGGGTTGGGCTGCCCGGCGAGCGCGTTATTGCTCAGGTTCGCCACCGCGTCGAGGGTGGGCAACAGAGCGTTCTTCGATCCCCTGATGGTGAGGTGCTGGTTCTGGATCTGGATCCGGCTCTGCGCCAGTTCGGGACGGGAGGAGAGCGCCAGCGCCATCAAATCCTGTATTGGGTTGATGGGCTCCACGGTGGGGATGCTGATGGGGTCCGTGGCGACGATGTGGGCGGCGGCCAGGACCGGGCTGGCGACGCCGGTGCGGCTCAGCGCGTTCTTGATGATGGTCTCCTGCTGCAGCACGTGCATCTGGGCGAGCGTGAGCTGCTGCTCGTCGGAAGCGATCTCCGCTTCCGCGCGCGTGACCTCGATGGGCGCCAGGGTGCCCACCTCCACCTGCGCCTTGTTGTTCGCCAACAACCGCTGCGAAGCGGCCAAAGCATCCTCGGCCACGCGCACCGCCTCGTGGAAAGCCACTAGGTCCCAGTAAAGCTCCATGACGGCGGCCACGGTGGTCTCCACCTGGAGCTTGAGCGTCAGGTCCGAAACCTCGCGATTGTTCTTGGCGATGTGAATCTGGCGCGAGTTCACCGCCGTGCCGAAGCCCTGCAGCAGGTGTTGCGTAAACTGCAATCCCAGGGAGGCGTTGGTGGCGGGATTGAAATCGGCGCGCGTGCTGTTATTGGTGACACTGCTGTTATTGAGCCCCAGGCTGACGATGGTGCCGGTGAGAAACCCTTTCTGGAGGGCGAAGCTGGAGGTGTCCTGCGTCTGGATCACGGAGTTGGTGCCGGTGATCACCGAGTTACTCTGCGGCGTGGTGGCGTGAGCCCACTGCGCGCTGGTGGCGAAAACCGGGTCCAGCGAGGGAATGCCCGGGCCGGACTGTTGGATCACGCCGCCGCCCACCGCCGAGGCCGTCCCAGCGCTGGCCTGGGATGAGGCATTCTGATTCGTTCCCGGCGCGGTTCCCGAGGCGGTGACCGAGGAGCTCGAGGGGCCGGCCGTCACGCTGGTGGAAACGCCGCGCGCGAAATTGCCCGCTTCCGCCTGCATCACCGCGGCATCGGCCAACTGCGGACCGTAGCGCTGGATCTCGATATCCAGGTTGTTCTCCAGCGCCAGCGCGATCGTGTCCTGCAGCGAAAGATACAGATTGCCCGCCCGCAGCAACGAATCCAGGCGGCTCGAATTGGCCAGGCTGGGAGGCGGCACCGGCCGGGCAGTGTAAGGACGGGTGATCTTCGCCAGTACGCCGCTGGGCTCGGTCATCGGCGCATGCGGATCGGCGGGCGTCTGGTTCGGCGGTTTGGGCGGATCGGGCGCGGCCGCCTTATCGGCGGCGAAACTGCCGGCGGGCGCCAGCATCAGTTGCACGCATAACAGGGCGGCGTACGGTCGGACGGTCTTCATGGGTTGCACCTCACACGGCGGACGGGCGGTCGGCTTTCTTTAAGTTCAATGGTATAGTAGGCCTTTGTGACCCCGCAAGCCGAGTCGGTGCTGGAACTGTTCCGCTCCACGGGCGCCTATCTGGAAGGTCATTTTCGTCTTACCAGCGGTCTGCACAGCTCCCAATACCTGCAGTGCGCGCTGGTGCTGCAACACCCCGCGGCGGCGGAAAAACTGGGACGCCTGCTGGCCCAGGAAATCCGCAAGATTGCCGGGGGTGCTGACCTCGTGGTTTCGCCGGCGCTGGGGGGCCTCATCATCGGCCATGAAGTGGCGCGCGCGCTGGGCACGCGGTTCCTGTTCACCGAGCGCGACGCCGCCACCGGAAAGATGGCGCTGCGGCGCGGATTCTCGGTAGCGCCGGGCGAGACCGCTGTCGTGGTGGAGGACGTGATCACCACCGGCGGCAGCACCGGGGAGGTCATCGCGCTGCTGCGCGAGGCGGGCGTGCACGTGGCGGCGGCGGCCTCCATCGTCGATCGCAGCGGCGGCCAGGCCGATGTCGGCGTGCCGCGCGTATCCTTGGCCACGTTGCAGGTGCCGGCCCATTATCCCGAACAGTGCCCTATGTGCCAACAGGGCATTCCCGTGGTGAAGCCCGGCTCGCGGCCAGCCTGATGCGGCGCATCAAAATCACCCTGGCTTACAGCGGCGGCGCGTATCACGGATGGCAGGTCCAGCCCGGCCTGCCCACGATTCAAGGCATCCTGGAGCAGATCGTCTCCGGGATGGAAGGCGCGCCGGTACACGTGGCGGGCTCGGGACGCACCGATGCCGGCGTGCACGCCCTCGCCCAGGTGGCCGCGTTCTCGATCGCGAACCCGATCCCGCTCGCCAACCTGCGCCGCGCCGTGAATCGTCTCTTGCCCCCGGATATACGCGTGCTCTCGGCCGAAGAGGTTCATGCCGGGTTCCACCCGCGCTTCGATGCCCAAGCCAAAACTTATGAATATCGCATCCTGCGCGGCGAAGTCTGTAGCCCTTTTGAGTGGCCGTATGTGCATCATTATCCCTATCCATTGGATGAGGAGCGCATGATCGCGCTGGCGCCGGCCTTTGCAGGCGAGCACGATTTCACGGCCTTCGCGGCGGCCGATGCCAGCGACGCGGAGGGCAAATCCAAAGTGCGGACGGTGTTTTGCTCCGCGCTCGAGCGCGCTCCGGAGCGGCTGGTGTATCGCATCTGCGGCAGCGGCTTCCTGAAGCACATGGTGCGCAACATTGTGGGCACGCTGCTCGAGGCGGGCAAGGGAAACATCAAGGATCTGTCGGCGCTGCCCGCCGAATCGGGACCGACGGCGCCGGCCAAGGGGCTGTTTCTGGTGAGCGTGGAGTATTAGGGATCCGGCTATCTTAGATTCTCCACCAGAATCAGGTTGGTCTCGCTCTGATCCACCCGGGGATAAATAATGTACTTTCCGTCGGGCGATATCGAGTAAGATGCGCCCTGCCAGTTCGCGTCCTTCATGCGGAATGCCACCGTGCTCTTCTTCGCCGCGAAGTCATAAAACGAAACCACCGCGCTGCGCGTGCTGCGCTCGAACTCCATGTAGTACACGCCCTTCTTCGTGAGCTGGATGGTGGTGGTCCACATCAGGTCGTGTTCCGGAACGATGGCCTCCTCCTCCTCTTCGCCGCCCGCCACCGGGACGCGCCAGAAAGTGCGGTAGCTGCGAAAGTAGACGTACTTGCCATCCACCGATTCCACCGGCTGGCCGGCGCCGAAGCGCTGCGAAAGCTGGCGCGGGCTGCCGCCATCGGGAGCGGCCCGCCACACCTGGCCGCGGGCCTGATAGTAGATCGCCTTGCCATCCTGCGACCACGAGCCGTTCAAGGCTCCGGGCTGCACGCGCACGGGCTTTCCGCCGGCGGAGGGAATTATGTAGACATCCGACTCGTGGTTGTTGCTGGCATCGAAGATGAGCTTCTTGCCATCGGGCGACCAGCGCACGCGGGCCAGCGCCGGCCCGTTGAAGTGCGTGACCTGGACGCGGTTGCCGCCATCGGCATCGCCGATCCAGATCTCGTCGGCGCCGGTCTGATCGGAAATGTCGGCGATGCTTTTCCCGTCCGGCGAATATTTGGGACCGGTCTCGCGGCCGCTGGAGCGAATGATGGGGCGCGCTTCGTCGGCGGAGTCGCGCGTTTCCAGGGGGGCGCGCCAGATGGAAGAGACCGACGGGGTCTCGGTGTAGGCCAGGCGGTTTCCCACCGCCGATATGGCGGGATATTGCGCGTCGTGGCCGGCAATGATGAGGTCGCGCGGGCTGCCGCCGTAAGCGGGCAGGCGCCACAAGCGCGATCCGTGGGCGCGCGTGCCGGCGTAGAGCAGATCGTGCCCGTCGGGCGTCCAGGCGATTCCGCGGATGGCGCTGTCGTCGAAGGTCAGCCGCCGCAGCGCGCCGCCCGAGAGATCGCACAGCCAGATATCGGCGCCGCCGCTGGCCGTACCGCGCACGAAGGCGAGGGTGCCGCCATCGGGCGAAACCGCCGGGGTGGAATCGCCTTCCGAACCCTCCGGCGGATGCGTCAGCTCGCGCAGCCGGCCGGAATCGAGCGGCGCGAGCGCCAGGGCCGGAGGCTGTTTCCCGGCGGCGCGGACCACCACCAGCGATTTTCCGTCGTGGGTCCAGGAAAGCGCCGGCAACGGCTGCGCCTCTTCGCCGGCCACCCCGCACCCCTCGATGTGGCGCTCGATCGCTCCAGCCGACCCTGGCCCGGAGGGAATCACCACGCACTCGGTCTGCTCGTCTCCGATCCGCAGGAAAGCGATGGTGTCGCCATCGGGCGACCACACCGGGCCGATATCGTTGGCCTCGCCCGTAGTCAACTGCCGGGGAGCGCCGGACGGCACGGACCGCACGAACACGTGGAACGCGTCGTCTTTCGAAGTGCCGCGCGCGCTATAGGCCACGCGCTTGCCATCCGGCGCGAAGGCGGGGTAGAGGCTGGTCCCGGCTTCCACAGCCAGCGGAGCGCGCTTCAACGCCACCTGCGGCCCCGTGGCCAGCCGTCCCAACAGAGTCACCACGGCGCCCACCGAACAGAGGCACAGCGCCAGGAGAACCGCCGGACGGCGGAAGAACTTGCCGGATGCCATATGTACCGTATTGTAAGAGACGGGAACGCGCCGCGGAATGTTCCGCGCCGGGCAAGCGGCGCCGCCTGCCCCACCATCGGGTACAATCCAGAGACGAGGGGAAACGCATGCACCGGGAAACTACACGCCGGACCATCTTCGCAGCCGCGGCGGCCGCCGCCATCGCCGCATTCATGCCGCCCGTGGCGCGCGGCCAGGCGGCCGAAGCCAAGACCGCCGAGCAAGCCTTCAAGAACATCTCCGAGTTGAAGGGAACGCCCGCCGATCAGGTGTTCCCGGCCATGCAGTTCGTGGCCGCCTCGCTCGGCGTGGAGTGCAACTTCTGTCACGTGCAAGGCAAGATGGAGCTCGACGACAAGCCGGCCAAGAAGACCGCCCGCGCGATGATGGCCATGACTGCGGCCATCAACAAGAACAGCTTCGGCGGACGGCCGCAGGTGACCTGCTACTCCTGCCACCGCGGCTCCACGCATCCCGTCAACATACCGCCAGTGCTCGACGCCGATGCGCCCGCGCATCCCGCCGAGAGAGCCGCCGCGCCTGCCGCAGCCGCGCCCACGGTGGACCAGATTCTGGACAGGTATGTGGCCGCGCTCGGAGGCGCCGAAGCCCTCCGCAAGGTCACCAGCCGCACGCAGAAGGGCACCATCGTAGCGGGCGGCAACGAGATGCCCATCGAGGTGTTCACCAAGGCTCCCAACAAGCGCGCCTCCATCACGCACGCGCCCTCTGGCGAGAGCTTCACCGCTTTCGACGGCGCCGCGGGCTGGATGGGCAACAGCGGGCTTCCGCCGCGCGACATGTCGGCCGCCGAATCGGAAGCGGCCGGGCTCGACGCGGAGTTTTACCTGGCGCTGCGCCTGAAGGAGATGTTTCCGCAACTGCGGCGTGGCCGTCCCGAAGAGATCGCCGGCGTGGAGTGCCAGACGCTGCTCGGCGCCGCCCCGGGCCGCCCCTCCGTGCGGCTTTACTTCGACGGCAAGTCCGGGCTGCTGGTACGCACGGTGCGCTACGCGGAATCGCCGCTTGGCCGGAACCCCACGCAGATCGACTACGCCGACTACCGCGAGATCGATGGCGTGAAACTGCCATTCCGCTGGACCCTGGCCCGGCCCAACGGGCGGTTCACGATTCAGATCGCCGAAGCGAAAAACAACGCCCCCGTGGAGGACGCGAAGTTCGCCAAGCCGGCCGCGGAAGGGAAGTAGCCGTTTGCGCCTTCCGCGCGCCATCTGCGAAACTGGCCTTTCATGGCCTTGAAGCCGCTGTTGCCGCTCCTGGTGTGCGTTCTCCCCGCATCGCCGCAGACCAGCGGCCTGCCGGCCCGAGAGACCCTCTCCTACAGCATCGAGTGGCGGCTGTTCACCGCCGGCAAGGCCACTATGCAGTGGACCGCCCAGCCGCGCGACGGCTTTCAACTGAGCCTGCACGTGGAATCGGCCGGATTCGTCTCCAAACTGTTCAAGGTGGAGGACGATTACAGCGCCAGCCTCGGCCCGGGTTTGTGTGTGCAGTCTTCGCAATCGGCTACCCGCGAGGGCAGCCGCCAGCGGGAAACTAAGATCACCTTCGATGCCGAGACCCGGAAGGCCAGCTACCTGGAGCGCGATCGCGTGAAGGGCGCCGTAATCCTGGCGCAGGAGATCGACATTCCGCCGTGCGTGCACGACATGGTGGGCGGCCTCTATTTCGCGCGCACCTTGAACCTGGA
Source organism: Terriglobia bacterium (assembly GCA_020073615.1). Taxonomy (GTDB): domain Bacteria; phylum Acidobacteriota; class Terriglobia; order Bryobacterales; family Bryobacteraceae; genus JADGNR01. The sequence goes on from JAIQEX010000033.1 coordinate 19,568, forward strand.
GCCGGGCCAGAGCGTTCAGGCGCCGGTCAGCGACGGGAAAAAGGCCGTTATGGCGAAGATCGAAGCGCAGCAGCGCGAAGAGGTCAAGACTCCGAGCGGCGCGTACAAGACCATCCGCTACGAGGCCTACCTGTTCAACAACGTCCTGTTCCGCCGCTCGGCGCATCTCAACTTCTGGCTGACCGACGACAGCCGCAAGCTGCCGGTGCAGATTCGCGTGCGCCTGCCGTTCACCATTGGGACCATCACTCTTCAATTGGAGAAGCGCGAATAGCGGGTGGATGGAACAATTGGCCGGCGCCGTGCGTAGTCGGTGGAATAGAGGTTCGGCATGACACTGTGGAACGATATCCGCTACGGCGCGCGAATCCTGCGCAAGTCCCCCGGCTTTGCGGCGACCGCCGTCGTCACCCTGGCGCTCGGTATCGGCGCCACCACCGCCGTCTACAGCGTCTGCGACGCGCTGCTGTGGAAGCCCGTGCCGCTGCCGCGCATGGATGCGCTGGTGACGGTGATGCAGCGGGCTCCGGAGAACCCCAACGAGTGGCGCTCCATTGCGCCCGCCGACATGGACGACATTCGGCGCGAGAACACCGCGCTCGAGAGCATGGCCTTCATGGACGACGGCATGGCCAACATCATGGGCGCCGGGGAAGAGCCCGAGCGCGTGATGCAGGCTCTGGTCTCGGCGAACTTCTTCGACGTGGTGGGAGTGCAGCCGGCGCGCGGCCGTGCGTTCCAGGCGGGCGAGGATCAGCCGGGCCGCGAGCGCGAGGTGATCCTCGGCTACAGGCTGTGGCAGCGGCGGTTCGGCGGCGATGCCAACGTCGTCGGATCCAACATACGGTTGGACGACCAGAACTACCAGGTGGTGGGGGTGATGCCCGCGCGCTACGATTTTCCGCTGGCCACCGAGATCTGGACGCCGCTCGCGCTGAAGCCGGCGGACCGCGCCTCGCGCAGCACGCGGACGCTGGCGGGGGTGGCGCGGTTGAAGCCCGGGAGCACGCTCGAACAGGTGGGGTCGCAGCTCGATGGCACCGCGGCGCGCCTGGAAAAAGCCTATCCGGGAACCAACCAGAACCGGCGCTTCATGGCGTGGCCCATGCAGCGTTTCCTAGTGGACTATGAGACCAACCAGTACCTGATCATGCTGTTGGTCTCGGTGATCTTCGTGCTGCTGATCGCCTGCGTCAATGTGGCCAACCTGCAATTCGCGCGCGCCACCGGGCGCTTGCGCGAAGTGGCCGTGCGCACGGCCATGGGCGCGGCCCGCTGGCGGGTGATCGCGCAACTGGTAACCGAGAGCGTGATCCTGGCGCTGGGGGGTGCGAGCCTCGGCCTGCTGGTGGCCGCCTGGGGAATCAACCTGATCCGCGCGGGCATGCCGCCGGAGATCGAACGCTGGATCCTGGGCTGGCGCGACATCCACCTCGATGGCCGGGCGCTGGCGTTCACGCTGGTGGCCGCGGTGGCCAGCGGCATCCTCGCCGGCCTGGCTCCGGCCTGGCAATGCTCGCGGCCGAATCTCACCGATTCGCTCAAGGAAGGCGGCCGCGGCTCTTCGGCCGGGCACGCGCGGCATCGTCTGCGCGGCATCCTGGTGTCCGCCGAGATCGCCCTCGCCGTGGTGCTGCTGGCGGGCGCGGGCCTGATGGTGCGCGGCTTCCGCTCCATGGTCGGCCGCGGCCAGGACCTGGAGCCGGCCACCATACTGACCCTGCGCCTGGCGATTACCGAAAACAAATACGCGCAGCCGCATCAGAGAACCGCGTTTTATTCCGAGGTGCTGGACCGCATCGGCGCGCTGCCGGGCGTGCGCTCCGCGGTGGCCGCCACTGCGTTGCCCTACAGCGACCACTCCAACAGCCGCTCCTTCGTCATCGAAGGCCGGCCGCTGGAGAAGGGCGACCCGCCGAGCGGCATGTACCAGGTGGTGAGCCCGCGCTATTTCGAGACCATGCGCATCCCGCTGCGCGCCGGGCGCCTGTTGAGCGCGGGCGACGGCGCGGCCGCGCCCCCGGTGGCCCTGGTGAGCGAACGCATGGCCGAGCGCTGGTGGAAGGGCGCGTCGCCTTTGGGCCAGCACATCAGGATCGGCGCCCCCGACGCGAAAACACCGTGGCTGACCATCGTCGGCGTGGTGGGCGACATCATGCACAACCCCTACGACCGCGAGCCGCGCCGCACCATCTACCTGCCCTACCACCAAGCGCCCGCGCTGTTCATGGATATCGGCGTGCGCACCGCCGGCGATCCCCTGCGCCTGGCCCCCGCGGTCACCGCCGCCATCCGCGCGGTGGACCGCGAACAGCCCATCACCGAAATGCAGACCATGGCGAAAGCCATTCACAACCGCGCCATCGGCCTGAATTACATGGCCGTGCTCATGGGCATTTTCGGCGCGCTTGCGCTGGCGATGTCGGCCATCGGGGTGTACGGCGTCATGGCCTACCTGGTTTCCGAGCAGACCCACGACATCGGCCTCCGCATGGCCCTGGGCGCACCGCGCCAAAGCGTGCTGAAGATGGTGTTCCGCCGCGGCCTCGCGACCACGGTAGCGGGCCTGGCCGTGGGCCTGCCGGCCGCATATGCCCTGGCGCGCCTGATGGCCTCGTTGATTTTCGGCGTGACGGCCAGCGATCCGGCGACCTTCGTGGGCATCCCGCTGGCCTTGACCGCCGCCACGGCATTGGCCATTTACGTTCCTGCGCGGCGGGCCATGAGGATCGACCCCATCGTGGCGCTGCGCTACGAATAGCTTGCGGCACCGGCCCCGGCGTCGCGTGCTACTCTTTGGTTACAGTATCTTTCGGACATGGCGAAGCAATTTGCGGAATGTTATGCTCGGCCATGTAAGAAGTCGTAACCGGACTAAACGGGTGATGTATGCCGATTCGGGTTGTTCTCGCCGACGATCACGGAGTGCTACGGGATAGCCTGAAGCTTCTTCTGGAGCAGGAAGGGATTTCCGTCGTCGGAGAAGCGGAAAATGGCGCCGAGGCGGTGAAACTGGCGCGCACGCTGCATCCTCAGGTGGTGGTCACCGATCTCTCCATGCCCATCATGAATGGCATTGAAGCGGCCGCGGAAATCCGCAAGGAATTGGGCATTCCGACCATCCTCCTGACCATGCACTCCGAGGAGCACTACGTTCTCCGCGCATTTCAGGCGGGGGTGGTCGGCTACCTTTTGAAGTCGAAAGTGGCGTCCGACCTGGTCTCGGCGATCCAGGAAGTAGCTCGCGGGAACGTGTACCTGAGCCCCGGCATCTCGCGCGCCGTGATTCACGAGATGCTGAACAAGGATGCGACGGCCAAGGCCGAGGTCCTGACGCTGCGCGAGCGGCAGGTGCTGCAGCTCATCGCCGAAGGCAAGACCACCAAAGAGGTGGCGCAACTGATGGGGATCAGCGTGCGCACCGGCGAATCGCATCGCGCCCGCATCATGGAAAAGCTCAATATCCACGAGACTGCAGGCCTGGTCCGGTATGCCATCCGCCAGGGGTTGGTCGAACCGTAAACCGCGCCTACTGCTTCTTGACCGGAGGCATATCGGGCGGGTCCTGTTTCTTCTCGCCCGGGCGCATCAGGGTGGGCGCCTTCTTCTTGGTCTCCTGTTCCGCCACGGCTTTCTTGGTCTCGGCCTGCCGGGCCTCGCGCTCGGTGGGCGCCATCGAGTCTTCGATCTGCTTCTTTTCCTTCTGCTGGCGCGCCTCCACGTCCCTGGTGCGCTTGCCCAAGTCCTCCTGCGCCGAGGCCAGGCTGTCGGAGGTGGTCTCGATGGCCTGCTTCAGCGCGAAATCGTAGCGCTCGAGGTCCTTCGGCGGGCTGTCCTGGACCTTCTGCAACAGCGGCAGCATTTCCCTCTCGGCGGCGGCTACCAGGCCCAGGCCGGCCTTCACGTCCACCTTGCGGCCCACCGCGTCGTCGGCCACGTCGTCAATGGCGTCGAGGATCTTGGCGTAATCCTCCAGCGCATCGTGAATCAGGATCGACCGGCCCGGCTTCTCCTTGGCGAGCAGGTTCTTGATCATGTCGATGCGCTGCCGGGCGAAGCCGGCGTACAGCTTGAGGCGCAGATTGGGTTCCTGCGCCTCGCGGATCTGGGCGGTCTCGTCGCTGGTCAGAAAATCGCGCTGGCCCGCGCCCTGCGCGTACCCCGCAGCGGCCAGCAGCAAGCAGCATAGCAAAGTCTTCATTTGCGTTTGCCCTCCATCAGTCCCAACAGCAGGTCGTCATGCACCTGCTGCACGCGCGCCTTCACCGCATCCAGCAGAGGCCGGTCCACGTAGCTCATCTCCTGCTGGAAGGCCTCCAGCTTGCGGGCCAGGTCGCGGGTTTCGATTTCCGCCTTCTTGAACCATTTGGGACTCCTCCGCGGATTCTTGCCCGTCTGGGTGAGGGACGTGTACGCCAGGCTGACGGATTCCTGAATCTCGGCGGCATCCCTGGCCAACTCGTCGGTGTCGCCCTGCATGTAGGCCGCCCGCGCGGCCTTGTACACGGCGGCGGCATTGTTCAGCGCCAGGGCGGAACGTTTTTCGAGGTTGGGCTCGGCCTGGGCCTGCTTCAAATCCGCCCGCGCGGCCACCCCGCACGCGAGCCATAACGCCAGCACCGCCGGAAATCGAATCCCCATCAACGCTTCTCCAGTTCCTTCTGTATGATGCGCACCCGCTGCCGAGCCTGGAACTCCTGGTCGGGATTCTTTCCCCCGCTCAGGGCGAGGAACCGCTGGTAAGCGTCCAGGGCGGGCTTCGGTTGTTTCAGCTTGTCTAGAATGATCGCACGGAGGAACGCATTTCCGGCAGTGTCCTCGCCCGCCTGGCGGGCCCGGTCGAAGGCGGCCAGCGCTTCCGGGTATTGGCCGGACAGGTAGAGCGCTCCCGCCAGCTCGCTCCACGCCCCGGCTTCGGCGGGCTTCAGCTTGACAGCTTCGGAGAACTGGCCGGCCGCCGCGGCATACTGCTTGTGGTCGCGGAGGGCGCGCGCGTACATCATGCGGAGATCGTAATTCGCCGGCTCGGCCGCCACCGCCTGCTCGACCAGCGGTAGCGCCTTGTCCGGTTGCCCGCTGAACAGCCAGGCCATGGCCAGCGCCACGCGATTCGCCTGCGTAGGCTCCTGGCGATAGGCGCGTTCGAGTTGCGGCAGCGCCTCGGCGTACTGCCGGTTGGCCACCAGCAGCGCGCCCAGATGTTCCCGCGCGGCGGCGTTGTCGGGGAACTCGCGATAAATGGCGATGGCCTCCGCCGGCTGCCGGTTCTGTTCGTACAGTTCGGCCAGCTCGAGAAGCGCATCGCGGTAGTTGCTCTCGAGCTGCGCGGCCTGGCGGAAATGCGGGGCCGCCTCGGCCAGCTTCGCCTGGCGCGCCAGCGCATGCCCCAGACCAAGCTCCGCCCCCGCCGACTTGGCGTTGAGCTGCAGCGCCCGCCGGTAGCTTTCTTCCGCCTTCTCCACCGCGCCGGTCTGGAGCTCGGCTTCCGCCAGGTAATAGCGGGGGCGGAACTCTTCCGGCTTCTGCGCGGCGGCGTCCTCCAGCCAAGGCAGCGCCTCGGCCGCGTTCTTCTGCCGCAGCAGCAGGATTCCGCCGTTCAGCTCGGCTTCGTACAGCCGCGGCTTCAGCGCCAGCGTCTGGCGATACGCGGCGATGCCCTCGGCGTCTTTATGCATCAGGCTGTACGCCATGGCGAGATTGAAGTGCGCGAAGTAATCCTGGGGATCGGCGGCCACCGCCTGGGCGAAGGCCTGCGCGGCGGCTTCGTATCTTTTCTCCTCCAGCGCCTTCATCCCTTCGGAAGTGTAATCGGGGGCCTGGAGAAACAACAGCACCGCCGCCACGAGCGCCACCATGCTTCAATTCTAATGCGAGCGTGGTGGGGCAGGCGGCGCCGGCCTCCGCTACTTCTTGGGAGTAGTCTCCGGAACGGACAGAACGGGGGCGTCGGAATCGAATTTCAGCGGAATGTCCACCAGGGCTGTGCGCTCGCCGCTTTCGTCGACCACCCGCAGTTTATAGTGCTTGGGCGGCGCATCGAACAGAAGGTAGCCTTGCGCAGCCTCCGCCGGCTTCACCGAGCGCAGAAAACCGATCCATTGTGCCACGCCATCCCCGTTGCTGACCTCGCTGTAGGAGTTGCCATTGTCGTCCTCAATCGTGAGATTGGGCATGATCTGCTCCGCGGCGCCGCTGTTCACCACGCTGATGCGCACCAGGAAATAGCGGTATTGCGGAAGCCGGGCCGTGGGACCTTGCCCGAGCTGGTTCTCCCATTTCGCTTCAAAGACCGTGTAAATGACGTGGCCCACTTCCACCTTTTGGCCCAACTCATAAGTGATCACCCGTTCGGCCGGCTCCTGACGGGAGCAGGAGCTTGGGAAAAACGCGGCAGAAGCCGCAATGACGAGACAGACCCCAATGTGGCGCATGTTGACACTATTTTCCACAGCAGCGCCGTGCGTGTCAATGGACACTCTTTTTTACAAGTACTACTATTTCTTTGTTTCGCGAGTTTGTTCCTGCAGCAACCGCTCGAATTTCTTACGCTGCTCGGGGGTGAGCACCTGCTCGATGCGGGATTTGCTGTCGCTCAGCACGGTCCGGTAGAACTGCCAGAAATCGTTGAGGATGGATTGCATCTGCTCGGACTGCGCGGGCGTCAAATCCAAGTCCTTCTGCAAGCGTTCGAAGTACAGCGCCTTACCCTGGGGCGTGTCGAAGGCCGGCTGATGCAGCGACTTGTGCACGCCCAGATTCATGGCCAGGGCGCCCGCCGCCGCGCCGCACAGAAAAACCAGCGCCAGCGTCACCGCGCAGGCGATCTTGGGATTCCACGAGCGCCTGGCCGGCATACTCTCCAGGAGGTTCGCACTAGTGCTGCTCATAAGCGGTCAGGGTGATCAGCATGTTGTCCTGGGCGGAGGCGGAATCGAACTCGGGCGAGTTCTGCTGCGCCATGATCGCCGCCGGAGACGGACCGCCCGCATACGCCGACTCCCGTGTCACCAGGTAGCTCCCCAGGACCGCCAGGGTAAGCAGGGAAGCAAACACCAGACGCCGGCCAAAGGCCAGGTCCAGCGCCAGGAAACCGGCAAAGGAGGGGGCTGCCCTCCGCTCCCCGATCTGCTGCCTGACCCCGGCATAAAAACCGGCCGAAGGCTGCCAGGTCTCTTCCGATCGCAGGGTACCGAACAATTGCGTGAGATCCTGCATAGCGCGGATCTCTTCCCGGCAAGTTCCACAGTTGCTCAGGTGTGCCTCGATATCGCGTTGCGCCGCCGGTTCCAGCAAACCGGACAGATACTCCTCAAGGCTCTCCATCACTACCGCGTGCATAAATTTCTTCCCTTACAAATCACAATTTCCAAGCCCACCCCCCTCGCGAGTCTTATGCCCGCTTACGGGGACTTTCCAACAGCTTCAACCGGCAACCACGCCGGGAGCCCGGTCCAGCCGCTGCGCCGCTTTCACCAGTTTCTGCCTGGCGCGGAACAGCTTGACCTTGATGGTATTCTCGTTCATGCCGGTGCGGATCGCCAGCTCCTCCACGGAATACCCTTCTACTTCCTTCAGCATCAACAACATACGCTCCTCTTCAGACACCTTGGAGAGAAGCTTCACAACGTAGTCGCGGCTTGCCAGCTTGGCGTCGGCCGGCAGTTGGCGATCCACGCTCGGTTCCGAATTATCCACCCGCCGGACTTCATCCTCGCTCAAATCGCTTTCGTAAACCAGCTTGCGCACTTTTCGTTTGCGCAGGTAATCGAAACATTCATTGACCGTGATTTTATAGATCCAGGTGATCAGCGAACTCCGGAAATCGAAGCTCTTCAACGACAGGAAAACCTTGGCAAACACTTGCTGCGCAATGTCTTCCACATCGTTGCGCTGGCGCACGATGCCGTGGATGATGGAAAACACCTTGGACTGATAGCGTTCCACGATCTCACGGAACGCGCTCTCGTCGCCAGACTGCGCCCGGCGTACCAAAGCGCCTTCCAGGGTGTTCTGATAGTCCACTCTAGATTTCGCCGCACCCTTGGTACCGAAACCGGGAAACGCCAAGGCGCCAGTCAGTGTTCCCATACACCGCTTCCTACGCGCAACGCCCGATTCGGGTTTCAGCTACCTGCTTTCCATTTGCAAGATAGCACGCCTGGAGGCTCGCTTCGCTCGCGGGGCTGGGGGTTGGGGGCTAGGGGCTGGGGGAAGGGGGCTCGCTTCGCTCGCGCCGCTTCAAAAAAGGTTGCGAGCGAAGTGAGCTTCCATCCCCCAGTCCCCAGCCCCTAGCCCCCAGCCCCTGTCTTTGAGCCCGAGCGCCCGCCCCCCGCATCGAAATACTGGAGCGTCCCGGTCTTATTTGTATAATGGGAGGGCGGAACGCTCGATTCTGAGGAGTTAGACGAATGGTGCAATTGACCGAAAAAGCGATTGGCAAGGTTCGGGAGATCATGACGTCCCAGGAACCCGTGCCCGCCGGACTGCGCATTGCGGTGGTCGGCGGAGGCTGTTCCGGGTTCAGCTACTCGATGGCCTTCGAGAACCAGCCCAACATGCTGGACAAGACCTATAACTACGATGGTCTCAAGGTTTTCATCGACCAGGCCAGCCTGCTCTACCTGGACGGCGCCGAGGTGGATTACGTAGAGACCCTGGAAGGGTCGGGATTCAAGTTCAACAACCCGCAAGTGAAGTCCACCTGCGGCTGCGGCAGTTCCTTCCAGGTGTAGAGCCCGGCGCGGCTCTTCAGAATGGAGCGCGGACCCGATCTGCGGCAAAGCGTGCTGCGGGCGTATTCCGCCGCCGCGTTGCGCCCGAACGATGCCCATGCGTTCCCGGTCGGGCGCACGTTTGCCGAGAGCCTCGGATATCCTCCCGAGGTGCTCGCCAGCCTTCCGGCGGCATGCACGGACGCGTTTGCAGGCGTATCCAATCTTTCCTTGTCCGCGGAAATTCCCCCGGGCCGCGTAATTCTCGATCTGGGTTGCGGCGCCGGTTTGGATTCGCTCATCATGGCCCGCCGCACGGGTCCGCACGGGACGGTCATCGGAGTGGACTTCAGCTTCCCCATGCTCGCTCGCGCCCGCCACAGTGCGCGCACCGCCGGGATCCCCAATGTGGCGTTCTGCCTGGCCGCCGCTGAGAATCTGCCGCTGCGAAGCGGGTCCATCGCGGTGGCCATCGCCAACGGCATCTTCAACCTGAATCCCAATCGAACGACGATTTTCCGCGAGCTGGCGCGGGTATTACAGGAGGATGGCGTGGTCTACTCGTCGGAGCTCGTGCTGCGAGGTCCGCTGCCGCTCGGCCATGCGGGGTCGGAAGCCGACTGGTTTGCCTGAATCGCCGGCGCCAGGGAAGCGGACGCTTTCCTCGATGAGTTCCGGGCGGCGGGCTTCAAAGAGGCTGCCATGCTGCGCGCCGTGCGCAATGCGCGCACCAAGAGTCCGCTCGTCCTGGCCGCCGACGTGTGCGCGCGGAAGGGCTGCCACGCGTAGCATTTCGTATATACAACCTGCCACGATTGGAGCTCCACGGCCGCCTGGCTTTCCTCGTGTTCCGGCGCTGGCCGAGGCCGGGTGAGAGTGATCACGGCCCGATCGCCGCAAGTAGCTGGACGCAAAATGAAGAAGAAACTGTTGCCCGCAAAGCTGCCCCTTCCGAAGTTTCCATCCGATGAGGAGGCCGCGGACTACTTCGAGAGCCACTCGGTCGCTAATGCGTGGAATCACCTGCCCGAGGCACGTCAGGGCAAACCGTCACCCGCGCTGGCGAAGGAGATCCGCGATCGCCATGTCCGGGCAAAGTCTCCGATCTCGCTTCGTTTGGCCCCCGAGCAAATCGCCGCGGCGAAGCACATCGCGGCTGCGAAGTCGGTGGGCTACCAGACGCAACTCCGCATGTGGATTGCGGAGGGAATCCGCCGCGAAGCGAAGCGCGCCCGATCTCCGCGCCCGAGTTTCGTAAACGAGTCGAATTCCTGATTCACCGCGGAGCCGCGTTCTCCGCGGCTCTCTGGTGAGTTGGAAACTGGTTGCTCTGCGCCTCATCCTCGCTAAAAGTAAAGCCGCAGCGAAAGCTGCAGGTTGCGCTCCCCGCCTCCTACGCCGCCGCCCTTGGTGGTCACTTTCCCGAACGTGGAGCTGGTGGGGTTGAAATTCACCCCGCCGCCCGAGCCGCCGCCCAGGTTCGGGTGGTTGATGAAGTTGAAGGCCTCGGCGCGGAACTGCAAGCCGGTCCGCTCGTTGATCGGGAATCTCTTGAACAGGCCCAGATTCCAGTTCATGAACCCCGGCTGGTAGATGAGATCGCGCACGTTCTGCGTGGTGTTGAACGTGCCCGCCGCGGGCTGCGTGAAGATGCTCGAACCGTCGGCGTTCTTGACCGCGAACCACTGGTTGGGATCTTTGGCGCCGTTGGCGGCAAACTGGCCCAGCACGCCCGGATTGCCGTTCACCATCCAGAATTGGCCGGCGTTGCCGCAGCCCATGCTGCCATCGTTGGGGCCCGCGCCCGCGAAATCGTTATTAGAGCCGACCCCGCAGGGCAGCCCGGTCTGAAACTGGGTCAGCCCGCTGATCTGCCAGCCGCCCAGCGCCTTGCTGGCCAGGTTCGACTGGCCGCGGAAGAACGGCAGATCGTACACGTAGTTGATCACCATGATGTGCCGCGCGTCGAACTCCGACGGCCCCCACAGGTTGTGCGCGTTGTAGGTGTCGGGGATGATGTCGCGCTGGTTGGAGCCGTCGTCCATGCTCCGGGCGAAGGTGTAGCTGGCGCCGAACAGCAGGCCGCCCGAGAAACGGCGGTTCCAGGTCAACTGCAGGGAGTTGTAGCGCGAGCTGGCGACGTTGTCGGTTTCGCGGATGGAGTTGTAGCCTTTGAACGGACGCAGGGCATCGATATTCACTCCGGGATTGGCCTGCTCGGTGCCCGCCAGCGGCTGGTTGATATCGGCTTCGCGCTGCAGGTGCAGGCCGCGGCGGCCCACATACGCCACCGTGACCACGGACTTCAAGCCCACCTCGCGCTGCACCGTGAAGTTCCAGTTCCAGGCTTCCGGATTCTGGAACGCCCGGCTCTGCGTAGTCACCGTCAGAGGAACGTTGTTCACCGAACTCCCTCCGGGATTATCCACGTTGCCGAAGGAGACGTTGGCCGTCGGCTGGAAGGGCGGGTTGCCGCCGAGAAAGACCGAGTCGCTCACCCCCAGGCGCGTGAAGAATCGTCCGGCGCCGGCCCGTATCACGGTCTTGCCGTTGAGTTGATAGGCGATGCCCACGCGCGGCTGCACGTCGCCCCACTGGATGTCCGAGTAGTGGCTGTTGACGCCGCGAAACAGATTATTGAACTGGCCGGAATCGGCCTCCGGGAAACGGCCCTTGGCGGAAGCCGGAAATCCGCTTCCGGGAATGACCATCCCGTTGAAGGGATCGCCCGAGCCGGGAATCACCAGCCCGGTCTTGGGGTCCACGCTCACGGCATTGGCCGGATTGTAGAAGGCGGGGTCGAAGACGATCATGTTGCGCCACAGCGCGCTGTAGGGCACGATCACGGTGTAGCGCACGCCGAGGTCGAGGTGCAGTTTGGGATTCACCTTCCAGGAGTCCTGCGCGAAGCCTTCAAACATGCTGCCGCGGAAGATGGTGTAGGCGCGATGGCCGATTTCCGAATAGGTGTCGAACAGACCCAGGGCGGCGTTGGCGACAGCGGAGCCGGAGGTGGGGAAGCCCGACCGGTTATCGGTGAAGCTGAACTGGCCATTCTGATTGTTGGTGCAGGTGGGGCAGGCGCTGACGTTGATCTCGTCGTTGTCGTTTTCCCCCGAGCGCTCATACAGGGCGCCGAACTTCAACGTGTGGCTGCCATGCACCCAGGTGAAGCTGTCCGACATGTCGTAGATGGGGCCCGCGGAGTGCGAAGGGTACGGGCCGCCGTTCAGGGCCGAAAAGGGAGACATGTTCACGGTCGGGATGCGCGTCGGAATCAGCTTCCCCTGCGGAAAAATGTACGGGTAGTTGATGCCCGCCTGTGTGCGGTCGAAGAAATTCGCCTGATCCACCGGGATGTACACGTCGTCCAGGCTGGCGGTGAGCAGCACCTCGTTCACCTTGTTGGGGCTGATGGTCCACACGTAGTCGAGCGAATTGGTCTGGTTGGGGCGGTTGAAAAACTTGGGCGTGCGGTCGCTGTTGCCGTCGAGCGGCTGGTATTCCAGGTACGTGTAATTCATCCGCCGGAACTGCAGGCGCTGCTTGTCGGTCAGGTTCATGTCCGCGGCCAGCGTGTCCTTGCGCTGGTTCTGCGTGTGCAATTTCGCCGCGAACCAGTTGCCGTTGCCGCCGATGGGGACGGCCAGGTTGGGCACCGGATAGGCGTTGAGGATGCCGATGCCGTTCTTGCTTTGCTGCGGGAAGGGAATGACGTTGCCCACGAACGGATTGCCCGTGGCGGGATCCTTGATCACCACCGTCTTGCCATAGAAGATGTTGCCCGGATCGAGCAGTTCGCTGAAATCGCCGGTCCGCATTTTGAGCGATGGAACGGTCAGCAAACCGGCGCCGCCTACCGACGATCCCGACTCGGTGAAGTGATACCGCACCCACTCCTGCCCCCAGTACCAGAAAAACTTGGTCTTGTCGTGATTCAGCTTCCCGGGAATATAGAACGGCCCGCCCACGTTGTATCCGAACTGGTTGTAGTGGATGGGCGCCGCCGAAGAGGTCACCGGGTTGTTGTTGCGCGACCAGGTATTGGCGTCCAAATCGGTGTTGCGCAGGTACTCGAAAGCCGCGCCGTGGAACTGTTGTGTGCCGCTGCGGGTGAGGATGCGAATTTGCGCGCCCGACGATCGGCCGTATTCCGCGGCGTAATCGGCAGTGAGGATCTGCACTTCCTGTGTAGAATCCACGTCCGCCGCGCCCAGGCTGGTGCCGTTGGAGCGGGTGCGCGTGGCCGGCGCGCCATCGTAGGTGATCAGGTTCTCGGGATTGCGCGAGCCGTTGAAGTTCGACGGGCCCTGGCTGAAGTTGAAACTGAGGGCCGATGCCGTGCCGCCGCGCGCTCCGGGCACCAGTCCCGCGAGACCGATGGGGTTGCGCCCGTTCAGCTCCAGCATGTCGATCTGCTGGCGGGTGACCAGGGCGTTGACCGCGGCCGATTCCGATTGCAGCGGTGGCGCGCTGGCCGACACCTCCACCGTTTCCGTGGCGGCCCCGACCGTGAGCACGGCGTCGATGGTCAGAGCCGCGCTGGGGTCGAGCTTGTTGTCCGTGGCCTCATACTTCTTGAAGCCCACCGCCTCCACCGACATGGTGTAGAGTCCCGGCGGAACATTGGTAATCGCGTAGTAACCCGATTCGTTGGTCACAGTCTGGCGTTCCAGACCGGACTGGTTGCGGACCGCCACCCTGGCTTTCGGCACGGTGGCGCCGCTTTGATCTTTCACAAAGCCGGAAATCGAGCCGAGGTCCGACTGGGCCGGGGCGAGACTGGCGCAGAGCAATACGAGGAGCGCAGGCAGCGCTGCCCGCAGGGAACGTAGCTGATCCATGGTAATTCCTCCACCCTTGTGGTTGGGATTGTATTTCCGAAAGGGGGGCGGCGCAAACAAATTCTTTACGCGTTCGTTTGAATCCGTACAGTAGCGGGAGTGGAAGGGCGGCCCCCCTGGTCCGCGCGGGTCCCCTGGACCGCTCTTCGCTCGAACCGAAAAAGCCGGCCAGGGGGCCGGCTGCGGACCGGGCATGGGCGTTAATTAAGATAAGGCCGGCGACGCGGATTGAGTTTGGGCGCGCAAAGTTTCCTCCTCGATCCCGACTCCCCCAGGGGTTTGGGCGCCCACTGCTGCGGAATACTGGGCACTTCCGGGCAACGCTCTTCCGGGCCTTAGCGGAAATTTACGGCGCGGGCGCTTTAGAGCGTGTGGGACGCGCTCCCCGCTCAAGAAAAGTGAAAGCGAGAACGCCGCCATGCCCCCGTAGTGGAGTACGTGGCCACATCATGGAGGGTCGATGGCGCTAAACTAGCAACGAGGGTAGGAGGCCATCGTGGACATATTGGCGGAGAAACTGGACGCCCGGTTGCGCTCGTGGAGGCCGGAGACGGCGGCAGAGGCCAGAGAGCGCATCATGGAAGTGATAGAACTCGCCGATCAGGACCTTCTTGATGTCGCGCGCTCGCGCATCGCCGAACAGGAGGTCCTCGACCTGCTTGATGAGCCCCCCAGCCCGGTGAGATCTGGCTGGCAGACCTGGGACTCGCTGCCAAGACGCGTCCCGTCGTCATTGTTTCCCGCCAGGATCCCAACCCGCCGCGATCTCTCGTCTTATACGTGCCTCTGACGACTCAGCGGAGGAACAGCCCATATGAGGTACCGCTGCCGCGGCTTCCGTTCCTTGATCGTGAATCAGTCGCCAACGTTCAAGGATTAGGATCTCTACCAGCGGTGCGCCTTGAACGCAAGATTGGCAGGCTTTCCGCAGAGATACTGGAGCGGCTGAAGGGCGCGCTGGCCTTTGCCCTGGATCTTGAACGGGCTCCGGAATGATCGCTACCCGATCCGCCTTATCTTAATTAGTTTAATTAAATATCTTGGCCAACTCCAGGAAAGGAAGGCAAACCTCTTTTTCGAATCGGGATCGACTCTTGCATAGGTTGCCCAGGCTGTAGGCGAGGGCCTTAAGGACAACGAGTTCGGCAACGAGGTTCGCATCAGCACGAATAATGTCCTTGCGTATTTGATCTTCTGGCTGGTCCATGGTATCCGATGTTCCCTTTTTCCATGGGGCCCGCCGGAGAAACAGTACGGAGCGGTGTTTGGACGAGTCAACGAGTTGGTTCCCGAGAAGCGGATCCCATCCTTCCCGCCTGCCCCATTGACCCCGCGGGACCGAGAAGCCATCGATTGTCTTCTGGGCGATTACTATAGCCCAGCAAAGTGGCCCCGTCCAACCCTCCTGCTCGGCGCGCTCTCGGGGCTCCAATTAACGAGGGATGCGAAGGCCTTTAACTGCCTCGGCCCTCATGTTGGCTCACCGCGAAATAAAATGTTCAAGCGGTTCATGTATGCGACAGCCCATCCCGTGATGCTCTTTATGACTGCCGCCAAGATTGACTGCCCAGTAATACCAGAGCACTGCCATTTCATCCTAGACCAGGAGGGTGGCGACGACCCTGCTTCGGCTGAGCATTTCCTTGAATGGGGAAAGTTTTATAAGGAGCGGCCTGTTGCTTTCTGTGTCGGGTGCGTAAGGTCAGAAAGCGCGAAAACAGCGAAGAGATTCGAGGAAATGGGATTCAGGATTGTCGGCGCTCAACACAAGACGGATTATACAGCCTTCATCGCGAGGAATCAAAAGTTCATCTACGAGCTCGAACAGGGCATGGATATTGGGTAGTAATAGGCCTATCGGCGAAACCGGCACTTTCAATGCGTCGCGCAACTCAAGTGCTGGAAGACCGTTCTGCGGGCGGATGCCTTCGCCGGCAAATAATTGGTCAGCGGAATCTTGGGCCCGGCACGAGCGCGAATTTCCCCGGCTGGCCGCGCGCTACCGCGAACTCTACGCTCGCGGCGCGCACCTGGGCAGGGGATACAAGGACGAACTGCGCGCGCGCGTGGTGCGGATTCGCGAACGGTACGGCCTGGCCTCGGGCGCCATCGAGTACCGCCCCGAATTGTGGGAGGGCGAGGAGCAGGGAGAGCTGTTTCCGCTACAGTGAAGGCGGGATGGATCTCGCCCGCTTCGAATACCATCTGCCGGAAGAGCTGATCGCCCAGGAGCCCCCGCCCGATCGTGCCGGCGCGCGCATGTTGGTGCTCGACCGCGCACATACCCGCTGGGAGGACCGGTGGTTCCGCGATTTCCCCGAGTTTCTGCGCGCGGGCGATTGCCTCGTGCTGAACGATTCGCGCGTGTTCCCGGCGCGGCTGTTCGGGCGTCGCGCCGGGGTGCATGCCCTGCCCATCGGCAAGAAGAATCCCAAGCGGCGCGAATACCTGGGCGGCGAAGTCGAAGTCTTCCTGCTGCGGCCGGTGGACCCCGGCGGCCGGGACTGGGAGGCGCTCGTGCGGCCGGGCCGGAAGATGCAGACCGGAGAGCGTATCAGCTTTGCGGGCGGTCTCGAAGGCGAGATCGTGGCGCGCGGCGAGTTCGGAGAGCGCACCATCCGGTTCGCGGGCGAGGGCGACCTCTTCGCCGAGTTCGAGAGAATCGGGCATGTGCCCCTTCCGCCCTACATCAAGCGCCGCGACCAGCCCGCCGACCGCGACCGCTACCAGACCGTCTTCGCGCGCGAGAAGGGCTCCGTGGCCGCGCCCACTGCCGGCCTGCACTTCACACCGGAGATCCTCGCCCAGTGTCGCGCGCGCGGCGCGGAGGTGGCCTGCGTCACGCTGCACGTGGGCCTCGGGACGTTTCAGCCCCTCCACACGGACCAGGTGGAGCAGGCCAAACTGCACGCCGAGCCATACCACATCGCCGCGGAGGACGCCGCGAAAATGCGCGCGGCCGGGCGCCTGGTGGCCGTGGGCACCACCGCCGTGCGCACCATCGAAACCGCGCACGCCACCGGCCACCTGAGCGGCGAAACCGATATCTTCATCTATCCGGGATTCCAGTTCCGCGCCGCCGGCGCCCTGCTCACCAATTTCCATCTGCCCCGCACCAGCCTGCTGCTACTGGTGTGCGCGTTCGCGGGCACCGAGCTCGCGCTGGCCGCATACCGGCACGCGGTGGAAGCCCGATACCGGTTCTACTCCTACGGCGACTGCATGCTAATTCTGTGAAGGCCGCGTCACCGCGCCTTCCGACGCCGAAGAGACCAGCGCGCAGTACTTGGCGAAGACGCCGGCCGTGTAGCGCGGCGCGGGCGCCTGCCACCGCGCCAGGCGGCGGCCCAACTCCTGCGCATCGATCTCGATGTCGATCGTGCCGCGCCCGGCGTCGATGGTGATGGCGTCGCCTTCCGCCACCGCGGCGATGGGCCCGCCGTTGGCGGCCTCGGGCGCAACGTGCGCGATCATGAACCCGTGCGTAGCGCCGCTGAATCGGCCGTCGGTCACCAGCGCCACCGTGTCCGAGAGGCCCGCACCCACAATCGCCCCGGTCACTCCCAGCATTTCGCGCATGCCCGGCCCGCCGCGCGGACCTTCGTAGCGAATGATCACCACATCGCCCGCTTTGATGTTGCCGTGCGTGACCGCCTGCATGGCGTCCTCTTCGCGCTCGAAGACGCGCGCCGGTCCGCGGTGCACCTTCTTATCGTGGCCTGATAGTTTGATCACGCAGCCTTCGGGCGCCAGGCTCCCGCGCAGTATGGCGATCCCTCCGCGCGGCTTGAGCGCCTGCGCGAGCGGCCGGATCACTTCCTGCCCTGGCGTCTCCACCGCGTCCGCCGCCTCTTCGGCGAACGTGCGGCCGGTGACCGTGAGCGCCCGGCCGTCCACCAGCTTGCCCTCCAGCAGGCGCTGCGCGATCACCCCTATGCCGCCCGCCTTATCCACGTCCGCGGCCATAAACCGTCCGCTGGGCTTGAGATCCACGAACACCGGCGTGCGCGCTTCGATGCCGTCGAAATCGTCGATCGAAAGCGGCACCTCGGCCTCGCGCGCCATGGCCAGCAGGTGCAGCACCGCGTTGGTCGAACCGCCCGTGGCGGCCACCCCGGCAATGGCGTTGTCGAACGCCGCCCGCGTGCACACGTCGCGCGCCCGCAGGTTGTTCCGCACGGCATCCATAACGATGCGCCCGCAGCGCCGCGCCACCTCGTCCTTGCGCGCGTCCACCTGCGGAACCGCGGCCGTGCCCATGGGCGCGAGGCCGATCAGCTCCATCACCGTGGCCATGGTGTTGGCCGTAAACTGCCCGCCGCACGCGCCCGCGCCGGGGCACGCATGGTCCTCGATTTCGCGCAGTTCCTGGTCGGTCATGCGCCCCGCGGCGTTCGCGCCCACCGCCTCGAACACATCCTGAATGCTGATGTCGCGCCCGTTGTGCCTGCCGGGCAGAATCGACCCGCCGTAGAGAATCACGCCGGGAATGTTGAGCCGCAGCATGGCCATGGCCGCGCCGGGGATGGTTTTATCGCAGGCCACCAGCGCCACCACGCCGTCGAACATGTGCCCCCGCACCAGCAGCTCGATGGAATCGGCGATCACCTCGCGGCTCACCAGCGACGTCTTCATGCCCTCCGTGCCCATGGTGACGCCGTCCGAAATGGCAATGGTATTGAACTCCATGGGCGTGCCGCCCGCCGCGCGGATGCCTTCCTTCACTTTCACTGCCAGCTCGCGCAGGTTGTAATTGCACGGCATGGTTTCGATCCACGTATTGGCCACGCCGATGATGGGCTTCACCAGATCGGCGTCGGTGAACCCGATGCCCTTCAGCATGGCGCGCGCCGGCGCGCGGTCCCGTCCCTGGGTGATGGTGTGGCTCTGCAGTTTCATAGCTGAGACCAGTGTAGCCCCAGCACCGGCCAACGGCGCTTTTCGAAAAACCGTGCGCCAATGTGAAACCTGATGCAATTTAGCCCGAATATATGTGAACCGAGGACTCCCGATGGAAAACGAGCCAGCAAACGAGAGATGGATTCATCAACGGGTATGGCTCCGTTGGACTCGATTGTGGTATGGACTCATCTTTCTCTGGGCTGCGGGGTTGGCGTTCAACTTAGGTTCCTGGAGATGGGCGCTTTGGCCCTTCCTATCATTTGCAGCGTTCCTCATACTCGGATCTTGGCTTCGGAGAATCGAGCCGAGAATCGGGGGGACGCTGGCCTTCTTTCTTGGATTGCTCTTGCTTGCGCACAATGTCGTTGGCACTTGGTGGCCCTTCTTTGTTACGCGCTTTCCCTACATAGCTCAAGGAATTGCTCGCTGGCAGGGGAGGGCGGATATCGTTATTGGCGTGAACCTCGCGTGCGATACTGCTCTGCAGCAATCGCTGGGTCAGTACGCATTGGCTTCGCAAGACGCCGACGCAGCGAACTTGAAGGCGGAATTTGATGCGCTCATAGCCGCGAGACAGATGGGTCGCTATGGCGCTGCGGAAGAGTCACGTGAAAGAGGACTCCTGCAGCGATACCAACAACTGATTCAACGCTCGGCCAATCTGAGGCACATGATTTCCGAATCAGGGTGTACCATAGACGGTTTTTCGCCCATACCGCCACTATTTGGCAACAACCAACCGAGGGCCCCGGGGTCAGCCGCTGCCGACAACTCCAAGCCACCAACCCCAAGAGTAGACGCAAAGAGAGTGCGGATCAAGAGTTCCGATCCCTGCTTAATCCGGTGAGGTTGAAGTCCGGCGAACGGAATATTGCCGTCGTGGTTGAGACGCCCTACTCGGCGGCAGGAATTGTGCCTGACCAAGCCCTCTATGGACATCTCAAACCGGGGCAGGCCCGCCTAATCACGGATCTCTTTAAGCACGACCTGATAACACACGGTTACTTCAACGACATGTACCATGGCGACAAGGAACTCGTCGGAGTCGCTCTGGACGCCTCTCACGTTGATTATTTAATCCGATTTAATCCTGGGGCGGTTGAGCTCCCCTTTTCGTAGCGGGCCTCAAATCGATCAGGATCTCGTTTCGTGTGAGCTCACACTGAGCTACAAGGTTTTTGACCATGCCGGAGACATCATTAGCAGCGATAGTTTCCGGGTGGCGGGCCCCGGATTCTCGGAGAGCACAGCGATTGAGCGCGCAGTTGAATTGTTGGCTAATCAGTTTTCTGTTAATTAATTAACGCCAATGAAACCAGGTGAGGCCGGCGCCCTCGTCGGCCTCCGGCCGAAAAGCCGGCCAGGGGGCCGGCTGCGGACCAGGGGGTCCGCCCCACAATTTTAGAAACTGAAACGGATCGACATGTCGACGCGGCGGTTGTTGGCCGATGAGCCGCCGCCCGGGCCTCCGCCGGGACCGCCGCCGAAGCCGGTATTTACGCCCCGCGGCTCCAGGAAATAGGGGGAAGAGATCACGCCCACGTAATTCGATGGATTGAAGTGGTTCAGGATATTGACGAACATCACCGAGAGCGTGACGCTGTAGCGGCGCTCCGCACCGCCGCCCGTGTCGCCCATGATGCCGCCGCGGCCTCCTCCTGCCGGACCCATGCGCATGCCGCCGCCGCCGGGGCCGCCGCGCGGTCCACCATCGCCGCCAAAACCGCGGCCGCCACCTCCGCCGCCACCCGGCGTCATGGCGCTGCCCCGCGCGCGGGACGCTCCGAAGCCGAAGGTGCGGCCCACGCGCAGGTTCGCCGATACCATTCCGGCGCCGGTCAGAAAGTCGCGCGGCACCAGGTCCACATTCTGGCCGGGAAGGTAGCTGATGAAATCGCCCAGAGGCGTGGGCACCAGGGTCTGCCCCGGCAACAGAGGACCGGCGGCGAAAGCCGGACGGGCGTTGTGTTCCGTGTTGCCGAAAATGTCGCGGCCGAGCGTGACATCGTAGGGAGCGCCGGACTGCAAGGTGAGAAATGGATTGAGGCGCAGGCCGAGCGGCGCCGCGATCGAGCCGACGAGGAAGAAGCGGTGACGCCGGTCGAGCGGCGAGCGTCCCCAGTCCTGCACGAAATCGTAAGGATTGGTGGGCGTCCCCGGCAGATCGTTGGCGTAATTCAGGGTGTAGTTGGCTTGTAGGGAAATATTCTTGTTGAACCGCGTGTTCAGGTTGACCATCATGAGGTCCTGCTTCATGCGGCCGCCCGACTCATCCAGGAACAGGTTGCCGGCATCGCCGAACGGCCGCACGCCGGTATTGGGCCCGGTGAACGTGCCCGGCAGCGGAGTGTTGATGGGCACGGTCTGCGGCGCGTGCAGGGCGCGCGTGTTGGTGAAGGTGACGGCGGCGGTGGTGCTGCGCGGCAACTGGCGCTCCACGCCGATGGCGCTCTGCATCAGGTATTCCGAGCGCAGATTGGGGTCCACGCGGAAGATGCTGTTCTGCGATGCGGTGAGCGCCGCAAGCGGCGGCGTGTTGGGGAAGAAGTCCGGGTTCTGGACCGTGAACGACACCTGGTTGACGCCGTTGAGGCGGAGAGCATTTAGGAAAAGACTCTCATTGATGCGGTCGTAGAAAAAGCCGAAGCCGCCGCGGATGACGGTCTTCTGCCGCCCGTTGCGCGCGGTGCCGGGAGCCCAGGCGAAACCAATGCGCGGCGCGAAGTCCCGGTGGTCGGCGACGTTGGTCTGGATCTCGTAGCGCAGCCCCACGCTCACCGTGAGATTGGGCTTCACGCGCCAATCGTCCTGGATGAAGGGCGCGGCGTCGTACTGCACGATGCTGGCGTAGGGATTGCCGGCCGAAATGCTGAATTGCGAAGCGCCGCCGCCCAGTGCGCGCACCTGCGCCGCCGTATCGCCCAGCCCCTGAAACAGGAGGGTGCGGCGGTACTGCTCGAGCGAGGTGAGCGGCGCGGTCTGGATCTGCCCGGTCGCGGGATCCGTCACCGGCTGGTTGTTGGCGTCCAGCAGCGGGCCCACGCTGCCCAGAAAGGAGAACGTGCCGCCGAATCCCGACGGGCTGTTGGCGCGGTCGCTCTCGCGGCGCAGGCGCACGCCGAGGCGAATGGTATGGGTGCCGTGCGCGATGGAGGTGTAGTTCTGCAGTTCATAATGCACGCGCGTGTCGAACGCGTTGCCCACCTGGTTACCGCCGGCGTCGAAAGACTGGCTCACGTCGATGGTTGGGAACTCGTTGCCCGACATGGCGGTGTGGTTGCGCGTGAACTGGAAGCGGGTTTCGTTCACGGTCCGGGGGTTGAGAACCGCCGTCTCGGTAAGCATCAGGTTCTGGTTGTTGCCGGCCTGGTTGTAGGCCGATTGCGACAACGGCGGCGGCAGATTGAAGCCGCCGACTCCCAGGTTGTCGCGCTCCGTGGTGCCGTACTCGAAGCGGGCGATCAGCGTGTGGTTGGTGCTCAACTGGTAATCCACGCGCGGCGCGATGGTCATGCGCATGTTGGGCGTGACGACGGCCTGGTTGAAGGTGGTAACGGCCAGCGACCGGGGGTCGAGAAACGTGGCCAGCACTTCGGCGTTATCGGTGATGTCCCGCCGGTTGAAGTCGAAGAAGAAGGAGGACCGTTTATTGATGGGGCCACCCAGGTTGGCGCTGTACATGCGGCTGGAGAAATCCGGTTTGTTGTCGACGAAAGGGTTGCGCGAGTTGAACACCGCGTTGCTGTCGTTCAGGCCCAGGGTGCCGCGGTAGCGGTCGCTGCCCGGCTTGGTGAGGATTTCGATGCGCCCGAAGCCCAGCCGGTCGAACTCCGCCGAGAAGGGATTCTGGTTGATGCGGATCTCGCGGATGGATTCCTTGGGCGGCAGTTGGCCGCCACTGAAGCCGTCGATGTAGAGGGAGCCGCCGTTCGGTCCGGCGCCGGGGCCGGCCAGGGCCTGCAGCGCGTCGGCCAGGTCGTCGGGATCGTCGGGCAGGGCCGCCAGGTCGTCGCCCTTGATCACCAGCGCGGTGGCGTTGTTATCCGGCTCCACGCTGATCGCCGGCCCGGCTTCGCCCTTCACGGTGACTTCCTGTTTTTCGGCGGTGATGGCCATCTGGATGGGAAGCTGGACGGTGGCCCCCGCGTTGACGGTCACCGGTTTTTCCACGGCGGTGAACCCCGGAAACGCCGCCTTGACGGTGTAGTCGCCCGGCGCCAGGCCGGCAAACGTGTAACTGCCGTCGCCCTGTGTGCGCGCGGCCTTCTGCACGCCGTTGCCCGCCAGCGTCACGGCGGCGCCGGGAATGATGGCGCCCGAGTCGTCCGTGAGCGTGCCCTTCAGGGTTCCGCTAGTCTGCTGGGCCGCCGCGGGGAACGACACCGCCGCTGCTGCCACAAACAACAAAAACATTCTCCTCAAATCGAACATGGTCCCCTCATTGATTGTTTTTCCACGAGTGAATGCAAAATGACTATTGACCGTCGCCCGGACCGCCGCCGCCCAGGTTCCACCCGCTCATGATGTCGCGCGTGGCGTTGGGCGATGCCGTCAGCAGCGGCTCCACTCCCGCCAGAAGAGTGATCACGGTGACCCGCGTGGGGTCGCTGCCCATGGTGGTGGAGATCATGACGGCATCGTGAGGCTTCAATTCGCCCAGCGGCATGGGCGGCAGGCGGTCCAGGAGCTGGCCGATATCACCGCCGCCCGCGCCGCGGCCCGGCGCGCCCGCACCGGGGCGGTTCATCGCGCCCGGCGGGGCGTCGGAAGCGCCGCCGCCGCGCGCCGCTCCGCGTCCATCCGGACCGCCCTGGGCGGCATCTCCGGGACCGCGGCCGCGCCCGGCGCCGTACCTCCGCGCCAGCATGGCGGCCATCTGCGGCTCCAGTTTCCTCATGGCCGAATCGGTATTCACGCGGATGGTCAGCGGCTTCTTGGTCGCCAGGTCGGTGACCCGCAGTTCGCCCGTGGCCGCATCGACGGAGATAATCGTGGCCGCGATCTGGCGGAACGTGCCGAACAGGATCTTCTCCGCCTTGACGGCGGAACCGTCTTCGCTCTTGTTGCCCAATGCGCGGACCTGGTCGCCAATCTTGATCTCTCCGAAAGAGCTCGGCTTGGCATCGCTGAACTTCGCCGAATCCGGAGAGTAGCGGTGGTACGCGGTCTTGTCCGAGGGTTCAACGGTAACGGTCTTCTGGCCGGCCTTCAAGGTGACGGTCCGGGCGGCAGGGTCGAGCGCGGTCACCGTACCGGTGACGCCCCGCTTCTGCCAGTCCTCCTGCTCGGTCTTGGCCACCTGCGCGAGATCCGCCTTGGTGCGGACTACCAGGGAAGTGGCCTCGATCGTCTTCTGATCGGCGGGCCCGCGGTGGATAGCCACCACGCGGTCCCCCGCGCCGAGATCGGACAGGGCCATCCTGGTGCCTTTGTGCATGTCCGTTTCCCCCGGTGCGATATGTACCATGAGGGTTTTCGCGGTGGTGTTGACGACGACCGTCTCGCCCGCGTCGGTCTTCAAGGACACCTGGTTGCCCGCCACATCGACGGCGGTGACCGTGCCGGCTATCTGGCTGCGCGGGGCGGCCGGCTGGGTTTGCGCCCAGGCGCCGCTCCCGATCGGTATCAGAACAGACAAAATTATGATGCCGGACGGCTTCATCAGCATTCCCCTCGCGATAGGACTGTTGATTATCAGGGCGCGCTTTACGTGGAGGAGGTTACGCTTGTTGGGTGCGCGGAGGCAAGGTCATGGAAAAAAGTGTGGAGCGGCACGAAGCGGACGCGGCGCACAGGCAGGATGCCAAGGGTGGTGGGATTGGAGGGAGAATGCTGGAGGGATTACTGCCACTGGATGGCCGCGCAGGTCCACAACACTACGCGGCTTGCCAGCGACATGCTTCCTGGAAACGACTAGTTGGTCGTTCCGCCCTTTTTCTCTTCGTCCTTTTTCTTGGGGGCGGACTTTTTCTTGGTGGACTTCTTCTTGGTTTCTTTCTTCGGGGCTTCCTTCTCCTGCGCGAACACGGACACGCAGCCGAGAGACAGGGCCAGACCAAGCATCAGCGTCATCAGTTTCTTCATTGCGGATTCTCCTTTGGATGGGTAGACGATATTTTTCGTCTGGGGCCATGATAGCGGACTGCACATGAAACATCCCTTAATCCGCAATTAAAATCGGTTCATGTGGCGTTCACAACCGTCGCCGGCTTTTTTCGGTTCGAGGCGGCTTTTCGTTTCAATAACTTAGATGGGGATCGGGGCGTTTTTGGGGCGGCGGCGCCCGATCGCATTGCTACCGTGAAATTGGAGATGAAAAAGCCGGATATTGCACGCCGAATGGCCCGGAAATCGGGCGTGAGCCATGCCGAGGCGGCCGACCGTCTGGACCGCATGGTGAGCCAGATCCTGGCGGATTTGCGCCAGGGCAAGGAGCCCCCGCTGCCGGGTCTGGGCAAATTCACGCACGGCCCGGACGGGCAGGTGTCGTTTGAGCCCGAGGGGGGCAAACGTGACTGAGTCTTCCGTGGCCCAACAATTGGCGCAGATCGTGATCCGCGGTGTGGCCGCGGGCAAGACCGTGGAGATCGATGGATTGGGCTCGTTTATTCCCGATCCGTGGTGCGGCTTCCGCTTCGAGCCGTGCACTCCCCAGGTGTTCATCGCCTATGTGAAAGAGGACGCCGCATTCGCCGAGCGGCTGTACCAGGACCTCGAAGCGGCCGGGTTCAGCCCCTGGATGGACGTCCGCAAGCTGCTTCCGGGCCAGAACTGGCCGCGCGCCATCGAGGGCGCGATCGAGAACTCGGCGTTTTTTGCGCCCTGCTTCTCGCAACACTCGGTGAACAAGAAAGGCGGCTTTCAGGCGGAGATCCGCTACGCGCTCGATTGCGCCCGGCAGATTCCGCTGGACGAAATTTTCGTGGTCCCGCTACGCCTGGACGACTGCCGTGTCCCGCGAACCATCCAACGGGAGCTGCAGTACGTCGACCTGTTCCCCGACTGGCCACGCGGCCTGCGCCGCCTGGTGACGACAATGCGCCGGGAAGTCGAGCGCCGCACGATCCGCCGCACCGCCTGAAGCTTACTGCACGAAATCTTACTGCACGTCGCTTACCTTCCCATCCGTAAAGGTGACTTTGATGTCCTGGTACACGTAGATCTTCCTGGCTCCGAGATCGACCACCTTCTCCGGCTGGCTCAGAAGCGCAACCACCTCCTCGATGGTCTGGCCGAGGGAGATGGTAACCGGACCGCTGGAACCTCCCGTGGCGTTCGCCTGATTGACCACATCCCGCTCCGACTGCTCGGCTTCCTGCGCTACTTGTGTGAGCTCGGTAGCGACGTTCGCATCGGGAGTCACGCTCTTGGCGAAGGACGCGTTTACTACGCCCGCGGCCGAGTGAGGCAATTTGGGCAATCCGCTCTTGCCGTGCCGGGCCTGGAACTCCGCCAGACCCTGATCGATGGTTGCGCGCATATCGTTCTGCATTTCCTGCAGGTCCTGGATGGGCACCGAAGCGATGGTGCCGCGGCGGCAGTCCGTACCCCTGGCGGCCAGCACCACGAC
Organism: Terriglobia bacterium; assembly: GCA_020073615.1. Taxonomy (GTDB): domain Bacteria; phylum Acidobacteriota; class Terriglobia; order Bryobacterales; family Bryobacteraceae; genus JADGNR01. The sequence continues at coordinate 45,595 of JAIQEX010000033.1, forward strand.
ATCGGCGTTGGCCGCGGCCGAGGGCGGCGCTCCGTAGAGCTGCAGCACATCGCCTTCGCCGATCGTGCACGGCCCCCCGCCGGAACTCACCTCCAGAGCATCGGAGGCCACAAAGACATGGCGGGCGTTGTCGGAGAACATGGAGGGACCGTCTCCGTACGCCGCATCTCGCGATTGGCTTTCGGACCTCTCCAACTCGATCTGCCGGCCAACTTCCTCCGCGATCGCCTGTTTCACATCCGGCGTAATACCAATCTGGCCGCCAGGGGCGAAGCCGGCACTCTCCATCCGCGCCTCATACGCGTGCTCTAACGTGGTTCCAATCAGGTAGTCGGTCAACCAGAATGTGGGGCTCGCATACGACGGGTAGGGTGTGAAGTAGCCCCGGTAGTAGCCGAACCATGGACTGCCGGACCACGCCCAGTCATAGAAGATTGGCCGCGCCCACGGGCTATAGAAGTACGAGTAAAACGCGGGCCGGAAGAAGTGCATCGGAGTGTACACGTGCATGGACACTCCCCGGAAAACAACCGGCCGGTAGACTCGCGCATAGGCCACGCCGTGGACCGAATAGGTCCGTTGAATATACTGCCGCTTGGAAGCCAGGAACGGCCGCTGGATGTAGCCGCCGCGCCCGTGCGAGTTGGTGACGATGGTCCGGTTGCCGGGACGCACCATCTCAATGTGCCGCGTGCCATCCGGACGATGGGTGATTACCGCTCCTCCCGGCGTGTGCACCTGGCGGACCTCGCCACGTGCATCCCGGTGGACCATTCCGCCGCTGGATGTGCGCACGGCCTGCGGGCGCGGGTCCCCGCCGCGTGAATCCGGCTGGTGCCGGCCGGGATTTTGGCGTGTGTTCTGGCCGGCATTTTGAACGCCTGGGCGGCCCTGGTCTCGACCGGGTTGGCTGGTATTCGGGCGATCGGGCCGGACAGCATTTTGCGGAGTCTTCTGGACCTTCTCTCGATGGTTCGGACGGGCTTTATCCTGCGGAGTCTTCTCGACGGGGTCCCGGCGGTTGGAGCGGACATTTTCCTGGTGAGTGCTCTGGCCGGAGTCCCGGCGGGTGGGACGGACAGTCTCCTGGCGAGTGCTCCGGCCCGAGTCCGGGCGGTTCGGACGGGCTGTATTCTGCTGCGCGGTCTGACCACTCTTTGGCTTGGCCGCCTCGCGGGGTTGGGGGGCGCGGCGAGCGGCGGTAGCAGCCGGCGGAGTAGATTCGCCCTTCTTCTTCTTATCTTTCCCCTCCTGGGCGTGTGCGATCGCGGAGCATGCGAACAGCAGAATGACAACGGCCGTCCCGATCCTTGTACGGGAAAGGTCTCTGTCGGTGCGAAGGATACTCATTGCAGTTCTCCCATAGCTGGTCCTAAGTGTCCGGGAAGCTTGTCGGACATCCCTTACCTTATCGTCCAGAAGCGCAGTTTTTTAGGAGTTAAAGGGTCTTTGATCCTTTGACACAATAGCGATGCTTCGCGGGCCGGACGCCTGGCCCAGCCTGGTCGATAAGATCGGATTCGGACGCTGCAAGGTCTCGGCTATTCGTTCTCGCCGGCGGGGCCGGTCGAGACGGGGCTGGACTTGCCCTCGGCGGTGCGCACATACTTCTTGAACCAACTCATCATGTAGAGCTGGGTGCGGATGAAATTCGAGGGCTTGGATCCGGTTCCATGGTATTCGCCCTCGAACTGCAGCAGCTTCACGGGCACGCCGCGCACCTTCAGGGCGGCGTAGTACTCCTCGGTTTGCGGCATGGGGGTGCGGCGGTCGAGCGCGCCGGTCATCAGCAGGGTGGGCGTGGTCACCTTGCCCACCGCCATGACCGAGGAATGCGCGAGCCAGTCGCTGGGGTCCTCCCAGAACGGCTTCTGGAAGAAGCTGTAGGTGAACAGCGGAATGTCGGTGTTGCCGGTCATGCTGAGCCAGTCGATCACCGGGCAGCGCACGGCGGCCGCGGCGAAGCGGCCGGTGTGGCCGATCACCCAGCTCGAAAGCACCCCGCCGCCGCTGCAGCCCGAAACGTACAGGCGCGTGGGGTCCACTGATCCCTTGGCGATGGCGGCATCCACGCCGGCCAGCAGGTCGTCGTAGTCGGGGCCCGGATAGTTGTGGTCGATGCCGCCGGAGAAGGCCGTGCCATATCCGGTGCTGCCGCGCGGGTTGAGGTAGAGCACCTCGAAATCGTTGGCGGCGAAATTCTGGAACATGTAGTTGAACGCCACGCTGTACATGGCGAACGGCCCGCCGTGGATTTCGAGGATGAGCGGATACTTTTTCGCCGCATCGAAATCGGGCGGTTTCACCACCCATCCCTGCACTTTGGCGCCGCCGCTCGAAGTGAAATCGAGCTCCTCGGTCTTGGCCAGATGCATGCCGGCCAGCAAGCCCGCGTTGACGCTGGTGAGCTTCGTGATTTCTCCGGGGCGGCGCAGGTTGTAGCGCACCACGTCGGGGGGATTGTCGGAGTCGGTCCGGGTACCGGCCGCCACCAGGTCACTGGATGCCGAGTCCATGGTCAGCACGTGGGTGCCGGTGGTGACCGGCTTCACGCCGCCGCCGGTGGTAGGCGCGAACTGGACGTTGCGGGAGCCGCGATCGTCGGCGTCGAAGTAAACGCCCGCCGAATCGGGCGCCCAGCGCAGGTTCAGGGGATCGCGGTCGTAGTCGCCGCTGATCTTCCGCATTTCACCACCGGCGAAGGGAATCACATAAAGGTCCGACACCGAGTGCGTGCGCTTCGATTGCGGGTAACCGGTGAAGGCCACGGTCTTGCCATCGGGGGAGACCGCCGGACGGCTCCACGAGCCGGGCTTGGCGACCAGCTCGCGAATGGCGCCCGAGGCGATATCGGCCACCAGCAGTTGCGAGGTTTGATAGTGCAGATCGGCTTCCGCGCTGCTGTCGGCCTCGAAGACGATGGCCTTGCTGTCGGGGGTCCAGTCCATGGGCACGGCGCCGCGCAATTCGCCGGCGCCCGCGCTCCACTTGCCGCTGGTGATGCGGCGCGGCGCGCCGCCATCGGAGGAAACCACGAACAGATGCGTATGGCCGTCCTCGAGGAAACCGACCTGGTCCTGGCGGTAGTGCAGCGTTTCCACCAGGCGCGGCGCGCCCGTCCACTTGGCGCCTTGCGGCGCGGCGGGCATGCTGATGTTCCACTTGTCCTTCTCCGGCACGAACATGGAGAACGCGATGGCCTTGCCGTCCGGCGACCAGCGCGCGTCGGCCACCCGGTCGGTGGCGCGCGTCACCTGCGTGGCCGGCCCATCGGTATCGATCCAGCGGACGAAGATCTGCGGGCCGCGCGGCTCGCCCTCGGCGATGTAGAGAATCCGTTTTCCGTCGGCCGACCAGCGCGGGTTCGAGCCTTTGGTCAGGAAACGATGCTGGCTGCCATCGGCGTTCATGATCCACAGCGAGGAATCCCAGCGGTCTTCGATCCGGTTGGCCTGCTGGCGGGCGTAGACAATGCGCGCGCCATCGGGCGAAATCTGCGCGTTGCTCACGCGCTCGAAGTCGAAATAATGGTCGTTGGTGAGACGCGTGGCGGAGGGGGTCTCCTGCGAGGCGGCGGGGAATGCCAGCGCCGAGAGCAACGCCAGAAGCACGGCGAAACGAGTTTTCATAGGACACCTCAAAATGCGGAATTCCGGGCCAGTATACAACGAATCGAACCGCGAGGTATCTGCCCCTACCGCCGCGCCAGCATCGACCCCAGCCATACGGCCGCATAGCCCAGGGTCACGCTGGCCGCAATGTTGAGCGCCGCGGTCCGCAGCCCGCCCTCGCGGACCGCGGCATAGGTCTCCCATTCAAAAGTGGAAAACGTCGTGTACCCGCCCAGGAATCCCACTACCAGCAGATGCCGCCAGCGCGGGTCCACGTGGAATCGTTCCGTCAGCAGGGTCATCAACAGACCGATCAGGAACGATCCGGTTACGTTGACGACCAGCGTGCCCAGCGGAAACGCCCCGCCGAAGCGGGTCATGATGGCGGACGCCGCCACGTACCTCGCCAAGGCTCCCGTACCTCCGCCGATCGCCACCAACAGGTACCTGCTCAACATTTGCATCATACACGCCTTCCGCTCATTCCGGCCCGCGGTCGAGCGATTCCCGCGCTGCGCGAATGCGGTCCAGATCCGACCGGAGCTGCGGCGCCCGCTCCGGGCCGCCGCTCTCGAGCAGCCGCTTCACGGTTCCCATCAATTCATCCAGCCGCCGCCCGGCTTCTTGCTCCACGCGGCCGAGCGCATCGTTGATGCTCTCTTCCCACTGGGTGGCGAGCCGGCTGAGATTCTGGTAAATCGCATACGGCACGGTGCGGGCAAAATGGCGCTGGACCACGCCGCGGATCGCCCATAGCGGCAGCACGGGAGAAAGGAGCTCCCAGTTTCTGTCGAACACGCGGCCGACCCGGATATCGGGCGTGCCCGGCTCGACTACGTCGATTTCCGGCTCGGTAGTCCGCAACGGAACACCGAACGACCGCTCCGTGCGCTCCGACAACCGGTCGCGGAATTGCTGCAACGCGCGAAACGCCTGCTTCCGGACCTGGTGCAAGGGCGCCACCAGGAGCGTGCGTTCGTGCACGGAAACCGCGGTAAGCTCCTCGCATAGGGCGGCCGCGAGCCACTGTTCGAAGGAGGCAAGCATGGCGCCCAGGCTCCCGGACCATTTTCGGAATTCGCGTTCCAGGCGCCGCGACAGCGCGTGCTCCAACTCGCTCTGGTGGGCCTCGAGCCGGCCGGCGGCCGTGGACCGCGTTCCCGCCGCGGCATGGCGCACCACGAGCCGGATTTCCGACTTCACTTCTTCGACAAGTGCTTTCTCGCCCACCACCAGGCTCAGCTCCTGCCGCTGCCCTTCGATCGACTCTGCCGACTTGAGACTGAGGGCCAGGAAGTCCCCGCACTCCCGCAGCAGGGTGTCGATCTTCCGCGCGCAGATGCGTTCGCGCTCCCCGGCGAAGCGCCCCAGCGTCCCCGCGATCAGCGTCTGTTCCAGCGCCTCGCGGAACTGGCCGAAACCGGGCATCGTCGAGTACGGGAAGACCGGCGGCGGTGCGGAAAAGGCCTGGGCAAGCTGGGCGTCTACGAAGGAGATCACTTCGGCCAGTTCGCCGCCGCTCACCAGATCGGCTTTGGTCAGCAGGACGGCGACGCTATGCGTGTACTGATAAATGCTCTTCAGCAGGTCGATGTCCCGCTGCGTCAGGGGCGGATCGACGCTGACCGCCAGCAGTGCCAGGCCCACCTTCGGCAGCCAGTTCAACGATGCCTCGGTATTGTGCGCGAGCGCGCTCTCCAGGCCTGGGGTATCGACAAGCATCAAACCGCGCAATCGCCGCAGCTCCGGCAGTTCCACGGTGATCAGCGCGACTTGCCTGACGTTCTCCGGGTTTTCCTTTTCCGAGATGTAATCGCCGATCCGGTCGAGCGGAATCTCAAGTTCGCCGCCATTTTGGAAACGAGCCCGTGCCAGTTCCCTCGGGCCATAGCGCAGCTCGGTAATCGCGGCCGTAACGGGAACCACGCCCACCGGCAGGATGCCGCGGCCCACGAAATGATTCAGGAAGCTGCTCTTACCGGCCTTGAATCTCCCCAATACCGCGATTGCGATCTCGTCTTGGGCGAGCGCGGCCCGTGCCGTCCGAAGCAGATCGGCGAGTGCGGTAATCTCGTGGCGCGCCGCCACCTCGCCGACCAGGTCAAGCACGTGCGTCAGCGGCGAAAGGGAGGAGTGCCTGGTATCGCCGGAATCGCCGCCTTCGGTTCTCAGGGTCATAGCTCACAACAGGTAGGAGCTATCATTCCCGAGACGCGCCTCGAGACGGTTGATGGCGGGCTCCATCACCAACGATCTAACCCGGATTATACTTCTGATCCCTCCGCAGGCGCCGGTGCGCGCGCCGCTTTCGGAAGAAACGGCGCGCCGGCCAGTTCGGCGGCCACGGAGACTGCAATGAGCCCTGCCAGGGAAATGTTATACGCAGACCGGTCGGCGCAGAAGGGGGACGCAGCCGCTCGAACTGCGACCGGCCAATAGGGTGTGCGACGCACAAGGCGGGATTCAGCAGTTTTCTTTTTTTGTCGCTATAATCCTAACGTTGGTATACGTTAGGACTGGAGGTGCCCCTTGCCTGAGTCTCTAGCTACTTTCCGGCGCAAAATTCAGGGGCTAACTGACGTGCTTTCATAGGGCATCTCGGGATCTCCGTGCGCGGCCGAACGGAATTTACCACGCGGAGGGCAGCGGCAGGGCTTTAGGCTGCGGGACTCGGGCCCTCCATCCCAAACATTTTTGATAGAACCTGGATTATGCACACGAACAGGGTCCGGGCGCGGGTCCGTTCGGTTGATGCAGTCTGCGTCTGAGTAAGGTCGTTCGGTTTTTTCGCTGCTCCATTTCCCTCCCAAGCGTCCGTCCCCGCCCAGCCTTGCACCAAAGCTCTTTGCTTCGTTGCGCTTGCGGGCGCTGCATAAATTTCTATGCACAGCCCTGGAGACCAGGCGGGAGGCCCTTCAGCACAGCGCCGGTTGCATCACCGGCGCATAACCCT